>JBOHEO010000439.1:0-1512 GCA_050701055.1 Pseudonocardia sp. | reverse complement strand
ACTCAGTCGTGAGTGCCCCTGGCGGGGCGCCCGTGCCGGGCTGAAAATGGGGCTTGTGGCTGCCTGTGACGTCGTGCTTGCTTGGCGCCTCGGTTTGAGGCCGTGACTCAGTCTGACGCTGGGAGCTGCTGGTAGGGGCCCTGCATTGTTGCTTCGAGCACGAGAGTTCGCCTCTGTTGCTGCCCCGCTGGCTTCCCGGGCAGCCACGCCCGTCCGTTTCATGATCGGCGTGGTTGGGGTGAGAACATGGAAACGACCGATGAACCGGTTGAGTTCGTCGAGCGGGTAGCCGCTCTCGACTTGGGCAAGGCCGCTCTGATGGCGTGTGTGCGGGTGCCGCACGAGGACCGGCCCGATCGGCGCCGCCAGGAGATCCGCGAGTACCCGACGTTGTCGCGGTCGCTGCTGGAGCTGGCGGACTGGTTGCGTTGCGAGCGGATCGAGCTGGTCGCGATGGAGGCCACCAGCGACTACTGGAAGCCGGTGTTCTACCTGCTGGAGGCCGAGGGGTTCACCTGCTGGCTGCTCAACGCCAAGCATGTGAAGAACGTGCCCGGCCGACCCAAGACCGACAAGCTCGACGCGGTGTGGCTGGCGAAGGTCGTGGAGCGGGGCATGTGCTCACCGAGCCTGGTGCACCCCAAGCCGATCCGGCAGCTGCGGGACCTGACCCGCTACCGCCGCTCGTTGATCCGGGAGCGGACCCGGGAGAAGCAGCGGGTCGAGAAGCTGCTCGAGGACGCCCAGATCAAGCTGTCGTCGGTGATCAGTGACGTCTTCGGGGTGTCGGGGCGGGAGATGCTCGCCGCGTTGATCACCGGGCAACGCAGCCCGAAGGTGTTGGCGCAGATGGCGCGGGGCAGCATGCGGTCCAAGGTCGCGGTGCTGGAGGAGGCGTTGACCGGTCACTTCGAGGACCACCACGGGTTCCTCCTGCAGGCGATGCTGGACCATGTCGACGCTCTGAGTTCCCAGGTCGACGCTGTCAGCGCCCGGATCGAGGCGGTGATCGACCCTTTCTCCCGTGACGTCGAGCGGTTCGATGAGATCGTCGGAGTCGGCATCACCGCCGCCCAGGAGCTCATCGCCGAGATCGGCGTGGACGTAACCCGGTTCCCCAGCGCGGCGCACCTGGTGTCGTGGGCGAAATTCGCCCCCATCGACCACAACTCCGCAGGCAAAAAACGCGGTGGGTCCACCGGCAAGGGCAACCCGTGGCTGGCCGGCACCCTCGGCGAGATCGTCGCATCTGTGTCCCGGACCGATACGTTCCTCGGCGAACGCTACCGGCGCCTGGCCCGGCGGATCGGCAAGAGCCGGGCCATCGTCGCAGCCGGCAACTCGATCTTGACCATCATCTGGCACCTGCTCAACGATCCCGACGCCCACTACCAGGACCTCGGCTCCGACCACTACCAGACGAAGATCAACACTCGGCGCCGGGAACGTGACCTCGTGCGCCAGCTCGAACACCTCACCGGCAAGAAAGTCACCCTCGCACCCGCAGCAGCC
>JBOHEO010000438.1:0-1534 GCA_050701055.1 Pseudonocardia sp. | reverse complement strand
CGTTGCGGACCGGGCGTGTGCACCGCAGGCCACGGGGCACGTCACGACCCAAGACGGCCCGGATCACCGGCATGGTCACCGTCAGCGAGCGGCCAGCCGAGGCGGACGACCGAGCCGTCCCCGGGCACTGGGAGTCCGACCTGATCATCGGTGCGAAGGGGAAGTCGCGGATTCTCACGCTGGTCGAGCGGACCACGCGGTTCGTCTTCCTCCAGAAAATCCCCGACGACCGCACCGCGGGACGAGTCGCGCTCCTGCTCTGCACAGCCGTCAAGAGACTTCCCGAGGCCATGTGGCGGTCGATCACACACGATCAAGGTGTGGAGATGGCGGCACACGCGAGGTGTACCATTGCCACCGATATTTTAGTCTTCTTTTGTGACCCGCACTCGCCGTGGTAGCGTGGTTCGAACGAGAACACCAACGGCCTTCTGCGGCAGTACTTGCCGAAAGGAACAGATCTCTCGGTCCACAGTCAGGCCGAACTCGACGCGATCGCCGACCGCCTCAACGGCCGTCCACGCCGTACGCTAGAATGGGCCACGCCGAGTGAGAAGCTCAGCGAATTGCTAGGAAACGCCGATGGCGCTCTCACTAGTTGAAACCAAGACGTCCAGCCAGGTGCACATCTTCTTCACGGGGTAGGCGTACGTCGCGTCGCAGGTTCGGCACGAGTCGATGAACTCGTACTTCTCGGCTACCGGGGATCCCGGGCGAAGTACGCTGCGGCTTTTTTTCAGGAATTTATTCTCCATGCGGAGTTCCGCTGGGCCTCGGCCAGCTGTATACGCTCGGTCGGCGTCAACGGCGGTTCTTCATCGGCGTGCTCATTTCGGTACTGATTCACCCAATTCCCTAGAGTTCCATCGTTCACACCGAGTTCCCGAGCGACCTGAGCGATCGGCCGTGAGTTCTCGATCACCAGCCGCACGGCCTCATCCCGAAACTCGGGACTGAACTTGCGGTACTTTCGAGGCATTCCCGGTGCCACCCTTCGGATCAAACCCTATCGGGTCGTGGTCCGTGAACAACGGGGCACCTCAGCCACGACCGTGGCTGCACACACATCAGAACCACACCCCCCGGCCAGGGACAGAGAAAACCAACCAACACCGATCATGAGACCCAAGCGGACCGGAACGGCAACCACACACCAGACAAGATCACCGCAAGCCCCGACGAATTGACCAGCAGGGTCATGTTGTGGCGCAAACGGAAGGCCGCCAGCCAGCTCCAGGAGCAGGTTGCCCGCAGCCCTTGACGGGCGGCGCGGCCGGGTCTGCCGGATCACCTGCGGCGCCAACGCCGAGCACTCCGGCACCTTTCGCCGCGGTGGCCCAGGTCATCACGACCCCCTCGGCGTCGGTGCCTCGGCGCGCAGCGCCGACCGGAGCGACCAGATGCGCGTGCTGAGCCGCAGGGCGTAGGCGAGTTGGGCGAGGCACGTCACCCCGTCCTTGACGAGTCCGTCCAGCTCGGCGGCGAACTCCTCGCGGTAGCGGGCCTGGACATCGGCTGGAAGTAGCCGCACGAG
>JBOHEO010000437.1:0-1547 GCA_050701055.1 Pseudonocardia sp. | reverse complement strand
CCCCCGCACCGTCGAGGCCGGCAGGTCCAGCCCGGCGGCGATCCGGCGGTGTCCAGCCCCCGCGGCCTTGGCCAGCAGCGCCGCTCCGATCACCGTCACCGCATCTGTCCGCGTACGACCTCACGTGCTGGTTCGGGTACGACCTGACGTGTAGGTGGAGGGGCTCCGGCGCGTCGCGCCCTGCTGACCCTCGAGAGTGATCACCCTTCGGTTCGTCCACCGCCGAGTAGACGGACCTGAAGGGTGATCTCTGCTCATGATTCTGGATCCGGAGTCCTGGATGAACATTCGTCGGTTCCGCGTGTTGTTCGACGCGGGTGCGAGTTACGCCGAGATCGCCGCGGAGTGCGGCTGTGATTGGCGGACGGTGAAGAAGTACTTGAACGTCGACGGGGTGGCGGTGCCGCCGCGGGCCCCGTCTCGGGCCGGGACGCAGCCGCGGGTGATCGCCCCGCTGGTTGGGGTGGTGGAGGCGTGGCTGCGCCGCGACATCACGCTGCGGGCCAGCGTGGTGCACGAGCGGCTGGTCGCCGAGCACGGGTTCACCGGCTCCTATCAGCGGGTGAAGATGCACCTGGCGGAGGCCAGGCCGCGGATCGCGGTCGAGCTCGCCGAACACGATGAGAACCGGTTGGCTGGGCTGCACCGCCGGTTCGAGGTGGTGCCCGGCGCGCAGGGGCAGGTCGACTGGGGCGAGGAGGGGGACCTGCTCGCCCACGTCGGCATCGAGCACGTGTACTCGTTCCACTTCACGTTGTCGTTCTCCCGGGACCCGTTCAGCTGCTTCACCGCGTCGATGGACTTGGCGACGTTCTGGGACTGCCACCGACGCGCCTTCGCGCACTTCGGAGGGGTGCCGGGGTCGATCGTCTATGACCGGACGAAGACCGTGGTGAAGCGGCATGTCGCGCCCGGCCTGGCGGTGCCGCTGCACCCGGAAGCGGCCGCCTTCGCCGACCACTACGCGTTCACGATCGACCCGTTGGCGGCCTACCGGCCGAGCGGAAAAGGCCGGGTCGAGCGGCAGGTGCTGATCGTCCGCGAGCATGTGCTGGCCGGTCGGACCTTCGACAGCCTGGCCGACCTCGACGCCGCGTTCACCGAATGGCTGCCGGGCCGGCGGGCCGGCGTGCACCGTACCCATGGGGAGGTGATCGCGGTCCGCGCCGAGGCGGACCGGGCCGGGCTGCGACCGTTGCCCGAGGTGCCCTACGTTGTCTGTGACCGGCACCTGCGGCGTGTCGGGAAGGACTGCCTGATCAGCTTCGAGGCGAGCTGCTACTCGGTGCCGGCGCGGCGGGTCCGGGCCGGGCAGCGGGTCGAGGTCCGGGCCACCCCGGAGCTGATCGCGATCCACGCCCTGGTCGTCGACGGTGCCAGTGCCGCCCCCACCCTGCTGGCGGTGCACCCGCGGGCTGCCCAGCGGGGCAGCTGGGTGGTCGACCAGGTGCACTGGGACGGCCTACCCGACGGATCGGGGCGGGCCACCGTCGTCGAGCCGCCGCGGCGGCCCGGGGACCGGCCGGCGGCGCCCGCCGCGCCCAGCC
>JBOHEO010000436.1:0-1556 GCA_050701055.1 Pseudonocardia sp. | reverse complement strand
CCTCCACGCCGTGCGCCACGGCATTCGCGGCGATCCGCTCGGCGTCGTCGGTCCGGCGCTCCACGGCCAGCGCAGCAGCGCCGAGCCGGGCGCACTCGACCGCGACCGCACCCGAGCCGGCGCCGACGTCCCAGATGAGCGTGCCGGGACGGGGCGCGAGCCGGGCCAGCGCCGTCGCGCGCACCTCCGCCTTTGTGATCATCCCGGCGCGATGGTCGAACGCGTCCTCGGGTAGCGCCCAGCCGCCGGGGGGCGGGACCGGCTCGCCGCCGGCGTACCAGCCCCGGGCGGGGACCGAGTCGGGATCGCGCAGACAGAGCACCACGTTCACCGGATCCCACTCCTGCGACCCGGCGTCGGAGGCATCGACGGTGACGACTCGTTCGCACCGATCGCCCAGACGCTCCGCGACCACCAGGGTCCGCGGCCAGCCCGCCAACGCCGCGCCGATCTCGGCCGGCCCGGCACCCGGTGCGGTGAGCACGGCCGTCGCGGCCCGGGCCCGGCAGACGTTGACCGCGGGCCCGAGCTCGCGGCCGTGCGCGCTCACGACCGCGACGTCGTCCCAGGACCGCCCGATCCGGGCGAATGCGGTAGCCACGCTGGACAGCGCCGGGAGCACCCTGGGCGTCACGCCGAGCTCACGGACGATCCGCACGATTCCGAAGAACCCCGGATCCCCGCTGGCCAGCAGGACGGTCTCGCCGCGCTCCTGCAACGCCGCGAGGGCGCTGCGGTTCACGGTCACCAGCTCGCTGCGGGTGGCCGACCTCGGGATGGGTACCGCCCGCAGGTGTCGGCGGCTGCCGTAGACACGCCGCGCGGTTCGGAGGGCCTCGGCGGCCCCGGGCGGGAGCGCGTCACCGTCCAGCCCGATGATCGTGATGGTCACGCCGCTCCCACCCGCCCGTGGTGCGCGGCAGGGCCGTCGAACCACCCCCACACCACCCGCTCGAACCACCCGCACGCGCTCACCTGCTCACCCACGCCGGCTCCGTGGCCGCCACCACTCGCGAACCGCCGAAGTCGACCATCGCCACCCGCGCCGGCAGCGCCCCCCCAGCCTCGACGGCGAAGCGCTGCAGCACGTCGCGCACGGCCGCACACAGCTCGTCCCCGCACGAGCGCAACATCCCGGCCGCCTCCCAGAGCTCGTAGGCGTGCCGCGCAGTGTTGGCTCCGTCGACCGCGAGCGCAAGCTCCCCAGACCCCCCGGCACGCCGGGTGAGCACGCCGAGCAGCCCGGTGTCGACGCGCGATCGGGTGTAGTGCGTCATGAGCACGCCGGACGCGAGCTTGGTGAGCTTGCCGACCATCCCGACGAACACGACGTCGCGCAGGCCGAGCTCGACCGCTTGGCGCAGCGCCGCCCCGGTGAAGTCACCGACCTCGACGAACGCCACCTCGGGCAGGTCGGGCAGCAGCGCCATCGCACCACGCTCGGTGCGCCCGCCGGTCGCGAGCACCAGCGTCGGGCAGCCCTGTGCGGCCATCACCGCGATGGCCTGCACGACCGATGCGCGCCACGACGCGGTGGAGAACGGCCGGACGATGCC
>JBOHEO010000435.1:0-1559 GCA_050701055.1 Pseudonocardia sp. | reverse complement strand
CTCCACCGCCCGCCACTGCGCCTGGGTGAACCGGCGCGCCAGCCCGGCCCCGGTCGTCGACGCCAGGCCGGGCACCGCCGCGAGCACCTGCCCGGCCTCATCCGCCCGGAACCGGTCCAGCCCGACCAGAAAGTCCTCCCCGGCCAGCTGCGCGCACGCCAACCCGACCAGCAGCTCCTCGCCGGAGAACCCGCGGTCGCGTTGCTTGATCGGACCGATCACCGCGTCCATCAACTTGATCATGTTCAGTCGGTCCAGCAGCGCGGTCACCGCCACCATCCCGGAATAACTGGTCAACGACGGGTCCGGCGCGCCGATCCCCACCGCCCGCCGCAACCGCCTGATCTCACGTACGCTACCCACCCGATAGGTGTCCTTCCACCCGTGATCATCCAGCCTTCGACAGCAGGATCATCGCAGGTCAGCAGGGCACCTATCGCCATCTCGGCCCTCGTGTCGCACCACTACTCGCGGACTCGGGTCAGATATCTTTGGGCCCCTGGTGCCGCTGACTTCGGGTCGACGCGCAGGACCAGCGGCGTCCGTACACACGATTGAGGCGGCGGCCCGAGTTCAGCAACCCGCTGTTCCTCAAGCTGACCTGCGAGGCGCTCAGCACCTTGGGCGAGGCCCGCTTCCGGTTCGGGTCGGCGGGCATCACGACGGTCGGCGAGGCGTTCCTCCACCCTGGCGCCTGGCCGATCCCCGCGCGGTCGGTGGAGGAGATCGAGGCGATGGCCGGCGAGCCGGACTACGCCTACGGCTCGACCTGGTACTCGCTTACGGGCATGCGCGACTTCGGCCGACACATCCTGAAGCCTGCTCTCGACCACATCGTCACGGATGACGAGCAGACTATGGCTCGCGAGGTGGAGGTGGGGCGACGATGAGCCGCGGCCGTACGAGCCCGCCGAAAACGTCGTCTGACGGGACATCGACCCCACCGTCCTCGCCTCGCTCACCGGGCCCGATCCATCCGGCAGTGCTGGATCGACCCGACTTCGTCGCGGCTGCTCCCACCCTCCCCGCCGTCTCGCGGATCAGGCTGCCGCCAGCTTCACCCGGCCGCTACGACGGCCGAGCGGCGAAGGTCTCCCACCTCCACTCGAATCAACAGCGCCTCGTGGCGCACCACCGTTCTCTTGACAGACCCCATCCTTGTGGTGCCCCCGGCAGGATTCGAACCTGCGACCTAGAGATTTCGAGGCGATGTCGCGGGACGGTGCTGCGTGGTTCCGGACAGTGCCGCTGAGCTGCGCAGACAGTTCCGGCCGCTGCCCGTCATTGGCTGTTACCTTAGGCCATTCCCGATAGGTAAACGTGGGATTGGACCTTGATCCGACCGTCGCGGCGGACATCCGCCATCACGCCTTCGGTCCGGGTTTGTCCGACGCATCCCAGAGTGGTTGTCACTCACTTAGTCACTCGGTCTACCCCGGTGATCAACTCGTTTCGCGGGGCCTGACCGGGGCACTTCTCCCCCAGCCCGAGAGCCGGAGCGCCATCTCGTCGACCTGGCGCAGCCCGATCACGCCACACCCGGAGGGCAACCTTCCCTC
>JBOHEO010000434.1:0-1588 GCA_050701055.1 Pseudonocardia sp. | reverse complement strand
ACCCGGCGTTGTCCCGCGACCGGGCCGCGTGGCTGTGTGATCTGGCGATGGCCCGCGTCGGCGCGGGGCGGGTCGATGAGGCATGCAGGACTGCGAACGAGGCGGCGTCGGTTATCCGGCGGCTGGATTCCGCCCGCGACCGGCGCTTGCTCGCCGACTTCCGCCGTGCCGCCGTGCCGTATGCCAGTTCGACCGCGGTGCGGGAGTTCGACGCCAAGCACCGCGACCTGCTCAGCGCCTCACGAACCTGACCAAGCTTCAGCAGAAGATCAACAGCAACGAGGTGTCGCTGCGCCCGGCGAGCACCGAGATGGAGGCTGCAACCCGAACGGGCAATGGTTGTGGCTGCAAGATCGGGTCGGCTTGCCGATCGCCGCCGCCGTGGCCGGCCTGCTCGCGAAAGGCACCGACATATGACCGACTGGCAGGACAAGGCACACCGGTTCGCCGCTGAGCTCACCACCCTCGGGGTGCTCGAACCCGGCTGGCGCGCCGCGTTCGCATCGGTACCCCGGCACCTATTCGTCCCGTCCTTCTACCGCGACGACAACACAATCATGGACGGGGCCAGCCCGGAGTTGCGCGCCGAATGGCTGGCCGCGATATACCGCGACGAGTCGCTGACCACCCAGCAGATCCAGGTTCCGGGCACGGACATGATGTGGCCGACCAGCTCGTCCACCCAACCCAGCCTGATGGCCCGGATGCTCAGCCTGCTCGACATGTCCGACAACCACACCGTCATGGAGATCGGCACCGGCACCGGGTACAACGCGGCCCTGCTGTCGCACCGGCTCGGCGACGGCAACGTCGCGAGCATCGACATCGATCCCACCCTCGTCGAGCAGGCCAGGACACGCCTGGACCAGGCCGGCTACCGGCCGTTCCTGGCTGCGGGCGACGGAGCCGGCGGCATCCCCGCCCGGGCGCCGTTCGACCGCATCATCGCCACCTGTGCGGTACCGGCGATCCCGGCCTCCTGGGTCGCTCAACTGCGCGACCAGGGGGTGATCGTGGCCGATGTGCGCGGGGAGATGTCCAGCGCCCTCGTCACCGCCACCAAAATTGGTCCCGACACGGTGCAGGGCCGCTTCCTCGCCGTACCGGGGCACTTCATGTGGCTGCGAGCCAACCCCCGGAACCCCCTCCGCGACGGCGGACGCCTCAATACGGTCATCGACATCGACGGTGCACGACGGTCCACCACTACCGTGGCACCGTCCGTTCTCAGCAACCACGAGTTCCGGTTCATGCTGAACCTCTCCGTGCCCAGCATCAGCTTCGCCGGACACATCGACCGCGAGCACGGCCGCGTGCACCTCCTGCGCACCAGCGACGGATCATGGGCAGAGATCGACGCGACCAGCCAGGATGGGCGCCACCCCACAGCACAAGGTGGGTCGCGTTCGGTGTGGGACGAGGTGGAAGCGGCCGCGAAACAATGGGCCGACCTCGGACGCCCGGACCGATCCCGCTTCGGCCTCACCGCAACCAGCACCGGCGCCCATCACATCTGGCTCGACGACCCTGACAACATCGTCAACCAGTGACCATCACGACAAGCTAGGTCGACAGTGACTGTGGCCGA
>JBOHEO010000433.1:0-1589 GCA_050701055.1 Pseudonocardia sp. | reverse complement strand
GCCCGGAGCTGCCCGACGCTCCCGCCGTCGCCGCCGAGTACCTGGCCCATCGCGAGCAGCGGCTGGAGCAGGTGCGCGCCGCGATCGCCACGCTCGGCCCGGACGTCACCGCGCGCCAGGTCGTGGAGCTGGTCTACGCCGACGTGGACGAGACCCTGTGGCCGGCCGCCGAGTGGTCGGTAAAAGCGCAACTGGCGTACCTACGCGACTGAGGGTCACAGCGGGGACGCTCCTATTGATGTCAAGCGGCATGCGGCAGGTCGGTGGCAGGTCGTGGGAGTGCGCGGTAGATCTCGCGGACGAGGTGGCGTTTGAGGCAGCGCATGATCTCGGCGCGGGTCTTTCCCTCGGTGGTGCGGCGGGTCATGTAGTCACGGGTGGGTTGGTGCCAACGCAGACGGACGACGATGACGCGGTGGAGGGCGGCGTTTGCTTGGCGGTCGCCTCCTCGGTTGAGGCGATAGCGGATGGTCTTCCCGGAGCTGGCGGGGACGGGGCTGGCGCCGAACAGGGCGGCGAGGGCGGCTTCGGAATGGATCCGGTCGGGGTTGTCCCCGGCGGCGATCAAGAACGTGGCGGCGCTGTCCGGGCCGATCCCGAACACCTCGAGCAGGGCGGGGGCCGCGGTGGCGGCCAGTCGGGTGATCTGCGTTCGTAGCGTGTCGGACTCGGACTGCAGGGCCAGGGCGCGGCGGGCGAGCAGGCCCAGGGTGTGGCGGGCGGCTGTGGTCGGGTCGTGCAGTGCGGCGGCGCGGAGCCCGGCGCAGCGGGTGAGCAGTGCTGCGGTGCTCAGCGCGGTCATCGATTCCCGGACCGGGGCGGGGGCGGTGACGAGCAGGGCCCGGATCTGGTTGATGGCCTGGGTGCGGGCCTTGACCGCGGAGTTGCGGGCGGTCTTGAGCATCCGGATCATCTCCACCTCGGCATCCCCGGTTTTCGGGGTGGTGGTGGCGGTCGCGGCCAGCACCGCCCGGGCGGCGGACTCTGCGTCGATGGTGTCGTTCTTCCCGCGACGCCGGCGGGTGGCCCGGTCGGGCCGGTTGACCTCGATCACCGGGTGGCCGGCGGTGTGGAGGAACCGGGTCAGTCCGGCGCCGTAGCTGCCGGTGCCCTCGATCCCGAACACGGTGCTCGGTCCCCATCTGGTGGCCCAGGTGTGCAGGTGGGCGTATCCGGTGGTGGTGGCAGGGCTGTGGAGATCACCGAGGCGGGCTCCGCGGTCGTCGAGCGCGACCGCGACGTGGGTGTCGTTGTGGGTGTCGACCCCGATGGTGATGGTGCGCGCCGGTGGGGTGTGCGCGATGCTGGTGATGGCTGTCTCCTCCGTGTGTGCGGTGAGGCGGTCACCGTCGGACGGGTGGGTGGACAGCACTGCGAGGGGGCCTCTAGGCCAGGCTCCTATCAGGTCACACTCATCCGGCCGGCGGGCCTTACGTCGTGCTCGGGCCGGCCGACAGGTCCTCACGAAGGCAAGCGGCCAGTGGCTTTACGGGTCAGACCGTGCCCGATCACGACACCACCATCATCGCAGTGGCTTTACTGCGGTCTGTTCGGAGCAAAGCCACCCCGCTGCGACCGGAGTGCTGTGC
>JBOHEO010000432.1:0-1608 GCA_050701055.1 Pseudonocardia sp. | reverse complement strand
GCGCAGCCCTGCGCGGCGGTGGCCGCGCGCAGCACCGGGGCCCGGAACGCGACGCCGGCTGAGGCCTTCACCACCAGCGGGTCGATCGCCGGCACGCCGCGGCGGGGGAGCAGCACCCCGTCCAGTCCGGCCGCGGTGGCGCTGCGCAGCAGCATCCCGACATTCGCCGGGTTGGTGATGGCGTCGAGCACGAGCACGGCGGCAGGCGCGGTCGCGCCGAGCCCGGACAGGAAATCCGTGACGGGAGCCATCCGCGGCGCCACCACGTCGGCCAGGACACCCTGGTCGTGGCGCCCGTTGCCGGCCAGCACCTTCACCCGGTGCGCGGAGGCCCGCTGCACCGGGACGCCCCGGGCCGTCGCCGCAGCCAGGATCACCCGCACCGGTTCGCCGCGCAGATCGTCGGCGAGCACGACCTTGTCCACCCGCAGGTCGGGGTCGCCGAGGGCCTCGAGCACGGGTCTGCGCCCGTAGACGGTGATGAAGGTGTCCTTGGGGGAACGCGACGCCGGTGCTGCGCCGCTGGGGGCTCCGCCGACGCTGCGCACGGTGTGCAGCTTGCCACCTAGGATCACTCCCATGCCGCCCCGGCTCTCCGCCCTCGATGCCTCGTTCCTCTACCTCGAGCAGCCGACCACCCCGATGCACGTCGGCGGCGTCTCGATCTTCCAACGGCCGCGAACCGGATTCGACTACGACCGCCTCATCGACCTGATCGAGCAGCGCATCGCCCTCGTGCCGCGCTACCGCCAGAAGGTGCGTCACGTTCCGGGCAACCTTGCGCGCCCGGTGTGGGTGGACGACCCGGACTTCGACGTGGCCTACCACGTGCGGCGCTCGGCGTTACCCAAGCCCGGCACTGACGCCCACCTCACTGAGCTCGTCGCCCGAGCCGCGAACCGGCCCAGCGCTGTCGTCGGAGCTGTGGATGCCCCGGCCTGAGCCGTCCGATGTGCAGCTCGTGCTCGGTGCGGTCGCGGAGGCCGTGGCGCGCCCGGGTGAGCTGGTGGAGACCGCGCGGGTCGCGGCCGGGGATGCGATGGCCACCGTCGGCAAGGTCATCGACGGTCTCGGGCAGCTGTTCTCGATGGCCCGCACGGCCAGCAGGAAGGCCCCGGGCACCCCGCTCAACGTCGACATCTCCACCCAGCGCCGGTTCGCGGTGGCCCGCACCCAGCTCACGGCGTATCGATCGGTGCGGGCGGCGCATGGCTGCACGGTCAACGATGTGGTGCTCAGTGTCGTCGCCGGCGCGCTGCGCAACTGGCTGCTGTCGCGCGGCGAGCCGGTCACCGCGTCCGGTTCGATGCGCGCGATGGTGCCGCTGTCGGTGCGCGGCGAGGCCGATGTGCCGAGCTCGACGTCGCCGCGCTCGCTCGGCAACCGGGTGTCGTCGTTCCTGGTGGACCTGCCGGTCGGGGAGTCGAGCCCGATGGTGCGCCTGCACCAGGTCACGCATGCGATGCGCGAGCACACCTCGTCGAGCCAGTCCGTCGGCGCCGACACCCTGGTCCGGATCGGTGGCTTCGCGCCGCCTACCCTGCACGCACTGGGCGCTCGCGCCGCGAGCGGCATGTCCAAGCGCATCTTCAACCTGGTGGTGACGAC
>JBOHEO010000431.1:0-1617 GCA_050701055.1 Pseudonocardia sp. | reverse complement strand
CGGGCCGGTTCCGACGCCCGTCGCCGCCGCGGCGGCGGGTGTGCTCGCCACCACCGTAACCGGCTGGAACAGCGGCAGCGCAGGCTGCTGGCGCCACAGCTCGCCCTCGACGTCGTCCCGAACGGCCTCGCTCAGCGCGCCGGCGAGCAGCGTGTCGAGCAGTACCTGGAGCGACGGGACACACGAACCCGCCGTGGCCTCCGACGGTGCCGGGGCTTCCCCGGCTGCTCGCGCGGCTTGTGTTTCGTCGGGGCAGCCGTAGTCCGAGGCCAGCTCGGTGCCGGGGTCGCCGCCGACGGTGCGGGACAGCACGGTGAGATCCACCCGGACCGCCGCCTCCGAGGTACCGGCCGGGGGAGACGGCGTCGGTTGGCCGCTGGTCGTGGTCGGGATCGGGGTGGCGGCGGTGGGTGGCGTCGGAGGCACCGTCGGCTGCCCGAAAAGCGCTGCCGCCGGCGGAGCCACCACGATCACGTCGATGCCGACGGCATCCAGCTGCCCGGCCACGAGCTCGGCGATGAGGATGTCGTCGGCCCGCTCGGCGGCGGCGCCGATCACCAGGCGCACGGGCCTGCCCTCGGCCGTCCACCGGCCCGATGCCGTGCGGGTCCAGCCTGTCGCAACCAGAAGCTCGCCGACCTGTTCGGGACCGAGCCGGGGCGGGGCGGTGGGCACGTATCCGGGTTCGGACGGAGCGAGCCCGAACGCGTCGGCCGGCAGTGCCTCCGGCGCGACTGCGGCCCGCACCACCTCCCGGTCGACGAGAGCAGCCACGGCCCGGCGCACCCGCGAATCGGCCAGCGGTCCCGTATCCACGCGCATCGCCAGCTGAATGACGGTGGGCTGCGGCGACGCCTGCACGGACAGGGGCGGCAGCACCCCGGCCAACGACTGCCGCAGCTGCGGGGCGGCGGCCGTCCACGCCACGTCGACGTTGCCCGCGGCGAGCCCGGTAGCCAGCGCGGTGCCGTCGAGCCGGCGCAGCACGAGCTGGTCGAGCACCGCCGGGGTGGCCCAGTAGAGGTCGTTGCGCGTGAGGACGACCTCACCGCGAGCCCGGTCCACCGACACGATCCGGAACGGCCCACCCGAAGCCGGCAGCCCACCGGCGAGCGCGCCGACCCACGAACCCGGAGCGTCCTTCAGGATTGACGCCGGCAGCAGGTTGGCGAACAGGTGCTGCCAGGCCGGATAGGGTTTGGCGAACACGACGTCGACGGCCTTGCCGCCGGCCCGCGAGCGAACATCGGTGATCAGTCGATAGCCGGCGGCGTCCACGACCCCCGGCTCGCTGCGCATCCGCTGCCACAGGTAGACGAAGTCCTCGGCGGCGATCGGGGTGTTCGTCGACCACGATGCCCGCAGGTCGATCTCGTAGCTCACCGTGAACGGTGCGGTCGAGATCACCTCAGCACTCGTCACGACCGTGCGGTCCAGCCGCGGGATTCCGTCGGCGTCCGGGCGGAACACCGACGGCAGCACCAGCGTGGCCAGCGCCGTCGTCGTCGGGGAGAGGTGGGCGAGCACATGCGGGTTGAAGCCGGGCCCAAGCTCGTCGACGGCCACGACGAGCCGGGTGGGCTCGGCCGGCGCCGCCGCCGGCGCGGGGGGCGGCAC
>JBOHEO010000430.1:0-1634 GCA_050701055.1 Pseudonocardia sp. | reverse complement strand
CGCCAGCAGCGTGCGCGGCACCAGCCGCAGCTGCCGCCCCACCAGCGCCGCGACGAGCCGCCACGACGCGGCGGCCCCGGGAGCAGGGGCAGCCACTGGCGGCGCCACGGACTCCCGCACGCCGGCCACGCCGGTGCGCAACGCGGCGCCGAGCAGGGCGTCGAAGGAGGGCACCCGCAGCGCACCGACCAGCTCATCGTCGGCCACGACGGCGGCGGCGATGCGCTGCCACCCCGCCAACCGCGTCCGGCAGTCCTGGCAGTCGTGCAGGTGCGGATCTCCGGTGCCGACGCCCTCGCGGGCGAGCGCCGCCAGTTCGGCGTCGTCGTGGTGGCTCATGACCGGCCTCCTCCGTCGGGCGTGCTCGCGAACGTGCCGGCCAGCCTGCGCCGCGCATGCGACATCCGGCTCTTCACCGTGCCCACCGGGATGTCGAGCACGGCGGCCACCTCCGAGTAGGGCAGTTCCTCGACTAGAACCAGCACGAGCACCTCACGGAGATGAGCCGGGAGTCCCCGCACCGCGACGGCAAGCTCCTCGGCCCGCAGACCGGCCAGCACGACGTCCTCCACGCCGGGGGCACCGTCGGCCAGCTCCTCCGCCGCCCGATCCAGGTCCACGAGCTGCGGACGGGGCGCGCGCAGCCGGTTGTGCGCTTGCCGCCGCGTCACCCCGAACAGCCAGGCGCGCGCCGACGCCTCGCCGCGGTAGGAGCCCGCCGACCGCCAGACGGCCAGCCAGGCCTCCTGGAGGATCTCCTCCGCGACTCCCCGGTCGGAGGTCAACCGGCGGATCAGCCGCAGCATGGCGGCCGCGTGCCGCTCGTAGAGCACGCGCAGGCAGGCGTCCTCGCCCCGCCCCACAGCGGCCAGCAACACCTCGTCGGATGGCACACCCCGGTGTGTAGCAGAACAGGTGCCGGTGGTTCACCGATCTCGCGCGAACGGGTCGCGGCGGCCTGCCGCGACGCTGACGTCGCTGCCAGAACGAGCCGGCGGGCTTGAGGTGCCCGGACGCCTACTGCTTGCGTTATCGCGGGCCCGGCGAACCGTCCGGGCCGATCTCTCGCCGAGGAGGAGCGATGCCCAGCACCACCCTGCACGACCCGGTCGAGACCGTCGACGTGATGGACCTCGACATGTTCGCACTCGACCTGACCATCGGGATCGAGAAGATCAACACCCCGTTCGCGGTCACTAGCTGGTCGTACTGCACGCCCGGTTGCACCAGCGACGGTGGCGGCAGCGGCTGCAGCCACTGCTGCTGATGCGCCCGCTGCCCCGGCCGGTGCGGGTTCCCGCCCGGCCGGGGCAGGCGCCATCCCACCGGCCATTCCCGGCCATCCCACCGGCCAGACCTGGAGCCCATCGTGCCGAACACGTTGTTCCGCGCCTGGAACGTCTTCCTGCTGCGCACGCCGCTGACCGAAGGACGGTGCAAGCCTGCGCTCACCGAGGCGGTCCGTCTCGACGATGGCCGGCCCGCGCTCGTCGCACTGCTCCAGCGAGCGGGGCGGGACCCCGCGCTGGCCGAGGCGATCACCCTGGCCAGCCCCAGCCTGCGCGCCGTGCTGGACCGGGTCGGCTCGGGCGGTGCCGCGGCTGCCACGGACGCGCAGTTGCGCCGGGCCGCGC
>JBOHEO010000429.1:0-1737 GCA_050701055.1 Pseudonocardia sp. | reverse complement strand
CGCATTCAGCGCGAGTAGCACCTTGGTGGCGCGGCGTTAGTTGTATTGCCTTGTAGCCCTCGGCCGCCTCGTCGAAGGGATGGAGAGGTCGAATACTTGCCGGGATCGATCTTTCGGTCCCAGATGGGTTGGATCAGGTAGGGCAGGTAGCGGCGCATCGGGGCGGGGCCGCCGAGCGTGGATGCGGCGAAGAATGAGGTGTTTCTGAGTTCGCGATAGAGATCCGGTGGGAATCAAGCAACATCGTCGGGTCCCTGGGTGGTGGCATCTTCTCGTGCTGCTCGGTTGACTGCAAGGCGTCGGAGGCGGGCTTGTTCGAGGCCGGCTTCGCGGGCCTTGCGGATGGCCTCGCCGCGGCCTTCGTGTTCGTCGTCGGGGGTGACGTAGCCGATCCCGGCGTGGAGCCGGACGTGGTTGTAGTGGGCCCGGACGATGGCGAGTTCGGCGCGCAGGGTGGCGGGGTCTTCGATGGCGAGGAGGTGCGGGTTCTCGATCTTGATGGTCCCGTTCAGCGATTCGATCCAGGCCTGGTCGGTCGGGGTGCCGGGCCTGCCGAAGTGCTGCGCGATCGCGCACAGCGCCATGAACTCCCGCGTCGAGCCCGAGGTCATCTGGGGTCCGTTGTCGGACACGGCGAGCAGGACTGGTCGTGCCTGGTCGTCGGTGTCGATGTCGACGAGTCCGTCGTCGTGGCGGGCATCGACGGCCTCGAGGAGGCCTTCGGCTTCGAGCGCGGCGGTGAAGGCGACCTCGACCTGGGTGTGGGTCTCCTCGGCCGAGACGATCTCGGTGATCCACTTCCGGCTCACCAGGTCCTCGATGATCAGCACCGCCATCCCGGCTCTGGTGAAGTGGGTCGTATCGAAAATCCAGATGCTGTTCGGGGTGTACTCGACCCAGTCCGGGAACGGCCGCTTCTTACTCCGGCCGGGCCGCGGGAGCGGACGAAAGTGCAGGTCAGCGACGTGGAGCACCCTCCTGACCGTGGACGGTGAGACCCACACCCGGGACAGGTAGGAGCCCCTGTGGGCGAGCTTGCGGTGGGACCGGTCGACCTCGCCCCACTCCTCGAACAGCGCCAGGATCTCGGCGGCCTCCTCGGGCAAGATCCCGTGCACCGGGCCACCACCAGGCGAGGAGTCAGCCAGCCCGCCACGGGCGCGGCGCGCGTACCAGCGATGCGCACGGACCTCGCCGAGCTCCACCGCCCGGCAGGCGCGGCGGATGGTCCAGCCGGCGTTGAGAGCCTCATCGACGAGGTCGAGCAACCCTGCCTTGGTGGCCGCATCCACCCGGTGTGGGACTCGGCCACTCAGCCCCAACCGTCTTTTCCCTCCACCAGCGTCAGCTTCACCGCCAGCTCCTTGCAGGCCTCCGAGAGCCGGGCGATCTCGGCCTTGGCCTGCTCCAGCTCGTAGTCGCGTTCGCGTCCCTTCACCCCGGGCTTGGACGCTGCCAGCGCAGCCAGCGCCCCGTCCTTGGCGACATGCTTGATCCGCATGATCGTGGACCGGTCGACCTGCTGGTTGGCCGCGACCTCGGCGACCGTCGCCTCCTGCCGCACCAGCTGCAACCAGATCTCGTACTTCTGCGACGGCGACAAGAACCGCTTCGACCGCCGCTTCCTCGACTCGTTCTCGGACATCTTCAGATCCTCCTGTTGGGGATGGAGGACCCGTCGGATGTTGTCTGATCGACACGCCGATCTCTATCGCGAAGTCAGGCGCAAACCAGGTC
>JBOHEO010000428.1:0-1742 GCA_050701055.1 Pseudonocardia sp. | reverse complement strand
ACCTAGTGCGCACGTTCGACTGGAAGGGATGAGAAGAGCGGAATGACGGGAGACTGTCACGTTCCGTTCCGTGGGAGCCCGGGGGTGAGATTCCCCCGGGCGACCCGACCAACCCCTGAAGCCGGTCGCGTCCTCGCAGGTCAAAGCCTATGTCGCATGATCATCGGGTGGGTTGTGAATAAGCCTCCATATGTCTCGATGCCCCCTCCGCACGCGGTGATCAAGGCGAAACCGTGGTTGCTGGAGATCGACTAGCAACGGATTGCCCTTGGTCACCTCGGGATTCAGCCCGCCGCCCTGCACGGACTCTCGATGATCAACGGCGGGGGCGATCTTCGCTGGCTCAAGGGCGGACCAGCAGCCAGTCGGCGGTGTGCCGGTACCAGGTCCACCGTTCGACGGCCCGCGGGTGCGCCACCCCGTCCGACACGACGGTGACGGGCAGGCAGCCGACCTGCACCGCCCGCCCGACCGCCGAACCCCGGCCCGACGTCACCTGCGGCACGGGCCGCACACGGCCGTCCGGTAGCCGCCCTCCGCGTCCGGCCCGCGCCGCGATGCCGTCCGGCCCGGGGGCCACCACCAGCCGCCGCGCCGCGCCGCGCAGCACCAGCACGTTGTCGCAGTAGCACTCACCGCGCAGGTCGCGGAGTTCGCCGCGCCCGACCAGCACGCCGCCGTTGTCGTCACGCACCAGTGGCACCGGAACGGCGGCCCCGTCGAAGGCCAACTCCATCGTTGCCCGGCCGCGGGGCAACCCCCACACCGCAGCCGCCGAGGACGAGCGGGACATTGGGACGTAGGCGACCTCGGTGGCCAACCGGTCGGTGCGCAGCAGCCGCAGCAGCACGGCGGCCAGGACGGCGTCGGTGCCGGCCACCACGACACGCCGGGGGGCCAGGTCGAGCAGGACCGGGTCGATGTCCGCCCGGCCCGGCCGGGCGGGTAACGCGACGGTGGTGCGTCCGGCGACGGGTGACCCCGGCGGGGGGATCGGGCGCGGACTACCGTTGACCGCGAACCGTCGCCCCCGCGCCCCGTCGGCGCAGGTCAGCACCACCACGTTCGAATCGATCGAGTCCACCTGTTCCGTCAACCTCCCGCCGCGGTGGGCGATGCCTGCCGCGGCCGCTACGCGCGTCCAGGAGTGGAGTTTCACATGCCGGCGATCGTGCTGATCGGCGCCCAGTGGGGCGACGAGGGCAAGGGTAAGGCCACCGACATCCTGGGCAGCCAGGTCCAGTGGGTGGTGCGCTACCAGGGTGGCAACAACGCCGGACACACCGTGGTACTGCCCGACGGACAGGACTTCGCCCTGCACCTCATCCCGTCCGGGATCCTCACCCCGGGCGTGCGGAACGTGATCGGCAACGGCGTGGTGGTGGATCCGGGGGTGCTGCTCGAGGAGCTGTCCGGCCTGGAGGCCCGGGGGGTGGACACCACCGCCTTGATGATCTCTGCCGACGCGCACTTGATCATGCCATACCACATCGCCATGGACAAGGTCACCGAGCGCTTCCTCGGCAAGGCCAAGATCGGCACGACCGGGCGCGGCATCGGCCCGGCCTATCAGGACAAGGTGGCCCGGGTCGGTGTGCGGGTGGCCGACATCCTCGATGAGAAGATCCTGCACCAGAAGGTCGAGGCCGCCCTGGAGCTCAAGAACCAGGTGCTGGTGAAGGTCTACAACCGCCGAGCCCTCGACGTCGACGAGGTGGTGGACACCGTGCTCGCCCACGGGC
>JBOHEO010000427.1:0-1762 GCA_050701055.1 Pseudonocardia sp. | reverse complement strand
CCTCGAAGTAGCCCTCCCGCGGCGCGCCCGGAGCGAAGTGCAGCAGCATCGACGCCGGCTCGCCTGACTCGTTACGGAAGGCATGCACTCCGCCCTCCGGCACGTGCACGAAGTCACCGGGGGCGGTGTCGATCCAGCGCGCTCCGTCGAAGATGCGCACAGCCCCCGACAGGATGAAGAACGACTCCGAAATCGACCGGTGGAAGTGCACCTCAGGGCCGCTGGGCCTTGCGCCCATCTCCCACCGGTAGAGGCCGAACTGGCCGTTCGTCGACCCCCCGGTCGCCAGGTAGTGCACCGTGTTGCCGCTGGAATAGGTCAGCTCCGGCTGATGGCCCGCCGATCGGAAGGTCGCGCTGACTTCGCCGCGGTGACCGACGTAGCGCGGATCCGGGTAGGTCATCACCCGCTCCTTCCTCCGCTGGGTCGGCCGCGCCGAATCTAAGGGCTCGCCGATAAATAAGTGCTCCATTTGAGATGGTGGTCGGTCATGATGTGCTAGTGGCCATCGAACCTGGCGTGGTGGAGTCGTTGCGGGCGAAGTTCGAGGCGGTGCTGCCGCATCTGGATGAGCGTCAGCAGCGGCTGGTGATGGCGGGTGAGGCGCGCTCGCTGGGCCACGGTGGCATCGCCGCGGTGGCCAACGCGACCGGGGCCTCGCGGTCACGGATCTCCGTGGGAGTCGCTGAGCTGGAAGCCGGCGAGGCGCCGTTGCGGCGGGTGCGCCGCCGCGGCGGTGGTCGCAAGGCGTTGACCGCGACGGACCCGACGCTGCTCGCGGCGCTGCTCGCGCTGGTGGAACCGACCCGGCGCGGAGACCCGGAGTCGCCGTTGTGCTGGACGACGCTGTCGACCCGCAAGCTGGCCGCCGAGCTGACCGCGACCGGGCACCGAGTCGGTCCCGACACGGTGGCCCGGCTGCTGCACGAGCAGGGCTTCAGCCTGCAGGCCAACGCCAAGACGATCGAGGGTGGCCAGCACCCCGACCGCGACGCCCAGTTCTCCTATCTCAACGGCCAGGCCGGCGAGCACCTGGCCGCTGGAGATCCGGTGATCAGCGTGGACACCAAGAAGAAGGAACTCGTCGGGCCGTACAAGAACACCGGCAGCGAGTGGCGCCCAGGAGGGCAGCCCGAACCGGTCAAGGTCCACGACTTCATCGACCCCGAGCTGGGCAAGGCCAACCCCTACGGCGTCTACGACATGGCCGCCGACACCGGCTGGGTCAGCGTCGGCACCGACCACGACACCGCCGCGTTCGCCGTCGAGACGATCCGCCGCTGGTGGCACACCGCCGGCACCACCACCCACCCCGGCGCGTCGCGCCTGTTGATCACCGCCGACGGCGGCGGCTCCAACGGCTACCGCACCCGGCTGTGGAAGACCGAACTGGCCGCCCTGGCAACCGAAACCGGCCTCACCATCACCGTGTGCCACCTGCCGCCCGGCACCTCGAAGTGGAACAAGATCGAGCACCGGCTGTTCTCCCACATCTCGATGAACTGGCGCGGCCGACCCCTGACCAGCCACGACGTCATCGTGCAGGCCATCGCCGCGACGACCACTCGCACCGGCCTGACCGTGCACGCCGAACTCGACACCAGCACCTACCCCACCGGCGTCAAGATCCCCGACGCACAGATCACCCAACTGCACACCAGCGGCGCCCTGCGGCGACACGACTGGCACCCAGAATGGAACTACACCCTCAACCCGACCAAGAACTGAGCGTGTTGTTCATCGGCAAGCCCTAAGTCACAGC
>JBOHEO010000426.1:0-1779 GCA_050701055.1 Pseudonocardia sp. | reverse complement strand
CGGTAACGCCTCGCAGGCTCCGGACGGGACGGAACGTGCCAAGCGTGCATGGTCAATCCGGGTTTCCGGCCAGGTATGAACGCCAGAGTAAGGGCCATGAACCGACCTAGTGAATTGCGCTCGGCTGACGTTGCGGGTGGCGGCGGGGCTGATCGGCGTTGTCGGTGCCAGCTGCCGCTGGTATCGCCGGATGGGCCGCACTGGTGGCCGCAGCGTGACCCTGAGCCGGGCGAGCGGGTGCTGGCTGTGGCCCTGTACGGAGAGGATGCGGGGTTTCTGCGTCTGGTTCGATTGCTCGGCCGCTGGTATCGCCGAGGCTCGGGTGCCAACCACCCGGACGTAACAGAACCGGTGCCGTGGGCGAATGCGGGCCAGTGCTGGGCCGAGGCACACCACGCGGTGGTCGATGCCACCGGGCTGATACCCAGCGGCGAGCAGCGGCCGCGTGTGGTGGCAGGCGAGGCAGCCACCCCGCAGCCGGACAACCCGACCCGTTCACCGGTGACCAGCTCGCAGCCGTCGCCCGACGGGGCCGCCGCTGCGCGCCGGGGCAGCGATGGTTGAGCTGGTGGCACCGGCGGCAGTTCCCCCCGACGCTGCCACCGGTGCCACCTCCCGCGATGCGATGTCCGAGTCGTTGATCCTGTGGATGACCTGCGTGGTAGATGGCCACGAGCACGCCGTGACCGACGAGCAGGCCGCTGCTGGATTCGAGCTGGGCCGCGGCACCTACGGCACGGTGTGCGGCCGGACGATGATCCCGCACGCGATGACCCAGGAACCGGGGCGGCGGTGCACCGCCTGCGCCGCTCCGTTGCGCGTGTGGTGTAGCCCATCGTCCTCACGTAGAGGCTCCACATGATCGCCTATCCGAGCCATCCTCGACGTCCCCCTTCTCTGTCCGCCCATGTCCCCGACCTACATGCCGCGCTGCGGCGCGGCCATGACGAAGACTGGACACACCTCGGTATCGACGGCAAGGTCGTCGATACCGACCGGTCACCGGGTTGGTTTCTGATGGAGCATTTCGGTGATCTCCCTGGTGCATCCCCAGGAGAGGCTGATGCCGGCTCCACCGTGGCCGTAGTTGTGGGACCAGCAGGGGACGCAAGCAGCAATGACGGCATTTCTGATACCGGCACAAGAAGGTGACTCGGCATGCAGCTCATACATCCCCCAGGAGGTTATGGTGATGGACCGGTGTACCTGCGGGTGCATAGAGCGATAGCGGGGAAATCCTGGCCTCGACCCGGTTATGCCAAGGAGATTAATGATTGGCGGTTAGGAATGGACACGGTGTATGACTACATGGAAGTACCTAATAGCCATAGTGCATTTGTGTATTGTCGGCTGCTCAGGAGGGAGGGGGTACCGGGAGAGGCGTTAGGGGTCGTGCACCGTCCAGCCGCGCGGAACGCTCCGCGGCGCTGACTTCATGTCTGCGCCGACGGCCACTGTCGCGTGGTCGGGTTCCGGGGTTGGGAGAAACTCACACAGTGACCCGCCGTCAGAGTGGTCGACCGCCGCCGCCCGCTACGTCCAGGTAGGACCGCAGGTTGCGGCGGGTCTCGGCCAGCGAGTCGCCCCCGAACTTCTCCAACGCCGCATCGGCCAACACCAGCGCCACCATCGCCTCGGCCACCACCCCGGCCGCGGGCACCGCGCAGACGTCGGAGCGCTGATGGATCGCCGTAGCGGCCTCGCCGGTGGCGATATCGACGGTCTGCAACGCCCGGGGGACGGTGGAGATCGGCTTCATGGCCGCCCGGACCCGGACGG
>JBOHEO010000425.1:0-1780 GCA_050701055.1 Pseudonocardia sp. | reverse complement strand
GCCCGCGAGTGCGGTGTGACGACCGCCCGGCTCGTGTCGGCCGCGGGCGAGATCGCCGGTGAGCGCCTCACGGTGTCCCTGACCGCCGCCGCCGCGGAGCGTGACGCTGCGGTCGTCGCCCGCGACACCCGGGAACGTGCGCTCGGTGAGGCCCGCGCCACCGCCGGGCGGCTCACCGCGCTGCACGAGAAACTCACCGATGCCGTGCACCGGGACGAGGTGCTGCGCGCGCAGGCCCGGATCCGGCTGGAGCAGCTCACCTCCGCGGTGCTCGACCAGCACGGGATCAGCATCGAGGACCTCCTCGCCGAGTACGGCCCCGAGGTACCCGTCCCGGCGTCGGCGGCCGACGTGGCCGAGTTCGAGGCGGCACAGGAGCGGGTCGCCGTGCCGTCCGGCGAGCGGGAGTCGGCGGCCCCTGGTGAGCAGGGGTCGGCGCCTTCTGGTGAGCGGGTGTGGGCGGTCCCCGGCGAGCAGGGGTCGGAGCCCCCTGTCGAGCGGGAATCGCCACCCCCGACGCCGTATGACCGGGCCACCCAGGAACGCCGGGTGAAGCGTGCGGAGTCCGACCTCGCGTTGCTGGGCCGGGTCAACCCGCTGGCGCTGGAGGAGTTCGCGGCACTGGAGGAGCGCTACCGGTTCCTGTCCACCCAGCTCGAGGACCTCAAGAACACCCGGCGGGACCTGCTCACGGTGGTCCGCGAGGTGGACGACAAGATCCTCGAGGTGTTCGCCGCCGCGTTCGCGGATGTGGCTGCTGAGTTCGAGATCGTCTTCGAGACGCTGTTCCCCGGCGGCGCGGGCCGGCTGGTGCTCACCGATGCCGACGACATGTTGACCACCGGAATCGAGGTGGAGGCCCGCCCCCCGGGCAAGAAGATCAAGCGGCTCTCGCTGCTGTCCGGTGGCGAGCGCTCGCTCACCGCGGTCGCGTTGCTCGTGGCGATCTTCCGGGCCCGGCCGTCGCCGTTCTACGTGCTCGACGAGATCGAGGCCGCGCTCGACGACGTCAACCTGCGACGGCTCATCTCGCTGCTTGAGGAGCTGCGGTCGGCGAGCCAGCTGATCGTGATCACCCACCAGAAGCCGACGATGGAGGTCGCCGACGTCCTCTACGGCGTGGCCATGCGTGGCGACGGAATCACCACGGTGATCTCCCAGCGCTTGCGCCCGGCGTCCTGACACACCCCCTGGGCTTGCCGCGGCCGGTGGTTTGCGCAACGAACGGCACTTTCGTGCGTAGCTACTGGACGAAAGTGCCGTTCGTCCGTCCGCCGGGAGCGGGTCCGGGAGCGGGAAAGGGAGCGGGGTGGAGCGTTGCCCAGGGTCGGCGGGCACGGTCGACGGGGCCGGCGGTCGGCGTGACAGGGTGGAGGCGTGACCACGGAGACCCTGTGGATCGTTGTCGCGGTCGTCGCGGCGGTCCTGCTTATCGCGATCGCCCTCGGGCTGGTGCTCGGGAAGCGGCGGCGGATCAGCCTGCGAGAGGCCGAGGTACTCGAGCGCGATGTCGGTCCGGAGAGTCAGCCACCGCGCCGCGGTGGCACCTACCAGGCCGGCAGCGGCTTCAGCTTCTCCTCGGGAACGGTGGCGCCGCCGCGTCCGGAACCACCGGCGCCGCGGGTGGAGGAACCGCCCGGTCCGGCGCCGGGGGCTCCCGAGGTGCCCCCGACCGCGGAGCGCCCCGCCCCGGAGCGCGACGTCACGGCCCCGCCGGCCGATCGGCCCTTCGCGCCAGCCCCAGAGTCGCCTGAGCGCGTCGTCCCGGACGGCCCCGACC
>JBOHEO010000424.1:0-1786 GCA_050701055.1 Pseudonocardia sp. | reverse complement strand
GGCCAAGGCATGGGCGGCGGTCGTGGCCCGGCACGGGCAGCTGCCCGCGGTGCGGGTCGCCGGGGAGGACCTGACCCGGCCCGCCACCTCGCCCGGCGAGCCGGGGCGGCCGGTGCTGGTGATCCGGCTGGACGCCACGCTGATCGAGGCGGCCAGTGCCAAGGCGCAGGCGGCCGGCCACTACAAGGGCGGTTTCGGGTTCCATCCCCTGACCGCGTGGTGCACCAACATCGGGGACGCGTTGGCGGTGCTGCTGCGTCCGGGCAACGCGGGGTCGTTCACCGCCGCCGACCACGTCGCGGTGCTGACCGCGGCGTTCGCCCAGATCCCGGCCGGGTGGCGCACCGACGTGCTGGTCACCATCGACGGGGCCGGCGCCTCCCACGAGGTCATCGACCACCTGACGTCGTTGAACACCGCGCCGGTGCACGGCAGACGGGGACGGCGGGTGGAGTACACCATCGGCTGGCCGGTCGACGAACGCACCCAGCGCGGCATCGACGAGCTGCGGGAGCGTGACTGGGGCCCCGCCCTGGACACCGACGGCGACCCCGACCCAGACGCGCAGGTCGCGGACCTGACCGGGATCCTGCGACACGGCCCGGAAGGGGACCGGCTGGCGAGCTGGCCGAGCGACCTGCGAATCATCGCCCGGCGCACCCCGCGCCCGGCCGACAAGCCGGCCAAGCTCGGTGAACACCCGGAGTGGGAGTACGGCGCGTTCGTCACCAACACCGCCGGCGGGCAGGTCCAGTTCCTCGATGCCCGCCATCGCACCCAGGCCCACGTCGAAGACCGGATGAAGCAGTTCAAGGCCTGCGGCGCCCGCAACCTGCCCTCCATCGACTACGGCCGCAACGCCGCCTGGCTGCAGCTCGCCGCCCTGGCCACCACGCTGACCGCCTGGCTGCGCCACATCGGCCTGGACGGCGAGCTGGCCAAGGCCAGCGCGAAGACGCTGCGGTTCCGAATCCTGTCCGCCCCGGCCCGCCTGGTCCGCCACGCCAGACGACGCATCCTCAAGATCCCACCAGGCTGGGCATGGGCCGACGACCTGGCCACCGCCTGGACCCGGCTGCAAGCCCTGCACCCCGGCTGACCCCCGGTCACCACCGTCCCAACGACCGCACCACCGGCCGGCCCGTGGAACCGGCGCCCAGCCGAGCGCCCTCGGCAGCCCCACCGTGCGCACCCACCACAACGTGCCCACTCAAGATCCACAACGCTCGTGATCAAGCAACGGCGGGCCGCCGTGAATGATCTAGGTTGACGCCGACCTGAAATCCGCGTTCGACACGATTGACCACGACTTCCTGCTGGGCCGGATCGGGGCGTTCCCTGCCAGGGAACAGGTCCGCGCCTGGCTGAAAGCCGGGGTGGTCGATCGGGGCCGGTACTCTCCGACCCTTGAGGGGACCCCTCAAGGCGGAGAGATATCTCCGTTGCTCCTGAACGTCGCGTTACAGGGAATGGAAGCAGCCGCGGGTGTCGAGTACGACAAGCGCGGCTATGTGAAGGCCGGATGCCCGACCGTCATCACCTACGCGGATGATTTCGTGGTCCTGTGCCACGACCGCGGGCAGGCTGAGGCGGTCCGGGACCGGCTGAGTGCCTGGCTGAAGGAACGGGGTCTTTCCCTGAACCAGGAGAAGACCAGGATCGGGCGTATCGACGCCGGGTTCGACTTCCTGTCCTTCACCATCCGCCGCTACCACGTCCGCGGCGGCGCGAAGGTGCTCACCAAACCCAGCCGCGAGGCGCTCAAGAAGATCCGGCGACGCAACGC
>JBOHEO010000423.1:0-1839 GCA_050701055.1 Pseudonocardia sp. | reverse complement strand
CACCTGCCAGCCGGGCGGCCGCCCCGACGGCCTGCGCGTGGCCGAGCGCGGTCAGCTCCGGGTCGCCGCGGCCGGAGTAGCAGCGGTGCACCGATAGCTCGGTCTGCCCGTGGCGCAGCAGCAACAGCCGGGTGGGGACGCCGAGCTGGCCCGTCCAGGACGCCGAGCTCACCTCGCCTGTGCGTCCATCGCGCGGTTGGCCAGCGCGTCGGCGCGGGCGTTGCGGGCCCGCGGGATCCAGCCGAAGCGCACGGACCCCAGCTCGCGCACCAATCCCCGGGCCTGCGCGGCCAGCGGCTTCATCGCCGGGTGCTTCACCTGCCAGCGCCCGGACATCTGCTCGACGACGAGCTTGGAGTCCATCCGCACCTCGACGTCGGTGGCGCCCAGCTCCAGGGCCGCGCGCAGCCCGGCGAGCAAGCCCTGGTACTCGGCGACATTGTTGGTGCACACCCCGAGCCCCGCGTGGCGCTCGGCGAGCACCTCCTCGGTGGCGGCGTCGAGCACGACCGCGCCGTAGCCGGCCGGGCCCGGGTTGCCGCGGGACCCACCGTCGGCCTCGATGATCACCTTCACAGCCCCGACTCCGCTGTGCGCACCAGGATCACGCCGCACTCCTCGCAGCGCACCACCGCGTCGGCGGGTGCGGAGCGCAGCTCGCCGACCGCGGTGCGGTCCAGCTCGAGCCGGCACGCCTGGCAGCGACGCGCGCGCAGCGCGGCCGCCCCCACCCCCTGCTGCTCGCGCCGGCGTTCGTAGGCAGCGAGCAGGTCCGCCGGCAACGTTGCGACGACCGCGTCGCGCGCCCGCCGTCGACCGCCCTCGGACGTGTCGATGTCGCCCAACGCGGTGCCGCGACGGGCGGTGACGTCCGACAGCGCCTGCTCCGCGGTGGCGAGCACCCCGCGCGCGTGGTCCAGGTCGGTGCCGAGGGCCTCGCGGCGTTCCATCACCTCAAGCTGCTCGTCCTCGAGCACGCTCTGGCGCCGGGCCAGGGTCTCCAACTCGCGTTGCAGGTCAACGGCCTGCTTGGCACCCACCCCGGCCCCGGAGAGAAGCTTCTGGTCGCGCTCGGTGCGGGCCCGAACCCCCTCGACGTCGCGCTCGAGGCGACGGATGTCGCGGTCCAGATCACCGGCCGCGGTCTCCTTCTCGACGAGCGCGTCCTTACCTGCCCGCACCGCCCCCTCGGCGTCGGTCAGCTCTGCGTGCTCAGGCAGGGTGCGGCGGCGATGGGCGAGCCGGGACAGCTCGGCGTCGATCTCGGCGAGGTCGAGCAGCCGACGCTGGACGGCGGGGTCGGCCTTCATGCAAGGTTCCTTCCGGTGGTCCCGATCGACCACGGATCGGTGCGCAGAGCGGAGACGCGGACCTCGACGCTACCGCCCAGCGCGGCACGCACCACGTCGGCCGCCTGCGCACACCACGGCCATTCCGACGCCCAGTGCGCCACGTCGACGAGCGCCGGGGTCGGCCGGCCGGCCGGCGTGCCGGCGAGGAGGTGCTCCGCGGCCGGGTGGTGGCGCAGATCGGCGGTGACATAGGCGTCGACGCCGGCGCCGATCGCCGCGTCGAGGGCCGAGTCGCCGGCTCCACCGCACACGGCGACGCTCGTGATCAGCCGATCGCGGTCCCCCGCCGCACGGACCCCCCACGCCGTCTCCGGGAGCGCTGCGGCCACCCGCTCGGTGAACGCGGCGAGCGGCTCGGGAGCGGGCAGCGTGCCGATCCGGCCGAGCCCGCGGGTGGTCGGCAGTTCCGCCAGCTCCAGCACGTCGAACGCGGGCTCCTCGTACGGGTGCGCCGCGCGCAGCGCCGCCACGACCGCCGCCCGACGCC
>JBOHEO010000422.1:0-1848 GCA_050701055.1 Pseudonocardia sp. | reverse complement strand
CGGGCATCCGGCACACCCCCTCGCTGGCGTTCTTGCCCGACGTCGTCCCGGACGAGGCGCGGCGCATGGAGGAGCTGTTGGCCCGCACCCGGGAGTCCGACGCCGAGGTCGCCCGGCTGGCCGCCGGCGCCCGTCCGGCCGGTGACCCCGACCCGTATCGGGTGCCTCGGGAGCCGGCCGACGAGGACGCGTAGGTTTTTGATCCTGCCCTGCAAGGCCTGACCGTCCGGCTATGGTGGCGAGGTTCCGCTGTCTCGGAGGATGGGTGAAACAATGCGGGTCTCGCTCTCGATGATGCGCTGAAGGCTCTGGAGTCGGTACGCAAGCGGCTGCAGAAGGACACCTACTTCAGTGGCGACGAGCTGAGGCTGATCTAGTGTGGCCAGAGATCACCCGACCACCCCCGGAAATGGGTCTCACCTCGACCATTCGTGCTGGTCAGGGCGAGTATATCGATGGTTCCCCCGAAGGGATTCGAACCCCCAACCCTCTGGGTCGCTGATGCCGACATGTGTGGCGACCAGGCGCGTCACCGGATCGTCGGGTGCCGGATCGGTCATCACCGGCATCAGCCAACCGCAGTTCGTGGCCGAGAGTGTGGCCAGAGATCAACTCGTTGGTCCGTTCCCTCGACGCCGGTGCACGACCAACGCCTCAGATCCCAGCTCGACGAAGTCGGCCTCGCCGAGCGCACCGACGATCGCATCGAGGTTCGACTTGAACACCGCCAGCAACGCGGCGTTGGTGATGTTGCCGGTCTCGACGACCAGGAGCCGGTGCGGCGAACCCGACAGCAAGTAGCCGTCCCGGAAGTCACGATCCTTGGTGACCACGACCCGGTCTTCGCTGTCGGCCAGCTCTGCGATGCGCAGGTCGGTCGTGCGGTTGCCGTCCGGGAGCTTCGACGTGTGGATTGTGTCGTGCCCGGCGTCGTTCAGGAACCGTGCGAGCCGAGCAGGGAGCTGAGCGTCGACGAGGAACTTCACGCGGCGCTGAGCGGGACCACTCGGCCACCGCCCACCGCGAGTGCCCCGAACTCCAAAGCGGCGAGCAGGTCGTCACGCTCCAGGTCCGGGTAGTCGTCGAGCACCTCGTCGATCGTCATACCCGACGACAGCAGCTCCAACAGACTCTCGACCGGATAACGCAACCCGCGCACCGTTGGCTGGCCGTGACAGATCGCCGGGTCGGACGTGATGCGCTGGAGCCGCGACATGACCAGACGATACCGCCAGCGAAAAGATGGACACTACGGGGTCAGCCCGCCTACCTCCGCCGCCGATTGTGACCAGAGATCCACATCGGCGCCATGGCAATGATCTAGCCCCGACCGTTCGTACTGTTCAGGGCTAGCGGTCCGACGGCCATACCCAGGCCGGAGGTTGAGGGGCGGGCGGCAGGCCAGCGTAGCTGGCCCGCATGCCAGTTGAGGCGGCGCCTTGGTTCTCTAAGGAGCCGGATTCGCCAGCACCATGGGCACTTGGTCCGTAGTTGGGGCGCTTGATGCCCACATGGCAGGCGACCAGGCGTTTCAGTGGCCCGACAGGCGCAGAACCGGGGGCTACTGGCACCAGTGCTCGGCAGTTCGTGGATCAGTTCGTGGATCGAGATCAACAAGGTGGCTCTCGCGACCCTGGTGAGATCGACGTGCCGGACGTCCGCCGCGGGTGGGTGTGAGCGTGTCAGACTTTCCGCGTGCCGGTCTCGCTGCTCGATCGCCAGGTCTACGCCCTCGCTGACGTCGACCGGCTCCTTACGCTGCCTGGCGGTACCGCGCGTCGCTGGATCGACGGGTACGACCGTGGCGGTGTCCACTACCCGCCGGTGGTGCGTGGGGAGCGCACCCGT
>JBOHEO010000421.1:0-1871 GCA_050701055.1 Pseudonocardia sp. | reverse complement strand
GGTTGGGGCGGCGTGCAGCCACGCGGCGGCCGGGTAGCCGCCCAGCGGCGAGAACACGGTCCGGGCGAGGGTCGGCACCGGCAGCAGCTCGGAGTTGAGGTGCGTGGACCAGAACCACACCGCGACCACGGCGACTCGGGCCACCGCCACCGGGACCAGCAGCGCGAGCAGCGCCGCGAGCGCTGTCGCCGCGAGCGCGCCGGGGACGACCACGGTGATCAGCGCGACCAGCCCGGCGAACAGGACCGGCCCGGCGTTGCCCTCGGTCACCGCGGTCCCGACGCACACGAGCGCCAGCAGGACCGCGACCGGGCCCAGGCCGACCGCGACCGGGCCGGCGAGCGTGCCGAGCATCCGCACGGAGCGGCTGCCGGGGGTGCTCTCCAGCAGCTCGGCGAGCCCCGGCTGGGCGCTGCGCTGCAGCCGGCTGAACCGGTCGGCCAGCGCGACCGCGAGGGCGATCGAACAGAACGTCGTGAGCAGCATCGCCCACGCGCCGATCCTGGCCACCGGGTCCGCCAGGCCGCCGACCGCCGGCGAGCCGAGTCCCAGCAGGACCGAGAGCAGCACCGCGGGCACCATCGACAGCCAGAGCACCCGGCCGCGCATCGCCATCCGCGCCTCGTGCACGACCGTGCCGGCCAGTGCAGACATCCGGACCGTCATGCCGATGCTCCCTTCATGAGAATCTCCTCGTCGTCGAGCAGCCGGGCCGCGACGGCCAGCAACACCGCGCCGGCGAGTGCGACGACCACGGCGCCGAGTCCCGACCGGCCGAGCACACCGTCGAGCATGAGCAGCTTGGCCAGCCAGACCGCGAGCACCACGGCCGACGCCCCGCCGGCGGAGCCGGCTCGCACCGCCACGCACACGGCGGTGCCGAACAGCAGCGTCGCGAAACATCCGGTGGTGACCAGCACCGCGACGGGATCGGCCACCCGGCCGGCCGCGGCGAGCACCCCCACCAGCCCGGCCAGCGCCGCCGTCGAGACGACGGCCAGCACGACCAGCCGCCGCCGCACGGTGCGGGGGTAGGCGGTGGGCAGGGTGAGGTGCAGCTCGAGCGCATCCTCGCCGGCGATCACCATCGCCGCGGCCATCCCGACCGCGACCGGAAACACGCTCCCGACCAGCCATCCCGTCCAGCTCGAGGACAGGGCCAGCAGCAGCACGCCGAGCGCTGCCGCGGTGCCCGTCGGCACCGCGAGAGCTCCGACGCCGCACCGGCGCACCTCGTAACGCACCATCTCTGCGCTCGTCACAGCAAGTCTGTAGCTCGGGAACCCGGACCGGTTCACACCGCTGCACCCCCCGATCGGGAGAACCGCATCCCCAGCACCGCGACGCCGTAGAGCAGCATCGCCACCGCGACCGCCCCCGGTGACGTCGCCCAGAACTCGGCAATGCCCGCACGTGCCCAGGACGGCAGCGCACCGGTCAGCGGGCCGACGACCGTGCCGAGCCCCCACAGGGCGACCGCGGCGGATGCGCCCACGGCCGGCGAGTGCCACACGGCACCCACGACGCCGACCGCGGCGGCCAGCAGCGCCTGCCCGAGCCAGCCGGCGACCAGGTCCGTGACGCCGGCCGGATGCCCGAACAGCGCGAGCGCCACCGAGGCCAGCACCGCCAGCGCAAGGTCGAGCACCAGCACGGCCGCCAGCCGCACCCCGAACACGACCGGCGGGCCGACCGGCAGCGCGGCGAGCAGCTCCGCGCGAGGGTCATTGCGCGGCTGGCACGTGCCCAGCACCCCGGCGACGACGAGCAGCGGGACGGCCGCGGCGAACAGCCGCAGGCCCAACCCCGGTTCCCGGGTGGCCAGCGCCAGACCGACGGCCCCGAGCAGCCCCAGCGCGACGGCCGCCAGC
>JBOHEO010000420.1:0-1926 GCA_050701055.1 Pseudonocardia sp. | reverse complement strand
GGGTCGATCAGCCAGCCGGCCTCGGCGGGGATCCCGGCCTGGACCAATGCCTCAAGATCAGCGGTTGGTAACCCCATGGCCGCCAGCTCACGCCGGCGGACGACGCCGCGGCGCTTCAGCTCGGCCGCGGCGCGCGGCGTTTCGGTCATCCGAGCGAGCTCGTCGCCTCGCTGGGCGGCAGCGCCACGTCGACGCAGGGGCGGTGGTCGCACGTCGAGCACCGTCACCCCGGCCGCGACTCGACGGCGGCCGGGGTCGCGCAGCACCGCACGGTCGGTGATCCGCAGTGGCAACGGTCGGCGCAGCTGTAGTCGAGCGGTGTCGGGTCCCAGCGGCCGCACCCTGACCAGCACGGCCGCCGAACCGATATGCAGGGTCATGGAAGTGGGTAGCGATCTCGAGTCGGCGGTGGTGTCGCGGACGCCGTGCAGTACGACGTCGAGCACCTCGCTGCCCAGCCAGGCGCCGGGTGTGAGGAGCGCGTCGCCGCGATCCACGGCGTCGCGCGGCAGTCCGCGCAGGTTCAGACCCACCCGCGAGACCCCGCGCACGGTCCCGACCTGCTCGCCGAGGCTTTCCAGCGCGCGGACGCGGACCGCCCGCACGCCGGTCGGGGTGCGGAGCTCCAGGTCGTCCTCGACTTGCACGGTACCGGCGCCGAGCGTGCCGGTGACCACCGTGCCGGACCCTCGGATGGTGAACGCCCGATCGATCCAGAGCCGCACGTCGGCGGCGTCATCGGCGATCGGCAGGCCCGTGGTCAGGGTATGCAGCGCGGCTCGCAGGTCGTCGAGTCCGGCCCCGGTGCGGGCCGAGACACAGACCGAGGGCAGCGCCGCCAGAGGCGTGCCGGCCAGGTGCTCGCGGGCGTCGTGCAGGGCCAGCTCCGGTTCCATCAGGTCACCGCGGGTGATCACCAGGATCCCGTCGCGGACGCCAAGGGCCAGCAGCGCGTCGACATGCTCGGCCGTCTGAGGCATCCAGCCCTCATCGGCGGCGACGACGAGCAGGACCGACGGGACCGGCCCGACGCCGGCGAGCATGGTGGCGACGAACCGCTCGTGGCCGGGTACGTCGACGAACGCCACGGTGTCCCCGGTCGGCAGCGTGGTCCAGGCGAAGCCGAGGTCGAGGGTCATTCCCCGCGCCCGCTCCAGCGCCCAGCGGTCGGGTTCCATCCCGGTGAGTGCCCGAACCAACGTCGACTTGCCATGGTCGACGTGCCCGGCCGTCGCGACTACCTGCACGGGCAGCGCAGGACGCACTGTCGCAGCTGGGCATCTGCCTCCGGTGGGACGGCACGCAGGTCCAGCAGGCAACGGCTGTGCTCGAGACGGCCCAGTACCGCAGGGTCGCCAGCACGCAGCGCCGCGGCGTAGCGCTCGGGCAACACCACGGCCGCGCTGGGTAGCACCACGCCGGGCGCACCACCGCCACCGACGGTGGACTCCGAGTCGACGACGCCGGCGTCGATCCCGGCTGTGACCAGCGCCGCCGACAGATTTTCTGCGCGCCGCCGCAGCGTTGCGGCGTCGGTGTCCAGCGCGCGGCGGGTGGGTGTGTCCGGGCCGCGGACGGTGGCCTCGAATGCGGCCAGGATGAGTTTGTCGACGCGGAGCGCGCGGGCCATGGGGTGGCGGCGCAGTTGCCCGACCAGCTCGGCTCCCTGGCCCGGTCCGCCCAGCAGCAATCCCGCCTGTGGCCCGCCGAGCAGCTTGTCACCCGACGCCGTGACGATCGAGGCGCCGCCGGCCAGCGTGCTGGTCGCGTCGGGTTCGTCGGGCAGCAACGGGTGCTTCGTGAGCAGGCCCGACCCGATGTCCGCGACGACCGGGACGCCGAGATCGGTGAGTTCGTCGACCCCGACCGAGCGGGTGAACCCGGTGATCACGAAGTTCGACGGGTGCACCTTCAGGATGAATGCGG
>JBOHEO010000419.1:0-1974 GCA_050701055.1 Pseudonocardia sp. | reverse complement strand
GGGGACGCCGCCGCATCCGCGCGTGCCCAGACCCGTGCGGCCGATCTGTTGTCGCGGTCGGTTCCCGACGAGGAGCCTCCGTGGATCTACTGGTTCACCGCAGCGGACGTGGAGGGCAACGCCGGCTGGTCGCTGCTGGCTCTGGGACGCCACAAGGAGGCCGAGCCGTACCTGCGGCGAACGGTCGCGCTGCTCGACCCGGCGTTGTCCCGCGACCGGGCCGCGTGGCTGTGTGATCTGGCGATGGCCCGCGTCGGCGCGGGGCGGGTCGATGAGGCATGCAGGACTGCGAACGAGGCGGCGTCGGTTATTCGGCGGTTGGACTCCGCCCGCGACCGGCGCTTGCTCGCCGACTTCCGCCGTGCCGCCGTGCCGTATGCCAGTTCGACCGCGGTGCGGGAGTTCGACGCCAAGCACCGCGACCTGCTCAGCGCTTTACGAACCTGACCAAGATCCGGCAGAAGATCAACAGCAACGAGATGTCGCTGCTCTCGGCGAGCACCGAGATGGAGGCTGCAATGCTTGTGCAGAGTCAGGTCCCACGCCCCGCCGACCCGTTGTTCCCCAGCCCGGCGCTGCTGCCGCTGAGCGACCCCGGCGGCGTGCAGAACACCCTTGAGCACACGCCGGGAGCGTTGCGGCCGTTCGCCGCGACCCTCGGCGTACCCAGACTGGGGGACGACAAGAAGCACGACACCACAGCGACGAGGTGGACCGAGTCGACTCCCGGTGAGACATCCCATGAAGGCAACGTCGTCACTGACACGGTTACCGACACGTATACCGACACCTGAGCCCGCAGGCACCATGAGTGAGACAAGAACGGTGCTGGTCCTGACCGCAGCCGAGGACGACACCGCCGACGCGGTGGTCGCCGAGCTGGAGAAGCTCCTGACCTCCGTGGTTCGTATCGACGTCGGAGACTTCCCGGTGCGGATGCGATTGGCGGCAAGACACAAAGGCGATCGGTGGCGAGGTCGGCTGTGGACCGATGATGTGGAGATCGATCTCGACCGGGTCGGCGCGGCGTACTATCGTCGCCCAACACGCTTCGTCCTGCCATCAGGGCTGTCTGCTGGGGATGCGGTGTTCGCAACCGCCGAGGCCCGGCTCGGATTCGGCGGAGTCCTGGCGTCGCTAGACGCGATGTGGATCAACAACCCCGCCAAGGTCGCGATCGCCGAGTACAAGCCCGTCCAACTAAAGACTGCGGCGGATGCCGGGCTGGACATACCTCAAACGCTGGTCACCAACGATCACGGGGCGCTGGTCGACTTCGCGGCCAGTGTTAACGGCCCGGTGGTGTGCAAGACGCTCTCCTCGCTCGTCCTCAGTGAGAGAACCGTCGCCGAGGCGATCTACACCACTCCGGTCGAGCCCGCCCAAGTCGACCCGCAACAGCTCGCCACCACTGCCCATCTCGTCCAGCAATGGGTGCCGAAGGTATTCGACGTGAGAGTGACCATGGTCGGACGGATCCCGTACGCCGCGGCCATCCATGCCGGGTCTGATGCCGCGCACCTAGATTGGCGAGCAGATTATCCGTCGCTGAGCTACGAGCGGATCGAGCCACCCACGCACGTCACCGCTGGCATGATCCGCTACTTACAGGCACTCGGCCTGAACTACGGGGCGTTCGATTTCGTGGTTCAACCCGACGGAACGTGGCGGGCATTGGAATGCAACCCGAACGGGCAATGGCTGTGGCTGGAACACCAGGTCGGTCTGCCGATCGCTGCCGCCGTGGCCGGCCTGCTCGCGAAAGGCACCGACATATGACCGACTGGCAGGACAAGGCACACCGGTTCGCCGCTGAGCTCACCACCCTCGGGGTGCTCGAACCCGGCTGGCGCGCCGCGTTCGCATCGGTACCCCGGCACCTATTCGTCCCATCCTTCTACCGCGACGACAACACAATCATGGACGGGGCCAGCCCGGAGTTGCGCGCCGAATGGCTGGCCGCGATATACCGCG
>JBOHEO010000418.1:0-1999 GCA_050701055.1 Pseudonocardia sp. | reverse complement strand
CCCTTGTTCACCCCGGGACGCCCGAAGTGCTCGTGGTTCCCGGTCGTGTCCGCGACATCGAGACACATCCCGTCGATCGCGACCAGCCGGCGCTTGGCAAGCCACACCCCTGGTCAGCAGGTCGACGGTCTGCGGGCTCAGCTCGATCGAGGCGGCCACCTGTGTTGCGATCCGGGCCTGCGCGGCCGCCAGGTCCTCCGGGGACCGCACGATCAGTACCCGGGTCGGTGCGGTGTCGGGGCCGGGCTCGCCCCACTCCGGCAGGCTTCCGGTGGCCGCTAGGGCGGAGGCCTCCTGTGCTGCCACCCGCAGTCCCGAGACGGTCGCCGCGTCCAGGGCCTGGGCCACGGCGGGGTCGACGTGGTCGAGCTGGCGGGCCGCCGCGAGCAGGTCCCGGTCCAGGATGGTCACGGCTTGCGCCAGGGCGGCGACGTCGGCCACCGCGGACCACTGCTGCTCTGGTGACGGTCGAGGTGGACGCGTCGACCAGTCGTGGCCGGCAAGCAAGGCGTGCCGAGCGACCCGTGACCACCCGCCCTCTGTCTCTACGGCCATGCTGTCGCTGGGTGCCTGGCGCGGCGCCACAGTGGGGTGGGACGCCAGGGTCCGGGACAGGACGGCGACCGGGTGCGCCTGCACCTCTTGGAGGGAACGCAGCGGGTGTCGGCGTACTACCTCACGTGTCGGTCGGTGTACTACCTCACGTGTCGGTCGGGCCCCGGTGTGTTGGGATCATGCCATGAGATCTCCTTGGCGTAGTTCGGTGATGGTGAGGAGTTCGCCGCAGTGTCCGCATTCGCCGCCGGGGCCTAGGCGTCGGCACCAGCGGTTGCAGTCGTCGCAGCGTTGCTGCCCGAGGTAGCGGGTGTCGCAGTCCGGGCATTGGTAGACGGTGCTGGTCTGGTCCGGCGTTGGGCGTGAGGGTGGCGGGGTAGGGCTGGGCTCGGAGGAGGGTTGGCGTTTCCGGTAGGCGCGTTGTTTGCAGGCGGGTGAGCAGTAGCGCCGACCGCGGCGGCCGGGCAGCGGCTGCTGGCAGATCGGACAGGCCGTTGCCGGGGGGGCGGCTGTTGCCGTAACGGTTGCCGTAACGGAACGGGTGTCGGGGATGGGGTCAGCTGGCATTGGGGCCGCCGGGGAGCAGGGTGAGCCGGTCTTTGAGCCGGTAGCTGGGCCCGGTGATCGGGATGACTTCGCAGTGATGGAGCAACCTGTCCAAGATCGCGGTGGCGAGGACGTCGTCGCCGAAGACCTGCCCCCATTCGGTGAAGCTCTTGTTCGAGCTGAGGATGATCGCGCCGCGTTCGTAGCGTCGGCTGACGAGCTGGAAGACCATGTTCGCTTCGGCCCGGGAAAGCGGCAGGTAGCCCACTTCGTCGAGGACCAGGACGGCGGGTTTGAGGTAGGTCTGCAGCTTTTTCGGGAACCGGCCGGTGGCTTCGGCGAGGGTGAGCTGGCGGACCAGGTCATCGAGGGTGGTGAAGTAGATCGAGTAGCCGGCGGAGCAGGCGGCGACGGCGAGCGCCACCGCGAGGTGGGACTTCCCGACGCCGGGTGGCCCGAGGAACGCGATGTTGGTGTGCGAGGCGACGAATCCCAGGGTGGCGAGGTCGCGGATCCGGCGAGGGTCGAGGTCGGGTTGGAACGCGAATTCGAACTCGTCGAGGGTCTTGTGGTGCGGCAGGCCGGACAATTTGAGCGCGGTCCGGAACCGGCGGCCTTCCCGGACCCCGACCTCTTCGTCGAGGAGCAGGTCGACGAAGTCGAGGTAGCCCATGCTGGCCGCTTCGGCGCGGGCGGCGAGCTGTTCCACGGTGCCGGCGAGGTGGGTCAGGCCGAGTTTGTCGGCGTGCCCGCGGATCCGGGTGGTGACCAGCTCGCTCACCGCGCCACCTCCCGCTCGTCGTCGCTGGCGGTGGCGCACGGTGGCAGTCCGGCGGCAGCCTGGTAGGCCGACAGCGGCCGCTGGGCGACCTGGGTGCCGGCCGCGGCGGTGCCAGCG
>JBOHEO010000417.1:0-1999 GCA_050701055.1 Pseudonocardia sp. | reverse complement strand
CGGGCGCCCATCGGGCCTGCTCAGGGGCAGGTGGACACCTGCCCCGATCCGCCGACCAGCGTACGGGCGCCCGCCCCAGGTCAAGCCGGGGTTCTGGGTGTCGCTACTGTATGACCGGTTGAGCCCAAGCAACCCGAGGCCGTTCTCGTGGACAGCGACCACTGACGAGATTCTCACCAAGGTCAAGATCGTCGAGGCCAATGTGCGGAAGCTGGTCGACAACAATTCCAAGTAAATGGCGATTCGTTACGCGACACTAGGTCACGCCTACATCGCTCGCCAACGGCCATTTGTTACTGTACGTAAGGCGCCGGCATTGTTGGCAGCCGCGCGCCACGCGGGGACCGGCCGGAGGCCGCACGCCCCGCGCGAGCGCTTGCGGGTGCATCGGATACAGGGTCGCGCGGCGCCCGAAGGGTGCCGCCTTGAACAAGTATAGAGGATTTGTACACAGCGGCCCGATGTCGCGCATCAGTGCTCGGGCTCGTAGAGGGGTGTCACCAGCTCGACGTGCGTGGGTTCGCGGATGGTGGGGTCGTAGTCGGTGCGTACCACCGCGGAGAACGGTCGGTCCTTTACGGATTCGTACAGCTCGGCCAGGCGGCTAGTGAGGAGGTGCACGACGCCGAGGCTGCCAGGTGGGTGGATGCCGGTGAACACGAGTAGGGATCCGTGTCCGTCGGGTCGGGGTAGCCGGCCGAGGTAGGCGAAGTCGTAGGGCTGCTGGGGGTCGTCGTCCCATCCGGATCGGTAGACGGCGCCAGTGTGGAGATCGCGCAGCGTCCACGGCTGGTCGGTGTCGCGTTCAAAGGTGATGAACCGGTCCTGGGCCAGCACCGCGGCGACGACGTCGGAGATCCGGGGGCCGCATATTACGACAAGGTTGGGCCGGTTGAGGTCGATCGCGCCGTCGGTGGTGACGTGCTCGGCACGGAAGGCCATGCCGAGCGACTGGGCCAGCTCGCCGAGGCGCTGGGTGGCGGTGACGTCCTCGACCGCGACGACCGGGCGGGCCTGGATGACGTCCTGCTTGAGCGGCGTTGCTACGACGACCGCGCCCGCCCCGAGGAAGAAGCCTTCGGGCGGAGGGCCGCTGTGACGGACCTGGTGGATGCGCGCACGGCTCAGGCCCGCGGCCTCCGCGATCTGCGCGTACGACAGTCCCTCGTCATGCAAGTCTTGGATCTTGCGTCGACGTAGCCGGGCAAGGTCGGTTACCTCCTGCTGGGCAGCGCCGAGCCGCTCGGTCGTCGCTCTGATCAGCTCGAACGGGTCGTCAATCTGCGCGATGCGCTCCACCTCGCCAGCCATGTGCTGCACCTCCTCAGATGCCGACTTTAGTCGCCGTGACATCCGTGGACTCTGCCTACAGCGCTCCTTCCGACGCAAGCTGAGTACCCCCCTTGACGGAGTTCAACGAGGGTTGCATCTTCACTGCGTATCCCCCTTGACGTATGGGCTGACTGTCAAGAGGACTACTCGACTCAGGAAGTAATGATGCGTGACACCACCCCGACGGTGATGGACGGCTACAAGCTCACGGTGACGGAGCCGCTGGCCGCGGAGATGCAACTCGATGTGGCCTCGGTACTGCCCGCCGGCATGCGGCTGCTGTCGGATACGTTCGCCTTGGAGCACGTCAACCCGTTGAACGAACGGCCTGCGCTAAGGACTCGCCGTACCTGGAGCTGCCGCCGTATGTGATCACGGTCATCGGCGTTACGCGGGATGCCTGGGACGGGCTGGTGGGGTCGGGCTCGGTCGGGCTGGTGTTCGACGTGCAGCGCATGTACTCGCTGGTGTCGTTGTTGGGGGAGCTGCGGACCGTCAGCGGATGGTGTGGGACGGCCGACCTCGACGTGGAGGAGTCGATCGCTGATGCCGGCTCCACCGTGGCCGTAGTTGTGGGACCAGCAGGGGACGCAAGCAGCAATGACGGCATTTCTGATACCGGCACAAGAAGGTGACTCGGCATGCAGCTCATACATCCCCCAGGAGG
>JBOHEO010000416.1:0-2028 GCA_050701055.1 Pseudonocardia sp. | reverse complement strand
AGGCACAACGCCCCCGCCTAGTAACACACGCGATGAGTCTGTTGCCAGACGTTTCCGCAGCTCAGCCCAAGTCCGCGGACCAGACCGCCACCTCAACTGCGGAACGCAGGACGGTGCTCCTGCCTCGATCGCGCGGCTGTTGATGGCCACCGGCGACCGGGAGCCGTGGCTGGCCGATTACTTCTGACCGGCAACTCCAGCCCGCACCCCTTGATCAACTGCCGTTGATCGCAGACCTGTTCGGAAGATGACGACCCATGACCGACAAGCCATTCCCGCCCAACCTGCGCGAGTGGGTCGCCGACAACCTGCCTGGTCTGGACGAGGTCACGGACGTGTCCTGGCCCCGGGGCAGCTCCCAGGTCTGGCGGGTGGCCGCCGGCCCGACCGCGGCCTTCGTCAAGCTCAGCCCGACCGCACTCGAGTTCGACCGCGAGGTGGTCGGCTACGCCTACGCCGCGCGGATCCTGGCTGACCACGAGGCGCCCCGGCTCCTGGCCGCGAATCCCGGCCCGCAGGTGATCATGAGCTCGTCGCTTCAGGGGACAGTCGTGCGGGGCCTGCTTCTGGAGGTGGAGGTGGAGGTGCGCGTGCACGAGGACAAGGGCCGCCTGCTGCGCCGCTGGCACGACCAGTCCGATCCGGCCTCGGAGCAGGACCGCGAGGCTGTGCGCGCGGTGATGCGGGAGCAGGCCCGCGAGGCCGCCGTCTGTCTGAAGTGCACCGCCGAGCATCTGAGCGCCGAGCAGCACGCCCTGGTGGAGGCCGCGTCCCGGGAGCTTCCGGAACTGGCCGAGCAGCTGCCGTTGGTCTACCAACACGGCGACTACTCCACCCGCAACTGGCTGTGGGACGCCGAGAGCGGCCACCACGGGTTGATCGACTTCGCGATGGCCCACCACGGCAACGCCGTCGAGGAGTTCGTGTGGCTCTGCGGCGCGGTCTGGACGATCCGCCCCGATCTCCACGCGGCCTACCTGGCTGGATACGGCAGGCCGCTGTCGGGCACGGAGCAGCGGCTGCTGCGACTGCTGACCGTGCGGCTCGGCGTCTCCTACCTGAACACGGGCCTGGTCAAGCAACGGGGGGACCTCGTCGAGCGCGGCCACCTGATCCTCGACCGGATGACCGACGAGTACCGGTAGCCACGCCGGGCGGGCGGCTCAGTTCGGGTGCCGCCCGCCCAACCGCACCTCACCGCCCGCGCGCCGCTACGCCACCACCGATCCGGCCCGCCCGCTCGATGAAGGGAATGACCATGACTGCCCAGCCCGGCATACCCGACAACACCCGCCACGCGCACCGCGCCCCCTCGGGCTCGGGGCGCGTGGCATGGGGATGCGCACCCGAGGAGGTGCACCGCGCCGTCGAAGCCCTGACCGGCCCGGTCTACGCCACCACGACCGCGTCGACCGGAATGAACGCGCAGCTCGCGGCGCTCGACATCCCGGCCGGGAAGATGTTCGTCAAGGCAATGCCGCAGGCACACCCGAGCGCGTTCACCCTGGCGAACAAAGCGCGCCTCCCGCCGAGCATCCGGGGAATCTCCCCACGGCTGTTGCACCACGCCACCACCAATGCCTGGGAATACCTGCTCTTCAAGCACGTGGACGGCCGGCGCGCGCGACTCCTGACCGGACGGTGCGAGGCATGCAAGCGACTGGGCGAGATGAACGTCCATCACGTCCGGAGACTCGCCGACCTCACCACACCGGGACGGCCACAGCCGACGTAGGCCCAGCTCATGGCGAAACGGCGACGCAAGACCCCTCGTGGTCTGCCAAGCATGCCACGACACGATCCACGCACGGCAACCAACCGCTGCACTCACGTGATTGGTCACTGGAGAGCCGGATGCTCGGAAACGGGTACGTCCGGTCTCGGAGGGGGCCGCCGAGGTGCGGTCGACGTCGGGTCAGCCGCTAGTGTCGCGTAACGAATCGCCATTTACTTGGAATTGTTGTCGACCAGCTTCCGCACATTGGCCTCGACGATCTTGACCTTGGCGAGAATCTCGTCAGTGGTCGC
>JBOHEO010000415.1:0-2047 GCA_050701055.1 Pseudonocardia sp. | reverse complement strand
GGCCGGGCAGGACCTGCAGGTCGTCCGTTCGCGCCCGCACGGGCACGTCGCGGCCGTGCTCGCCCAAGCCCACGCCCTGGGCTTGCCTGCTCTGCTAGGTCCGGCCGGCCGGCAGCGGGACCTGGCGCTGGCGCTGGTGGTGGCGCGGGTGTGTCGGCCCGGATCGAAGCTGGCCACCACCCGGTGGTGGGCCGATACCACCTTGGCCGCCGACCTCGGGGTCGCCGGCACCTCCACCGATGAGGTCTACGCCGCGATGGATCGGCTCGCCGAGGCGCAAGAGCCCATCGAGAAGGCGCTGGCCGCGCGGCACCTGGGCGGTGCGGCCAACCCGGACCGGTTGGCGTTGTTCGACCTGTCCTCCTCCTGGGTGACCGGGCGGTGCTGCCCACTGGCCGCCCGCGGCTACTCCCGCGACGCCAAGAAGGGCCTGCCGCAGATCGAGTACGGGTTGTTGACCGACCCGGTCGGTCGCCCGGTCGCGGTCCGGGTGCTGGCCGGCAACACCGCCGACCCGACCGCCTTCACCGATATCGTCACCCGGGTCCGGGACATCTTCGGCCTCAAAGAGATGGTGATGGTCGGAGACCGCGGGATGATCACCAACGCCCGGATCGACGCCCTGCGCGAGCTCGGCGGGATGGACTGGGTGACCGCGCTGCGCGCACCGGCGGTCGCGGCCCTGGCCGCCGACGACGGGCCGCTGCAGATGAGCCTGTTCGACCAGGCCAACCTCGCCGAGATCACTCACCCCGACTACCCCGGCGAACGACTGGTCGCCTGCCGCAACCCCGCCCTGGCCACCGAACGAGCCCGCAAACGCACCGCCCTGCTGGAAGCCACCGACGCCGAGCTGGCCAAGGTCGTCGCCGCGGTGACCGCCGGGCGGCTGCGCACGGCCGGGCCGATCGGGATCCGGGTCGGCAAGATCATCGGCAGGTACAAGATGGCCAAGCACTACACCCTGGACATCGCCGACGACCGGTTCACCTTCACCCGCAACCAGCACGAGATCGACGCCGAGACCGCCCTGGACGGCATCTACATCGTGCGCACCTCGGTGCCCGCCAACCACATGCCCACCGAGACGGTGGTGGCCACCTACAAGTCCCTGTCCGGCGTCGAACGCGACTTCAGATCCCTCAAGACCATCGACCTGGACCTGCGCCCGATCCACCACTACACCGAAACCCGAGTCCGGGCCCACGTGTTCATCTGCATGCTCGCGGCCTACCTCATCTGGCACCTACGCCGCACCTGGGCACCGCTGACCTACACCGACGAACACCGACCCCAACCCGCCGACCCCGTCGCCCCAGCAGCCCGCTCCGCAGCCGCCGACTCCAAGGCCGCGACCAAGACCACCACCGACGCGCTGCCCGCCCGCAGCTTCACCGGACTCCTGGACCACCTGTCCACCCTGACCCGCAACACCATCCGCGTCACCAACGACGACACCAGCACCGAGTTCGACCTGCTCGCCCTGCCCACCCCCGACCAACGGCGAGCCTTCGAACTGCTCGACGCCGCCATCCCATTGCGCCTGCAGTAGCCAGCAAGACACCACCACCCGACGACAAAACCGCAGGCCACAGCACTACCCGCTGACCAAGATCACGCAACTTCGGCCTAGATCGGGTAGTGGGCCGCACGGATGCGCTGGCGGACGTGTCGGCTTCAATGCCGTCCGCTGCGCGGCCGCAGGAGACTCTCGGTGGAGTCCCAGACGGAGCAAGCTATGCAGTTACGTGCCGTTCGCCCCTACGCCGCGCCTAAGGCGGCTATCGCGAACTTCGTCGTCAGTCTGGCGCAGCTGCTCGGCCAGCGGGGTATCCGGGTCAGCAGTGGCGCCCCAGGCCCGATCTGGACGCCGCTGATCCCCACCATGCCGGAGGAGAAGGTCGAGAAGTTCGGCGGTGACGTGCCGCTGGGTCGGCCAGGGCAACCAGCCGAGCTCGCTCCCGTCTACGTTCTACTGGCCTGCGACGACGGCAGCTACATCTCGGGGGCCCGCATCGCCGTCACCGGCGGCAAGCCCGTTCTCTGA
>JBOHEO010000414.1:0-2053 GCA_050701055.1 Pseudonocardia sp. | reverse complement strand
GCTCCGGCCCGGCCGGAGCCGTCGATGAGCCGCCCGCCCGCCCCGCCTGCCTTGCCCCGGCCGGCGGGACAGCCGGCGGAAGCCGACGCCGCTAGCGATGCCCCGGTGCCGGACGTGGAGTCACCGGCCCGGCCCGGCAGCGATGTCGCAGCGGGCAGGCAGGGGATGCGGCGATTTCCGGAGGGCGCCTTCCGCGCCCCCGGTGACCGGGTCGACTCCCTGCGACCGCGCAGCGTGCCCGACCCGAAACCCAACGAGCTCTTCCACCCGGCATCCGACGACACGAGCGAGCTCGAGCCCGAGCACGGTGCGCGGCAGGCCGGTGCGGATGGGCCGGCCGAGACGTCCGGCGGAAACGTCGAACAGACCGGGTCGGTCCTCCCGCCCGGGTCCGAGGTGGAAGCGACCGTGCCGGCTCCGGAGCCCGCCCCCGCGGCAGCGCCGAGCGCAGGCGACGGGACCGACCACCACAACGACGCATCCGCGAACGGGCAGCCGGACGAGCCACCAGCGGACGGGACCCAGCCCGGCGTGACGAACGGCGTCGGGCGGCCGGCGTCGGCGTCATGGTCGAGCTGATCATGGTCGGAGTCGACCAACCCGGCCGACCTCGGTGGGCTGACGCCGCGTACGGTCCGCTCCCATGCAGCCGGCCCTGTCAGCGGATGTCGTGGCACCGCTGGGTGCGGGAGCGGTCGCGCTGATCGTCGCGCTGATCGCGGCTCTCACCAGCGGCCGCCGCGCTGGTCGGCCTGATCCCGCCGGCCGAACCGGTGCTGCCGGATCCGGCCGGCGGACGGTGGCGGAGATGGTTGCCGCCCGTGGCGCCGAGGATCGGGCGCAGTCAGCTGTCCCGCCGTCACCTGCGGAGTCCGCGCCCCGATCCGAAGAGCTGCCCGGAACGGCCGTCGGGTCCGGTTCGGAGCGGTGTCCCCCGCTACGGTCGAGGTACCGGGCCGACGCCCGTGATCGGTTGCTCGCGGTACTTCTCGACGACCCGGTGCGGGCGGTCGGGGCCGCGGTCGAGCTCGACAAGGTCCGGATGCAGCTGGATCAGCTGTCCGATGCGCTTCGTCACGAGCGTGCCGCGCTCGGGGGGATTCTGCGTCGTCTCGCCGACATCGGCCTGCGACCTGAGCAGCTTTCCCGCCTCGCGGGGCTACCCGTCGACGAGGTGCTGGCCCTGCTCGAACCGGCCGGGGCGGATCAGCCGGCAGTTCGTCCCTGCCATCCACGCGCGGCCGACGCCCTGCAGCGCTGAGCTCTACCCGGCGAACCGCGCCAGCTGCGCCGAGAGGTGGGGTTGGCGCAGCTGTCCGACCAGCTCGCGTTCGTCGAGGTATGCCAGCGTGCCGTTGACGACGCCGTAGAGCCGCGTGGAGCCGGTGACCTCCTTGGCGGTGGCCGTGCGGACGACCGCGTCGGTGCTGAGCTCCCAGGACGTCAGGCTGAGCGACCGACCGTAGAAGACCTCGATGATCCCGGTGGCATGCGCGATGAGCACCTCCAGCGTGTTGTCGGGCTGCGGGCGCCAGAACCCGGTCTCGCGGGCGGCCGCGCGGACGACCCGGCCGTCGCCGTCGAGCAGCCAGGATCGAGCCTCGTAGGCGAGGAAGGGGCGACCGTCATGGCCGAACACGATCTGTTGGCCGAAGGTGAACGGGCCGTCGATCGTGGGATAGACGACCTCGCCGGTGCCCCGCCAGACCCCGACCAGCGGGAGCAGGGGGACGCACTGCGGGTGCAGGTCCGGGCCCTCCCGCAGGTTCGCGGAGTCGTCGGGCACCGGGAGGTCGTCGAAATGTGGACGGTTGCGCTGTGCCGGGCCGGGCTCCGGGTCGAACTCCGGTGTGGGGGCGGTCATCGCGGTAGCTCGTCCGAAGTGGGATCGGTGCGGAACAGGCGGTGGAGGAGGTAGCCGGTGACGGCCACCGTCCCCGCGGTCACGACGATCAGCAGTACGGTGAAGAACCAGTGCACGGGTGCGAAGCATAGCCGGATTATCGGACGACCCCGGCCGAGCGAACGGCACTTTCGCACGCTAGGTGCGTAC
>JBOHEO010000413.1:0-2083 GCA_050701055.1 Pseudonocardia sp. | reverse complement strand
CGGCGGCACCGCCCGTCCCGCCACCGCCGCCGGTGCCGGTGCCCGCTCCGCCGGTGCCGTCGGCGCTGCCCCCGCTCGCGTCGTTGGCACCGGTCTTGTTGATCTCGACGTCCTGATCTTGCTGGTTCTGCTGCAGGTCGCCCTCGCCGAACTCGATCCCGGTCTGGGCCTGGGCGCCGTCGCCGGCCTGCGTGGTGACGTCCCCGGTGAGCACTTCCTCGCTGTCCTGCACGGCGCGGTCGCCAGTGTTGACGTTGGTGTCGTCGAGGTTGCTGTCGCGGATCAGGACCCCGTCCTCGCCGACGACGTTGTCGCTGTTGTCGATGTCGATGTCCTGGTCGACGTTGCTGCCGATGATCTGCTGGTTGAAGGAGTTGTCCTCGATGTTGTTGATCGTGGTGAACTGCTGGTAGTTGTTGATCTCCTGGGTGAGGTACTGCTTGTATTCCTCGGGGCTGGCGTTGTGCGGCGGCGGGGCCGGCGAGTAGTGCACGGCGCCCTGACTGCCGCCCTGCGTGGTGTTGAGGTCGTAGTCGCGGCTGAAGTCGGCGGTGAAGTAGGTGTTCCACGCGTCCGACACGTCCTCGACCGTGCAGCCGTGTTCGGCGGCGAACTCCGAGAGGTCCCCGTCCGGGTTGGCCTGCAGCCACGCCTTGAGCGCGTCGAGCAGTGAGGCGAGGCTGGTGGTGTCGATAGCCATGATGATCATCTCCGGTGAGTGGTGTTCGGTTGGGCCCGGTCTGCGATTCGCACCGCAGTTCCGTGATGAGAGAAAGCTAGAGGCTCGCGCGTGCTCGGCCATCGGGGATGGCTCAGGGTTCCCCTTCTCGCTGCCCCGGGCTGGGGGGAACCTATCGGTTGGGGGATACGGGGATCGGCGGTCGGCCACCGGCCACCTCGGGAACGCCCGGTGGGTGACCGGTCAGTCGAACTGGAACGTGTTCCCGGACGGGTCCTCGGGCTCCGGATCGACCTCGACGTCCGGCGGGTCGTCCTCGCCGAGGATCGACTGCTCGTCGAGTTCGTCGGGGCTCTCGCCGGCGGCGAACTGCGGGCCCACCTCCGGTTCGGGCTCGTCGGGGTCGGTCGTCGGCGCCACGGCGGCCGGGTCGCGCGGTTCGCCGCTTCCGAAGAGGGACCAGGGCTCCTCCGCTCCGGCCATGTCGACGATCTCGTCCGTGCGGGGTCGCTCCGGACCGGACGTGCCGGCCACGTCGTCGAATCCGGGATCAGTCCCCGCGGGATCGAGGAACAGCGCGCCGAACGACTCATAGGAGACGACGTCGACATCGCCGCCGATGTGCTCGCTGAGCTCGCCCAGGTAGCGCACGACGTGGTCCTCCGCGCTCTCGTCCGGCCGAGGTCCAGGTGATCCGGGCGGAGCCCCGCCCGAGGCCTGGGAGTAGTCCACCCGTAGATTGTCGAGGAAGATCGGGAGCAGCTCGGCGATCTCGGTGGAGCTGAAGCCGTGCGCGTCCGCGATTTCCGTGGGACTGGACCCGGGCGCGGCCAGGATCAGCCTCGTGACCTCCCAGATCGATGCGGTCGGATCGGCCATCACGGTCACTCCTGCGCTCCGGTGCCGGACCGTCCCCGAGCACACCCGGCACGATACGAAGAATCCGGGTGCCGGATCCACGGGGATCCACGGACCCCCCGACACCGGTGGTACCGGGTAATCGGGTCGGTGCCCGTTAGGGGATTGGGGGATCGAGTGAAATCTCCCGACCTGGGCCACCTGGAGCTAACGGCAGCGTGGGATGCTCCGATCAGACTCGGGGGAGCACGGTCGGCTGCAGGATGCCGTGACGGCCCCCGAGTCGGGAAGGATCAGTCATGGGTTACCAGCTCGGGATCGATCTGGGGACGACGTACACCGCGGCGGCGGTGTGTCGCTCCATGGACCAGCGCTGGGTCGAGCCCGAAGTGATCACTCTCGGCACCCGCGGCGCGACCGTTCCCTCGGTGTTGTTCCTGGGTGTGGATGGTTCGGTGTTGGTGGGTGAGGTTGCGGAGCGTCGGGCGGTGACGGATCCGGATCGGGTGGTGCGGGAGTTCAAGCGGCGGTTGGGGGATCCGACGC
>JBOHEO010000412.1:0-2087 GCA_050701055.1 Pseudonocardia sp. | reverse complement strand
GCTCGTGAAAGCGAAGCCGCCGTAGTTAACGGAGTAATATTAGAAACTACTCCATCGAGCATGCTATCCTGGACCACAAGGCTATCCCCCCGACATGGTCGGTGTCCATCGACGGGCTATACCCCAGGCGGCCGGGACTGAGCTTTTCGGCCTCCCCTGGAAGCGGGTAGTCTGAGCGGGCCCTCCGCTCCCCGCCGGCAGGACGCCATGCGCCCGTTCGACTTCCCCCCGGCCGTCCGGGCCGACATCGCCGCCGACCGCTTCCATCACCCGTCGCCCAAGGTTCAGCGACGCATGGAGGTCCTCTGGCTGACCGCCCACGGCGTTCCCCGGGCCGAGGTCGTCCGCCTGTCCGGAGCCTCCCGGGCCAGCGTCCAACGCTACCTCGACGCCTACCGGGATGGCGGCCTGGACGCCGTCCGGCGACTCCGGTACGTCGTCCCGACCTCCGCCCTCGACCCCCACGCCCCCACGCTCGAGGCCCACTTCCGCGACCACCCGCCGCGGACCACCGCCGACGCCCGGGCCACCATCCAGCGGATGGCCGGCATCCGTCGCGGGCTGACCCAGGTGCGGCAGTTCCTCAAAAAAGTTGGGCCTCGGGTACCGCAAGGCCCGGGGCGTCCCGGCCAAGGCCGACCCGGCCACTCAGCAACGGTTCCCGGACGCCGAACTGCGGCCCCGGCTGGCCGAGGCGGTCGCCGGTAAGCGGCGGGTGTTCTTCGCGGACGCCGCCCACTTCGTCCGCGGGGCGTTCCTCGGCTACCTCTGGTGCCTGGCCCGGTGGGTCGTCCCGACGGGCAGCGGGCGACAGCGGTACAACGTCCTCGGGGCCATCGACGCCGTCACCCACGAGCGGGTCCGGGAGACGAACACCGGGGCGGTGGATCAGGTGACGGCCGGCCGCCTGCTCCGCCGGGTGCGGGAGCGGTACCCGACCGGGCCGATCGCCGTCGTCTGGGACAACGCCCGCTACCGGCACACGGCCCTGGTCCGGTCCATCGCGGCGTACCACCGAATCGAGCTGCTGTACCTGCCGCCGTACTCGCCGAACCTGAACCCCATCGAGCGGGTGTGGAAGTTCGTCAAGGCGGACGCCCTGGCCAACCGCTGGCGGGCCGACTTCGCCGCCTTCCGTGCGGCCATCGACGCTACCCTGGATCAACTGCACACCACCCACGGGGGCCAGATGCGGTCGCTGCTGGCCCTCAACTTCCAGGTACTCGAACCGGCCTCAGTCCCGACCGCGTGAGGTATAGCGGCATGAGTTGTAGAGGTGGATGAAGAACCAGAGGGCCCCGATGTGGTTCTCCCAGCACTTCGAGAAGGACAACGTCTTGCGGACGAACCGCCCGCACCGCTGCCGCAGCGTACACCAGAACCGCTCGACGTGGTTCGTCAGGCCGGCGTCCTTGCCGGCGGCCGCGTGCCGGTCCGCGGGGAGGACCGCCCGGTAGCTCGGCAGGAAGTCGGTGCAGAACACGGCATGCTCCCGGTACTCGGCCGGCAGCAGATCCCAGAGGCATCGGGCGGTGAAGTCCGACCGATCCCCGACGACCAGGGCGACGACGCGGCGTGTGTCGGCATCCAGGGCTACCCAGACCCACGCGACGTGCCTCTTGGAGCCGACGAAACTCCACAACTCGTCGGCCTCGATCACGAGGTCGCGGGGTTTTTTCGCCGCCGCCCTGCCGGCGGCTCGACGGCCCACCGGCCCTCGTCCCGGTACACGGCGTTGACGAACCCTGGCAGCCACGTCCGCGAGACCTGGGCGGTGCGGGCGATGGCCCGGAGGCTCAGCCGCTCGCCGAGCAGGCGACGGACGAGGGCGCGGGTGGCGTCGGGAACGGGGCCGGCCTTCGGCCGGGCGACGAACCGCCGGCCGCACCCGCGGCAGCGGAACGTCGGGGTGCCCGAAGGGTTCGGCCCGTTGCGAACGACCGGGCCGGCGGCACACCGCGGGCATGGCGGGATCGGGTCGGTGGAAGATGTCGCGTCCTGCATCCCGCCAGACTACGTCATGCCGCACGGCGGGCCACTACCGCCGGGGAGGTGCCCGCGCCGAGGCCATCATCGTTATCTACACC
>JBOHEO010000411.1:0-2094 GCA_050701055.1 Pseudonocardia sp. | reverse complement strand
CTCACCGAGCTCAACGCGGTGGCCACCGGTCCGCTGGCCGCGTCGTTCGCCGACGCCGACCGCAACCCGCCGGTGTTCGACCCGGCCACCCACTCCGTCACGCTGCCGCAGTCGCTCAAGGACGCCTACCGGGTGCTGTGGGACGGCGAATGGTGGCGGCTCGGCCTGCCCGACGAGCTCGGCGGATACGGGATCCCCCCGACGGTGCAGTGGGCCGCGGCGGAGCTCATCCTCGGCGCGAACCCGGCCGCCTTCATGTACATGGCCGGGCCCGCCTTCGCCGCCATCGTGCACCGCAACGGCACCGACACCCAGCAGCGCTGGGCCCAGCACATGATCGACCGTGCCTGGGGCTCCACGATGGTGCTCACCGAGCCCGACGCCGGTTCGGACGTGGGTGCCGGCCGCACCAAGGCAACCCGGCAGGCCGACGGCAGCTGGCACCTCGACGGCGTCAAACGCTTCATCACCTCGGCCGAGCACGACCTGTCCGAGAACATCATGCACCTGGTACTGGCCCGCCCAGCGGGTCCGGGGGTTGCCCCGAAGCCCGGCACGAAGGGACTGTCGCTGTTCCTGGTGCCGAAGTTCCACTTCGACTCCGCCACCGGCGAGCCCGGCGAGCGCAACGGCGCCTTCGTCACCGGCGTCGAGCACAAGATGGGTCTGAAGGCCTCCACCACCTGCGAGCTGACGTTCGGCCAACACGGCATCCCGGCCGTCGGCTGGCTGCTCGGGGAGGTGCACGACGGCATCGCCCAGATGTTCGAGGTCATCGAGTACGCCCGGATGATGGTGGGCACGAAGGCCATCGGCACGCTGTCGGCCGGCTACCTCGCCGCGCTGGGCTACGCCAAGGAGCGGGTGCAGGGCGCGGACCTGCCGAAGATGCAGGACAAGACCGCGCCGAGGGTGACCATCACCCACCACCCTGACGTGCGCCGGATGCTCATGCTGCAGAAGACCTACGCCGAGGGCCTGCGCGCGGTCTACACCTACACCGCCACCTTCCAGGATGTGATCCGGGCCGGTCGCGCCACCGGCGAGGACGTCGCGCTCGCTGAGCGGGTGAACGACCTGCTCCTGCCGATCGTCAAGGGTGTGGGATCGGAGCGGGCCTCGGAGATGCTCCAGCTGTCGCTGCAGACCCTGGGCGGCTCCGGTTACCTGCAGGACTACCCCATCGAGCAGTACATCCGGGACGCCAAGATCGATTCGCTGTACGAGGGAACCACCACCATCCAGTCCCTCGACCTGCTGTTTCGCAAGATCGTACGGGACAACGGGCAGGCGCTCGCGCACGTTACGGGCGAGATCCAGGCGTTCCTCGACGCAAACACCGGCAACGGCCGGCTCAAGGAGGAGCGCGTCCTGCTCGGTGCTGCGCTCGCCGACGTGCAGGGCATGCTCGGCGCGCTCACCGGTCAGCTGATGGCGTCGATCGAGGACCCGTCGAACATCTACAAGGTGGGCCAGCACAGCGTCCGCCTCCTGATGGCGGTCGGCGACCTGCTCATCGGGTGGCTGCTGCTGCGCCAGGCCGATGTGGCACTGGCGGCGCTGGGCGGCGAGGTGTCCGCGAAGGACCGCGCCTTCTACGAGGGCAAGGTCGGTGCTGCCCGGTTCTTCGCCAAGACCGTGCTCCCGCTGCTCAGCGCGCAGCGGTCAATCGTCGAGAACGCGGACAACGCCCTGATGGAACTGCCGGAGGCAGCGTTCTAGACTCACCGGTTGTGTTCCCACTCCTGTTTCGTCGCACCGCCGCCACCACGTTCGCCGTCCTGGCCGTCACCCTCGGCGGTCTCACCGCATGCGGCGGGCAGGGGTCCGGCACCGACTGCGGCCTCGACGGTTGCACGATCACCTTCCCGCGCAGCGGCGATGCCACCGTCTCGGTCCTGGGCATCGAGGCCCGCCTGGTCGGCGTCGAGGCCGGCAACGCGCAACTCGAGGTCGCCGGCCAGACGATTACCGTGCCGGTCGGCGGCGAGGCAGCTGCCGAGGGTTTCACCGTCCGGGTGGAGCGGGTGACCGACACCGAGGTGGTCGTGCGCATCTCCCCCTGACGGCATGGTGCGCGGGTCGGTCCTTGAC
>JBOHEO010000410.1:0-2112 GCA_050701055.1 Pseudonocardia sp. | reverse complement strand
CGCCTGACGGCAGACACCGTGGAGAGCCCGTTGCCGAGAGATCGGCACGACGGGTTCGGCGAGCGGCCCGGGGAAACGGACCGGTGGCAACACCGGAACCGCGCCCCGGGCCGACTCAACAGCCGGGCGTCCCGAACGTCGGCGTCGGCGAGCAGCCGCTTCCACTCGTTCCGGTCCATCGTCTGGTCGATCGGGCGGCCGTTGGGCTGGGCGAACATCCAGCCGGAGTCCTCCCACAGCGAGCCCGCGTGCTCCCGCTCGACAGCCTGCGCCGCGCGGTGCTGCTCCAGCAGCTCGGCGAGCGGCCCCGGTAGGATGATCCCGCGCTTGCCGGCCTTGGACTTCACGTCGACATCCACGAGGCCACCTCCCCGGCGCTGCGGACACCACCGGGCGTGGCTCGTGCAGTCCGGCGTGCAGGGCGGCGGGCACGTCCGGGTGTGCCGCTTGCAGCTCTCCGGGCAGGGCCTCGTCCGGTGGTAGCGCGAGCCGCAAGCGTGCGGGTCGGCGCAGCCGTGCTCCCACGTCTGCCGCTGGAGCTGCCGCGTGATCCGTAGTGCCCGCGTACGGGAGTCGTAGCGGCTCCACTTGATCCCGATCGTCTCGCCCTGCCGGGTACCGATGGCGAGCGCGAGGACGAACCGCACGCCATTCCGACGAGTCAGCGCGGATGTCATGAGTCGGCGGACCTCGTCGACGTCGAAGGGCTCGATCTCCTCCTCATCGACGCGGGGCGCCTTCGCCAGCGCGACCGGGTTCCGCAGGAGGTGGCCGTGCTTCAGCGCCTCGCCGAACGCCGTCCGGGCGGTGCGGTGGACCTGGTGGGCGGTAGCCGGCCATGTGTCGATCTCGCGCCGCTCACCTCGATCCCCCTCGCGACTGGGGCCGGCGTCGGCCTGGTGGAGGAGGTCGTCGACGTGGACGTCGGTCTCGCCGAGCATCACCAGCCGGCCCCACTCGGCCGGGCCCTCGGCGGTGTCGAGTTCGACGGACTCGATGCGGTACCGCAGCGACGGCAGGTCGAGCGGGCCGAGGTTGTTCTTGGCTTGGGAGATCACGCACGATCCGTCTCTGTCGCGGGCGAACGCGATCGCGGCGCGGGCGACGGCGGCGAAGGCGCGGCTGCCGGTGATGCGGGACAGGACGTCGGTGCCACCGGCCTTGTTGAAGTGGGCGAGTCCGAACACGGCGGCGCCGGTGCGGTCGGTGAGCGCGGCGAGGGGTTCGAGGGCGGTGCGGAGCTCTTCCTGGTTGACGTTGATCCGGGAGTCCACCGCGGAGATCAGCGGGTCCAACACGAGCAGCGCGACGTCGTGGGCGGTGATGGCGTCGGTGAGGGCGTCGCAGTCGCGGGGCAGCGACAGCGGCAGGACGACGGCGCCGGCGGGACCGGTGTGGTGGACGTCGACCCGGAACACCCGGGACATGTCCGCTCCGGCGGCGATGAGGTGGCCGGCGATGGTGCGTTCCCACGAGTCTTCGGTGGCGGCGTAGATGACCGCGCGGGGGTGGCCGTGGTCGACGCCGTCCAACTCGCCGAGCGTGACCCGCGCGGTGATCCAGGCGCAGAACAGCGACTTCCCGATCCCCTCCCGCCCGGGGCCGAGGACGATCGCCCCGGCCGGGATGCGGCTGGTCCACAGCCAGTAGGTGGGGCAGCCAGTAGGTGGGGCGCAGCGTGATCGAGGTCGCGGGGGTGAGTACCAACCGCCGCCCGGCCGGATTCACCGCCCCTCTCGGCCCCCCTCCTGGTACAGCCGTGGTGCTGGTGTCGGTGCTGGTCAGCGGCCGCGTAGACGCACCCGTGGTCGGGTCAATGGCGGCTTCGTGAACGGGCGTGGTGACGTGTCCGTGGGCGGGTTCGTGAGCGTGCTCGTGAACGTGGTCAGGTTCGGCGGGTCCGGGATCATCGGGGTGCAGGAGGTCCGGGACCGCGCGTAGCGGGGCCAGGGCCTGGTGGCCGGTGGACACAGGCAGGTGCTCCCAAGCTCGGGGACAGGGGGTCAGGGGCGGGACGAGTGGATGCCCGGTGGCGGGCGGGCCGGAGTGGTCTTCCGGCCGCCGACGAGCCGTCAGCGGGCGCCGGTGGGGGGTGGTGCCAGGGCGGGTGGT
>JBOHEO010000409.1:0-2151 GCA_050701055.1 Pseudonocardia sp. | reverse complement strand
ACACGGTGAACTGCTGATCACCAGTATGCAGAAGTTCGAAGGGCCGCTGATCCGCTACCGGATCGGTGACCGCGGACGGATCTTCCAGCACGACTGTGGCTGTGGGGTGTCGGGCAAGGTGCTCGAGTACACCGGCCGGTCCGACGGGCAGATCGAGATGATGGCCAGGCGGGTGCTGTACAGCGACGTTCTCGCCGCGCTCGGTGTTTTCGGCGTGTCGCAGCTCCAGATCGAGATCATCCCGATCGAGGGCAAGGAAACCGTGATCGTCCGCACCGAATCGCCTGGAGCGTTGGACTCCGAGGAGGTGCGTAACTACCTCAAGAAGACGTTTCCGGCCCTCGATGAACGGCGTGACGTCGACGCCGATCTCGACATGTTCGAGCTCCTCGTGGAGTGCCTCCCCGAGGGCCGGCTCCCCCGCAACGCCGTGAGCGGGAAGACCAAGACGGTCATCGACCGGCGTCTGACATAGAGCACCTGATGAGATCAGTTCCAACGAACCGCGGAAAGGGAATCGGATCATGGCCGACCGTGTGACAGAGTTGTTCAACTGCGAGCTGGTCGGCCCGGACAGTCCGCTGTCGAAGATCGATCTCAACGAGCCGCGGTTCTCGAACCTGAGCTCCCTCGGGTACCGCTACCTGTCCAGGCCGATGTTCTTCGGGAAAACCGAGATGGACAGATTCGTCGACGACACGGCTCGCGCCGCCGACCTGATCTTCTCATTGCCGGAACGCCTTTTCGACGGCGATTCCGACCGGTTTCGCGACGCTCTGCGGGTCGGTCCTGCGCAGGCCAGGCTCATGCGCCGGATCGGTGCGGGGACACCGCCCCGGTTCGGCCGTATCGACGCGTACCACGACGGCGAGACGTTCAAGATCCTCGAGTTCAACATGGGCAGTGACTGCGGCGGGCAGGACTGGGTCGGCGCGGTTCCGCGCGCCCTGCTCGACGTCGACGCGTTCCGCTCGTTCGCCGAACGCCAGGAGCTCACCTACACCGACACGGGCAATCTGGTCACGGAGATCCTGCGCCGGCTGGGCTCCACCGTCACGGGCGGCCGGGATCCGGTCGTGGCCATGGTCGGTGAGCCGGGAGACCTCGCCTTCGGGCCAGGCCCCTGGCAGCCGTTCCAGACGCTCCTGCAGGAGGCAGGCCTGCAAACCCACTTCTGCGGGATCACCGATCTGCGGGTCCGCAACGGCCGCGTGCTGTTCGGTGACGTCCCGATCGACCTGATCTACCGGCTCTTCGTGACCGACCACGTCGTCGATCACCCGGAGGCTGCCGAGATCACCGAGCAGGTCATGACGGCGCACGCGCAGGGGCGGGTGGTGTTCTGGACGTCGCTGGAGACCGAGGCCTTCCGGAACAAGAGCTGCATGACCTTCCTGTCCGACCCCCGGCTGCGGACGCGGCTGTCCGAAGACGAGCGGCAGCTGGTCGATCGGGTCCTGCCGTGGACCCGATCCCTGCCCGGCGACGTGGCCCTCAAGGACCGCGAACTCGTGGAGCATTGCCGTGAGCGACGGGAGCACCTGATCCTCAAGCCGAACGGGCTCTACGGCGGGCGCGGGATCACGGCCGGTTGGGAGGTGAACGACGACGAGTGGTGGCAGGCCGTACAGGACGGGGCCGCGGTCGGCGCCATCGTGCAGGAGAGGGTCGTCCCGCGCCAGGAGCCGGTGGTCGATCCGGAGACGGGGCAGGTCGAGTTCTGGGAAGCCTGCTGGGGGTTGTACTACACGCCAGACGGCGGATACGCCGGCGGCGGTTGCCGATTCCTGCCGTTCGGGCAGGCCACGATCAGTGACCTGGGACCGGACAAGAAGGCGCCCGGGACCAGCATCTTCGAGTCCTACCGTGCGGGCATCTTCCTGTACCCAGACGGATCGGACGCCACCACCTGCGACGCGGCCAGGACGAGCTCATGGTGACCGAGAACATCACGGACACCAGCACGGGTGCGAAGCGCCGGGGCCTCGGACGAAGCTTCGGACTGCTGTCATCGGCCTACGCGATGCAGACCCTCGGCGAGGGCGTACTGGTCACCGCTCTGCCGCTGATGGCAAGCAAGCTCAGTAACGATCCGAAGCTGATCTCCTGGGTTCTTCTGGCATGGGAACTGCCCTGGCTGCTGCTCGCTCT
>JBOHEO010000408.1:0-2152 GCA_050701055.1 Pseudonocardia sp. | reverse complement strand
ATCCCGGCTCGCCCCGGTCGATCCCGGCGGTCGCCCGGGTCCATCCCGGCGCGGCGCCTGCCGCCGGGGTGGACACCCCGAGTACCGCCGTGACCAGCGTGACGACCAGCAGCCAGCCGCACACCCGACGGGTGTCGTACCGTCGTTCGATCGGTGAGCTCACGGCATCAGCCTGGTCTGGATAGGGTCGCGGAGCAGGCCCGGCGCGCACCTTGTGGACGGTTCGATCCGCATGTGGACAGCTGAGGACTCCGACTGAGAGCGACCGTGCCCCGGGCGTACACTCAGGCCTGCACCCCGACTCGTTCTCCGGGGTGACTTCGCGCGCTCGCGTTCCCGCGCCGTCCGGTCGTCAGGCTGACCGGGCGGGGAACGGCGCCCGGGCGGTCCCGCGCAACCACGGTCGCTGTCACAGGGCTGTGGGGAGGAGCGGGTCCGGACGCCGACGCGACGCCAGGGCGGGCCGCCGACCGGCGCTCCGCGAAACCGCGTGCGCGGCCCGGACGCCGCGCCCGAGTGGAAGGTGAGCACCGGCCGTGGCCGTCGTCACCATGAAGCAGTTGCTCGACTCCGGTGTGCACTTCGGGCACCAGACCCGGCGTTGGAACCCGAAGATGAAGCGCTACATCCTCACCGAGCGCAACGGCATCTACATCATCGACCTGCAGCAGACGCTGTCCTATATCGATCGCGCGTACGAGTTCGTCCGCGAGACCGTCGCCCACGGCGGCACGATCATGTTCATCGGCACCAAGAAGCAGGCGCAGGAGGCCATCGCCGACGAGGCGGGCCGGGTCAACATGCCGTATGTCAACCAGCGTTGGCTGGGCGGCATGCTCACCAACTTCCAGACCGTGCACAAGCGCCTCCAGCGGATGAAGGAGCTGGAAGCGATGGAGCAGACCGGGGGCTTCGAGGGTCGCACGAAGAAGGAGATCCTCATGCTCACCCGGGAGAAGACCAAGCTCGAGAAGACCCTCGGCGGCATCCGCGACATGGTCAAGGTGCCGAGCGCGGTGTGGATCGTCGACACCAAGAAGGAGCACATCGCCGTCGGCGAGGCCCGCAAGCTGGGCATCCCGGTCGTCTCCATCTTGGACACCAACTGCGACCCCGACGAGGTCGACTTCCCGATCCCGGGCAACGACGACGCGATCCGTTCGGCCGCGCTGCTCACCCGGGTGGTCGCGCAGGCGGCAGCCGACGGTCTGATGGCGCGGGCCGCACGCGGCGGCCGTGGCGCCGATGACGAGGACAAGCCCGACGCCGGCGGGGGTGCCGAGGAGCCGCTCGCCGAGTGGGAGCAGGAGCTGTTGAGCAGTGGCGCCGGCTCGGACGGCGCGAGCCTCACCGCAGCCGGCACGTCCACCGATGCGCCTGCCCCCGCGGCCGCCCCGGTTCCGGCCACCACCAGCAACGGCACCCAGCAGACCGCGGGCTGATCCGCGTCCCCGTTCACGCCCGACCGGGCGTAGCCGGGGACGCGTGGTCGCCCCTCTGCACCACATTCGATATCGACAAGGACGAAGACACCACGATGGCGAACTACACCGCCGCGGACGTCAAGCGGCTCCGCGAGCTCACCGGCTCCGGGATGATGGACTGCAAGAAGGCCCTCGAGGACTCCGACGGCAACATCGACAAGGCCGTCGAGCTGCTGCGCATCAAGGGCGCGAAGGACGTCGGCAAGCGCGCCGAGCGGGCCACCTCCAACGGCCTGGTCGCCGCCGAGGGTGGCACCATGGTCGAGCTCAACTGCGAGACCGACTTCGTTGCCAAGAGCAACGACTTCCAGTCCCTCGCCGATCGGATCCTGCGGGTCGCGGTGGACCGGCAGCCCGCGGATCTCGACGCGTTGCGCGCCACCTCACTCGGCGAGGACGGCGGCACCGTCGAGCAGGCCGTGCAGGCGCTCTCGGCCCGTATCGGCGAGAAGCTCGAGCTCAAGCGCTACATCAGCATCAACGGTCCGGTGGCGGTGTACCTGCACCGCCGCAACCCTGACCTCCCGCCGGCCATCGGCGCCCTGGTCGCGTTCGACGGCTCGGGAGGCGACACCGCCAGTGACACGGCGAGGGGGGTCGCGATGCACATCGCCGCGGCCCGCCCCCGCTACACCACCCGCGACGAGGTCCCCGGTGCGGTGCTCGAC
>JBOHEO010000407.1:0-2155 GCA_050701055.1 Pseudonocardia sp. | reverse complement strand
CCGAGGCCGTTCTCGTGGACAGCGACCACTGACGAGATTCTCGCCAAGGTCAAGATCGTCGAGGCCAATGTGCGGAAGCTGGTCGACAACAATTCCAAGTAAATGGCGATTCGTTACGCGACACTAGAGCTACGGCCAGCCGCAAAGTAGCTACCCGGTGAGCCGCTGACCTGCGTTTATCCTCGGCGGCGGGGGTTGGACAGCACTTCGGTGGCTTCGTGCACGGCTGCCAGGCCGGGCTTGGCGTAGCGCGCGACGCTGCGCAGGCTCTTGTGACCGGCCTTGGTCATGATGACGTTGGCGGAGACGTTGGCCTCGCCGAGGTGGGTGGCCGAGGAGTGGCGGAGTTGGTGCAGCCGCAGGCCGTCGCCGTGGTGGGCGAGCAGGATGCGGGCGCGGTCGTAGCCCAGGCGGACCCGCTGGGTTTCCGGGCAGATGTCGCGCGGGTCGGTGGTCGCTTTGCGGTGGGGACCGGGCCGGTGCTCGGACAGGAACAGGGGCCCGGACTCGCGGCCGGCGATGAGCCGGGGAAGCAGGTGGGCGGTGTCGGTGCCCCAGGTGATCCACATGGTGTCGCCGCCCTTGGCGGTGATCTTGGCCTGCTTGTTGGGCAGGTCCAGGTCCTCGATGTTCAGCGCGAGCACCGCGCTGGCACGGCTGGCGGACTCGTAGAGCATCCGCCACAGGGTTTTCTCCCGCAGCGGCACGTCGCGGCGCCGGCACAGCCGGTCGATCCGGGAGCGCGACACGGCCTTGGTGTCGTCGTTGTTCTCGAGCTGCCGCTCCGCCGAACCCGGCAGCTCGGGACCGACCCACCGGAACCGGACGAAGGTCTGTGGAAGGACGCTCGTCCTACCGGAGCTTCGTTGCCCTACCGCCGCGACACGCCGACGATCATCGATCTACAACATGACACAAGACGATCTTGGAACAGCCGTGCCCGGCACACCCGACCAGACCAAGATCACTGACCCACACCGCAGGTGTCCGTGCTACGGGGGAACCTCATCCTGAGACAACCCTGGATGCCACCAGACCCCACCCCACCTGACCCCCATACCCAAAGCACACAACCCGACCAACATGCTCGGCGGGCAACTACCCTATGTCACGACAGACAACCCCAATGCACATCAGCTGAATGCTTCCCCTGGTCCTGCTCTTCAACTAGCATGAGCAATCGGCTGTTGGTGTCGCTGTGAGCGGCGTCTTTTCGCGAGCGAAAGGGCAAGTCATGAATCCTGAACTCGAAGAGCGGCTGAAGGCTCGGTTTCACACATTCGACCGTAACGACAACGGCTACCTGGAGGGTACCGACTTCGACCGTGAGGTGGACCAGCTCCTGGCCGCGACCGGTGTCGCCGCCGAGTCCCCCAGAGCGCGGCTGCTGCGCGCGGCGTACCAGGCGTACTGGTGGGCGTTGCTCGTCCACCTGGACCTGAACAGCGACAGCCAGATCAGCTTTGAGGAATACGCGCAGATCGTGCACAGAATCGGCGAGTTCAAGTCCTACGCCAAGGCTCGGGCGGACGCGGTCGATCGCTTCACCGATCTGAACGGCGACGGCTGGATCGAGAGGGACGACTACATGGCGGTCATGCTCGCCGCCAGGTTCGCCGAGGCGGCGGCCGCTGCCGCCTATGACTCGCTCGGCCCCGACCAGAACGGCCGGATCAGAGCCGGCCGGTTCGCCGGCATGATCATGGATTTCTACGACCAGATCGGCGACGCCGGAGCGGCTCAGAAGCTGGTGCCCGCCTGATGACCGCAGCGGCGCCGACGTGCTACGGGGAGATCGAGCTCGTACGCGACACGATCTCCCCGGGAACCGACGCGCTGACGCTAGGGCGTGTCTCATGGATCTTGGTTGGTGGGGTTGCGGAGCCAGATCTTGATCGAGGCGACGTCGACGGTGCCGGTGAAGACGAACTCGCGTTTGTCGATGCGCAGGGCGACCGCGCGGAAGGCCTTGAGCTTGGTGTTGAGGCGCTCGACGGTGTTGCGCTTCGTGTAGACCTCGGTGTCGAACACTAGTGGCCGCCCGCCTGTGGAGCCCTTCGCGGCGCGCGCCTTCTGCTGGTCGCTGTTCTCCGGGATCGTCGCCGTGATCCGGCGTCGCCGCAGGTAGGCCCGGATCTTGCGGTTCGAGTACGCC
>JBOHEO010000406.1:0-2160 GCA_050701055.1 Pseudonocardia sp. | reverse complement strand
CGCGGCGGCCTCATCCGGCATCTGCACCCACGAGACGGCAACGAGGATCACGTCGCCCTTGCGGTCGCGAAGCTGAAACTGCGCGCGATGGAGGGCGGTGCAGGGTCGCTCCTGAAGGAACGCCCGCACCTGACCGTAAGCGTGCTCCGCGCAGTTCGACGCATCGTCGGTGATCTCTGCGTCGATCCTCAGGCCCTGCCGCGCAAGTCGTATCTTCGCCGCCTGCGAGTCTTTGCCGCTGACCTTGGTCCCCCCGCGTCCTGCCGATGACGCACCCGGAGTTGCCAAGCCGGACGACCCCGCGCCCCCGCCGACGGAAGCGGTCCCACCGGCCCCGAGCGCAAGAATGAGCACGCCAACCAGGAGCGCAGTTTGGCCCGACCCGCCGCCGGGGTCGCTGCCTCCGCCCTTGCCGCCAATTCGTCGGGCCACCCCGTACGCGCCCCTCCACTCGGTTGGCAAGTCGGATCCGACCTGTGCTGTCTATCACGTCCGGAGCGTTGCGCCATGACGACACGCAGGATCGGACCGGCTCCGCGGGTGCTGCCGCGCGAAGCCGTCACGCACGAGGCCGCTCAGCGCAGAGCTGCATCGAGGAAGACGGCAGCGTCGGGGTGGAGCTCACCGCGGCTGACGTAGGTATCCTTGAGGAACTTCGCCTGGCCCATCAGGTCGGCCTTGGCACTGTCGGTCAGGCTCATCTCATCGTCGAGGCTCGTGGTGTAGGTCGTCGCCAGGTGTGTGGCGTCAACCAGTCGAGGTCGACCTCGGCCCGGATTGTCCGGACGCTGCGGCGCACGGTCGACGACCATCGGTAGGTCGGCTGACCGTTGCGGCCGGCTGCCGGGAACACCGGCCACTCGGGTCGCTCGTCGCCGTGCAGCCGCGCATGCATGCGGAGCGTCGCGAACTGCGGGAGTGGCACGATCCGCAGGACGGTCCCGGTCTTGCCGTCGTGCACGGACAGGCCCTTGCCCTTCACCGGGTAGACGTTCTGCCGGACCGCGACGACCGGGACGAGCCGCATGTCGTGGTCGTTGACGACCGCGATGTCGTCGAGGTTGACGTCCATCCAGCGCAGCGCGCACAGCTCGCCGATCCGCAGCCCGGAGCCCAGCGCGAACCGGTTGAGATCCGGCAGGTCTGCGTTGATGGCGACCTTGTTCGTGTCGACGAAGTCGAGCAGCCGCCGGCGTTCCTCGGCGGTCAGCCCGCGCGGCGGGGTCTTGCGGTGGCCCTTCGGGGACTCGATGCGTTCCAGTTCGCGGATCGGGTTGGACGCCACTGCCTGGTGCAGGACTGCCTGCTGCATGATCCCGCCGACGATCGAACGGATCGTGGGGCGTGTGCTCGCGGAGTACCGCGGCTTCTCGGCCGTCGAGCCATCCGCGTGCTCGACGGCGCGCCGCGCGCGTTCGACCCGGCTGAAGAACGCGTCCATGTGCGCGACGTCGCACTCGCTCAGCCGTGGACGGGCCATGCGACGAGCCTCCGAGTCCGGTTCCGTCGGTTTTCCGACAGATTTGATCTTCAGAGATGTAGCAAGCAGGTCGAACAAAACACTCTGACCTGCAAGGATGGTGCACCGCCAGGGACTCGAACCCCGAACCCGCTGGTCGGGCGTCAGGTGATCTGAGGTGCCGCGGTCGGCTCCGGTGCTGGGCAGCGGTGGTGTCGCCGACTGTCGATCATTCTTTGCGTTCGGCTGTCGCGGGCTGTGATCGGTTGTCAGCGTCGGCCCGTTGCGGCAGATTGATCACGATCTCTTACTCGTCGAGTCCATCGATCCGGCGGCGCGCCTTCGCTGCCTCGGCGGCCCGCCCGAGGCCGTCGAGCACGTCGGCCAGTGTGCTCAATGCTCCCCGAAGATCGTCGCCGAACGCCTGCGGTCGCCGCTGGTGCAGTCGCTCGTAGATCGCGGCGGATTGCTCGGCCGCCGGCAGCGCGGCGTCGAGGTCGGTGTCCGCAGCAGCGCGCACCCACGCGAAGGTCCACAAGCCCCGTGCGAGGTCGGGTTCGAATGCGGCCGGGTTGGTGGCGGCCAGCCGCCGGTAGATCTCGACGGCGTCGGTGGTGGCGGTCAGTGCGTCCTCCCGCCGCCCCAGGTTCGACAGCATCACGGAGAGGTTGTTCAGCGACGAGGCGAGGTCGGGTTCGAAC
>JBOHEO010000405.1:0-2161 GCA_050701055.1 Pseudonocardia sp. | reverse complement strand
GGGTAGGTGCCGCAGCTCCAGCCCGACCAGTCGGCCGTCGACGATCTCCGCTGTCATCCAGGTGTGGGTTGGCTGGGTGCGGCGGTCGGTGGGGGAGCCGGGGTTGAGCAACCGCAGGCCGTGCCCGGCCGTTGTGTCCCAGGGAACGTGGCTGTGGCCGAACATCAGCACGTCAGCGTCCGGGTAGGCTCGCGCGCAGCGTCGCTCGCGCCCGGCTGCCGGGCCGGTCTCGTGCACGACGGCGAGCCGCAGCCCGCCTAGCTCGACGCGGGCCACCTCGGGCAGCCGGGCACGTAGCTCGGGTCCGTCGTTGTTGCCGTAGACGCCCACCAACCGGTGCGCGCGGGCGTCGAGCGCGTCGAGCAGATCGACCGAGATCCAGTCTCCGGCATGGACGACGACGTCGGCCTCATCGACCGCTGCCCATACCGGCGCGGGCAGGTCGTGAGCCCGCACCGGCAGGTGGGTGTCAGAAATGATCAGTAATCGCATCCCGCTCGCCTCACTGCCTCATGATCGTCAAAATCGGGACATGACGTGTGCTGGCGCACCTCATGTCCCGATTTCGGTGATCATGTCGATGGGCAGGCTCTAGTTCACGCCCAGCAGGTCCACTACGAAGATCAATGTCTCGTCGGGCTTGATCGCACCGCCGGCGCCGCGGTCGCCGTAGCCCAGGTGCGGTGGGATCACCAGCCGCCGCCGCCCGCCCACCTTCATCCCGGCAACGCCCCGGTCCCAACCGCTGATCACCCGTCCGGCGCCGAGCGGGAACTGGAACGGCTGCCCGTGGTTCCAGGAGGCGTCGAACTCCTCGCCGGTCGAATGCGCCACCCCGACGTAGTGCACGGAGACGTTCTGCCCCGTCACGGCCTCCGCGCCGTCGCCGGCCTGGATGTCCTCGATCACGAGGTCGGCCGGGGCCGGGCCGTTGATGGGCTCGATCTCGGGTCGCGTCAGGGCCACGCTGTCCTCCTGCTGAGTCGGGTTCGGATGCTCAGCCTGCCAGAGCCTGACCGGCCGGGTAGACAGGGCGGGTGGCGGCCCCTGCTCTGGACCTGAAGCGCTGGCGGGCGCTGTCCGTCACGCTCGTCGCCGGGTTCATGACCCTGCTGGACGTGAGCATCGTGTCGGTGGCGCTCCCGTCGATCCAGCGGAGTCTCGACGCCGATGCGGCCGGCGCGCAGTGGGTGGTCTCCGGTTACGCGCTGGCGTTCGGCCTCGCGCTGGTCCCAGCTGGCCGGCTCGGCGACGCCCAGGGCCGGCGGCGGATGTTTCTGCTCGTCCTCGCCGCGTTCGTGGTGTGCAGCGCCCTCGTCGGAGCGGCGCCGAGCATCGAGACGCTGATCGCGGCGCGACTCGCGCAGGGCGTTGCCGCCGGGGCGCTCGCCCCGTAGAACTCCGCGCTCATCCAGAGCCTGTTCTCCGGCGGCGAGCGAGGACGCGCGTTCGGGCTCTTCGGCGCCACCCTCGGGATCTCCGCCGCGGTCGGCCCGGTGGCCGGCGGGGTGATCCTGGCGCTGGCCGGCGAACCTGACGGCTGGCGGTGGATCTTCTTCATCAATGTGCCGATCGGGGTGGTGACGCTGATGTTGGCCGCCCGCCTGCTGCCCCGTCGGGGGGTCCGGCGGAGCCCGCGGGCGCATCGATCTCGTCGGCGTCGGGCGGCTCGGCGGCGGCGTGCTGGCGGTCCTGCTGCCGTTGGTGCAGGCGTCGAGCGGTGGGCTGCGGCAGTGGTGGCTATTCGTGGTCGGGGTGGGGCTGCTGGTCGGGTTCGTCGCCTGGGAACGCCGGGTGGTGCACCGGGACCGTGATCCGTTGCTGGACCTCCGTCTCGTGACCGAGACGCCCGGATATGCCGCGGGTGCCGGCTCGGCACGGCCTACGTCGTCGGGCTCAGCGGGATCTGGCTCGTCTTCGCCCTGTTCTTCCAGAACGGCCTGGGCTACACCGCGCTGGAGTCGGGCCTCGCCGTCACGCCGTTCGCGCTGGGGTCGGCCGGGGCAGCGGTGCTGGCCGGGCGACTCGTCGAGCGCGTCGGTCGGTTGCTCACCGTGATCGGGCTGACGGGGGTGGTGCTCGGGCTCGGGTCGACGGCGGTGGTACTGCTGGTCGTCCCGCCGGCGTCCGCGGGTCTCGCGATCGCCGTGCCGATGCTGCT
>JBOHEO010000404.1:0-2165 GCA_050701055.1 Pseudonocardia sp. | reverse complement strand
TGAGATCAGGAACTCCTGATCGCCGCGAACGCACGCTGACGCATGATCGGCCATGCGTAGACGTGCGTTCGCGAGAATCTTGGCCTGCATTCGGGAGAGGGAGCTCGGCCGTTGGCCACGCCAGCCGAGCCTGACCGGGTTTCAAGACACTCTCTGAGCAGCAGCCGCACCCAACCGGGCCGACCGGCGGGTCACTGATCACTCTGCGCGACGAGGGAGCGCGGGTCGAACGTCACCCGCACGGACTTGATCCTGCCGTGCTCGACGCGGCTCCAGTTGGCCACCGGGACCGGCGGCGCGACGGAGGTGTGCAGGTCGAACCAGGTCAGGACGTCCGGGCCCTCGACGAAGATCTTGTGGATCACGATATCGGTCACGATCTGGGACATACCCCTCAAGCCCTGCACACAGGTTTCGGCGTCGTCAGCGCTGCCCAGTGGCCCACAGAAGGTGACGTCGTCGGCCAGCACCGACCGCAGCCGGTCGAAGTCCTTGGCCTTCCACCGGGCGGGCCCACCGTTGCGTCCCCCACTGACCACGAGTTCACTCCGTGGACGTCGGCGTGCCCGAGATCCACGCCGACCAGACCAGTCTCGCGGCGCGGCGCGCACGATCATTCATGCGGTCGGTTGTACCGTCCGGGGATCCCCCGCCGGTGTCGATCCCGGACACCGTCGGGTGGGGGCCGGCTGGTCCGTAGATCTGGAGGTGTCGTGGTCATCGTGGTGGCGCGTTATCGCGCGCGGGTGGGCAATGCCGAGGCCGTCGCGGCCGCGTTGCGGGACTACGTCCCGCTGGTTCGGACTGAGCCGGGCTGCCTCGTTTTCACCGTGCATCGGGAGCGGGAGAATCCGCGCGAGTTCCTGCTCCACGAGCAGTACCGCGACGACGACGCGCTCGAGGCCCACCGCGCCTCGACGCATTTCCGGGCGGTGGCCAGGGTGCGCATCTGGCCGCTGCTCGAGCGCCGAGAGGTGGTGCTCTACGACGAGCTCTGACCGGAATCCGCTCCCGACCCCCCGGCGAACGCCATCGTGCGCCACTTCTCGAGCGAGGGCCGGAGACCGTCGACGAGCATCGGTAGCTGGGGCACGAGGGCCAGGCACGCGACGACCTGCAGCATCCGCGCGGACTCCATCACCCGCAGCAGCCGCTCGTCCAGCGGGCGCAGGCCGAGCTCGACGGCGGCCTTGTCGTACGCCGCCTGCCCGTCCGGGCCGATGGAGGCGAGATCGAACTCGACCGGGCCCAGGGCGGCCTCCTCGAAATCGGACCAGAGCTCGCCCTCTGCGGTGACGATGACGTTGTAGTACGGCGCATCGCCATGGATGGGCTGGATACCGGCTCCCGGGAACGTCTCCTTGAACGCGGCCCGGGAGCAGATCATCGGCTCGAGCGTCGCCCACTCACGTCGCGCGCGTTCGAGGTCGGCGGCGTCGAGCAGATCAGGACGGTGCTCCAGCTGCGCCAGGCCGTCCGAGACGAACGGGACGAACGTCCCGAGGAACGGCAGCTCGCCCGGGTACCCGCGCAACGCGGCATGCAGCTGCGCCGTCACCTCGAAGCGACGGTCGGAGAAATGATCGGCATCGGGGATCTGCTCGACGAACTGCCAGAAGGTCATCGAGAAGCCGTCGCGGCACACGGGTTCGCGCGGCACCAGCGGGCTGGGCGCCACGACGGGATGGCCGCGGTCCGCGAGCCAACCCGCGACAGCCAGCTCGTGGCGTTGCTGGACGGCCTGCACGTCCGGGTCGGCAGCGGCCGTGTACGGGAGAACCGTGCGCACGCGGACCACGACCGGCGACGGAGCGAGGTGGACGACGACGGAGAAGACGTCGTAGAGCACCAACGGGGCGGTGACGGTGAGGCCGAGATCACGGCCCGCGGCGGTGGCCGCGGCGACGGCCCGGGCGGCGCGGGCGGCGATCTGGTCAGCGGTGAACATCGCCGCCATGCTGGCACCGGTGCGGCGATACCGGCGAACCCATTTCGATGCGCGGACCGAGTGGCCGCGAGCCGGCCGCCGCGACCATCGCCAGCACGCTCAGCGCAGGCCGCGCGCCCCCGCCGCCGCGACCATCGCCGGCACGGTGTCGCAGCCAGCGGGCAGACCGTCCAGCGGCCACCAGCGCAGATCCGTCGACTCCGCGCTGATCCGCTCG
>JBOHEO010000403.1:0-2184 GCA_050701055.1 Pseudonocardia sp. | reverse complement strand
GGCCCGGCGAGGAGCGCCTGCTCGCCCTCGGCGTCGCCTCCGTCCACCGGTGGCCGTCGTTCGCGGCCGATCTGGCCGCGGCCGCGCGCCGCCCGGCCGGGTTGCGCACCGAGGGTACGGTCGTCGCCGCAACCGGATCCGGCGATCGTGGCGAGCTCGACGCGCTGGCCGCGCACCTGGCCCGGCTGGACCGCCCGGTCCAGCGGCTGACCGGGCGCGAACTGCGCCGGCTGGAGCCCGCTATCGGCCCGGAGGTCCGCGGTGGGCTCTCCGTCCCTGACGACCTCGCGGTCGACAACCGGGCTCTGCTCACCGCGCTGCGGGTCGCCGCCGAGCGTGCCGGCGCGGTCTTCGAGGCCAGGGCTGCACGACTGGTGCTCGACGACGGCGAACGGGTCATCGGAGTGCACTGCACCGAGGGGCCCGATGTCGCCACCGACGCCGTGCTGGTGTGTGCAGGGGCATATTCCAGTGCCGTGCACCCGGTGCTCCACGGGCTGGTCCGGCCGGTCAGGGGCGAGATCCTGCGGCTGGCGCACCGCACGGGGGCGTTCCCCCCGCCGCGGCGCACCGTGCGCGCTCTGGTGGACGGCCGACCGATCTATGCGGTGCCGCGCGGGGGCGGAGCCGACGGGCGTGCCGCCGTCGCCGCGCTTTCCGGATGCACTGGCGGCGCCGTCTCCAACGGAAGCGCTGGCGGCGCCGTACCCAACCGGTGCGCTGGCGGCGCTTCGCGTGACGGCCTCGTCATCGGGGCCACCCAGTCCGAGACGGGCTTCGACACCGAGGTCACCGTGGCCGGCGTGCGCGACCTGCTCCGCGACGCCGAGCGCGTCCTGCCGGGTATCGCGGAGTATGCACTGGTGGAGTCCGCGGCCGGACTGCGACCCGGTAGCCCGGACAACCTCCCGCTGATCGGTGCGCTCGGGCCGGACGGATTGTTCGTGGCCACCGGGCACCACCGCAACGGCATGCTGCTGGCCCCGATCACCGCCGACGCGATGGTCGCGCTGCTGCGTGGAGAGCCGGTGTCCGACCCCGTGCGTGCCGCCGACCCCATGCGCTTCGATGCCCGGACCCGTCAGCGGTCCATTTGTGAGGAGGTAGCGCGTGCTCGTGTGGATCAACGGTGAGCCCCGCGAGCTGCCGGCCGGCGCGAGAGTGCGCGACGCGCTGGCCGCGCTCGACGCACCGGAGACCGGCGTGGCTGTCGCCGTCGACGGTGCGGTGGTGCCGCGTGCGGACTGGTCGGCCACCGATCTGATCGAGGGCGCGCACGTCGAGGTGCTCACCGCCGTGCAGGGAGGCTGACGACCATCGAAGAACTGCCTGCAGGTTCGAGCATGGACACCGACCAGCTGGTGGTCGCCGGGCGCAAGATCCCGTCGCGACTGATCATGGGTACGGGTGGGGCGATGAACCTGGAGATCCTGGAGCGTGCCCTCGTCGCGTCCGGCACGGCACTGACCACCGTCGCCATGCGCCGGATCGACGCGGTCACCGGCACCGGGGTGCTCGACCTGCTACGCCGGTTGGAGGTCGAGGTGCTGCCCAACACCGCAGGTTGTCGCACCGCCGTCGAGGCCGTGTTGACCGCCCGGTTGGCCCGCGAAGCGCTGGAGACCGATCTTGTCAAGCTCGAGGTCGTCGCCGACGACCGCACGTTGCTGCCCGACCCCATCGAGCTGCTCGACGCCGCCGAACAGCTCGTCGACGCCGGGTTCGTCGTCCTGCCCTACACCAACGACGATCCGGTGTTGGCGCGCCGGCTGGAGCAGCTCGGGTGTGCGGTGGTGATGCCGCTGGGCTCGCCCATCGGCACCGGGCTGGGCATCCGCAACCCGCACAACATCGCGATGATCGTCGAGGCTGCCGGGGTGCCGGTGGTGCTCGACGCCGGGATCGGCACGGCGTCCGAGGCCGCGCAGGCGATGGAGCTGGGATGTGACGCGGTGCTGCTGGCGACCGCGGTCACCCGCGCCAGGGATCCCGAGCGGATGGCGCACGCCATGCGGCTGGCGGTGGAGGCCGGGCGGGTGGCGCGGCTGGCGGGAAGGATCCCGCGCCGGTACTGGGCGCATGCGTCCTCACCGGACCCGGACGCCTGACGCGCCGCTTTCTCCCCGGCCGCTTTCTCCCCCCCGAAGCTTCCTCCCCCGAACGAACGGCACGTTCGTCCAGTAG
>JBOHEO010000402.1:0-2206 GCA_050701055.1 Pseudonocardia sp. | reverse complement strand
GATGCGCAGAGCGCCATCGGCCGCGATGCGCTCGGCGAGCCGGTGGGCCAGTGGTTGCCAGGTGGATTGGGGGACGCTGACGGTCATGCGGTCGCTCCTTGAGCGAGGAATCGGACCAGGCTTTCCGTGATCGGGATACCTGTGGCGGCTTCCAGGAATCCGTACTGTCCGCCCGGATTTATTTCCAGAAAGGAGTAGACGTCCTCGGCACCGGCTCGCGCGATAGACAGATCGAATGCGCCGTACACGAGGTCCAGTTCGCGCATGATGGATCGCAGCGAATCGGCGACGCCTACCGGGAGTTCGATGATCTCGTCGTGACGAGTGATCGCGGAACGTTCATACCGCAGCGGGAGGCCACCGCCCATTGCAGCGGCCGATAGACCGCGGTCGCGGCGCGATCCGGTCGGTTGACCCACAGCACGCCGGGCAGTGCCATGAGCGCACCACCGACTCCGATCTTCGCTTCGCGCCTGGCGAAATCGCGCTCGGCCGTCGAGAGGTCGTCGGGGAATGCATAGGCGTTGGGGGTGCGCACCCACACCGAGCGAATCTCGGCGAGGTCGACCGAGTGGTGGTCGGTCCGCAAGGTGCCCCGGCAGGCACCGTCGTGGAACTCGGCGTTCAGGGTCATCCGCTGCGGGAACCACGCTGTGTCGACCCGCATGACGGGCGTTCCCTGCTCGGTCAGCGCGGTGATCACGCCGTCGGCAGTGCGGTCGGTCTCGGCTGCGAGGACGAGTACGGTCATCGGTCAGTCGTCCGGGACCGTTTCCCAGCCGTAGTCCTTGGACGGCCCCTCCTCGCCGTCCTTGTGAGCGACCGTCGTCCACTCCTGCTTGCACACCGGCGGCCGCGGGACACCGGTGACTACGTCGACGGCGACCTGCCGGATCGGACAGTACCGGAAGGAAGTCGGCACGGCCGGAACGCCGATGTCGATGAGCCATCGCAGCGAGAATGGACGGATCGCAGGATCAGAGGGTGGAGCGCTATCCGGCGGTGGCGTGAAGTCGCAGTGGTTGAGCGGGAACTGGCCCGACACCGACACGAGTGGATCATCCAAGTAACGCAGACCGGACAACGTCAGCCTTCCTCTACAGGGAGTTGGGAGATGCGATAGATATACAGCGTTCAGGCGCTTCGGGTGCCGATCAGCGCGCGATTCTTCTCGTCGAAGTCGCGGACCGCCGTTGATCGGGCGTACGGCTCGGCGGCCAGGCGGAAGTCTGCAAGGCGTCGCCTCGCGTGGGCCGAATCGATCCGCCGAGTCAGTGTCGCTGCCTCGTTCGCCGTAGCGCACGCCTGATCAATTCGGCCGGCACCGACCCGCGCGACCGCCAGTTTGCATAGCCAAGCTGCGCGGGCACGAGGATGGGACGGATCGACTAGGGATACTGCGCGGCGCAGATACAGCTCGGCGTCGGCGAAGTTCCCGAGCGCGAGCATCGACTTGCCCGCGACACCCTCCACCTCGGCCCTATCGAACCAGTAAATCCATTCCGGTTCCTCCTCCCGCACCGACCGGGTCAGCAGGTCGAACGACCGCTCGTGGACGAGGCGCGACCGCGTCGCGTCACCGGTACTGGCCAGGCTGGTCGCCAGGCGGGCGTCCAGCGACGCCGCCACCGCCGGGGGCAACGCGCTCTCGGAGCGCAAGGCGGACTCGGCGAGCAGGATCGCGTCGAGCGGGTTCGCCGCACTCTCGGCCTGGATGCTCATGAAGCCCAGCACGTTCGCCCCGATGGCCCGGTCCCCGCTCAGGTGCGCCGCGCGCAATCCGGCGGCGAAGTACCGCTGAGCCAACGCAGGTTGCTCCGAGTCGCAGGCCAGCCATCCAGCGAGGCGGCTGAACTCGGCAGCCACGCCGTACAAGCGCCGCCCGACGTCGCCGGTGTAGGCGGAGTTGCGCAGCAGGGCGACGACCAGCCGCAGGTCCTCACGGACCGAGGGCAGCAGCGTGCCCCCGCCGATCGCATCATCCAACCGCCGCCGGGCATCGGCGACCCGTTGGAGATCGTCCACGACGGCATGATCGACGCGCTTGCCCAGCACCGACGCCGCCACCCGGGCTGGATCGAACAGCCACTGGTGCGCGACGCCGGTCAACGTCAGCCCGGTCAGGGCAAGAAACTGTCGACGCTCCATGACGTCAGCATCCACGACGGCCGAGAGACAAGCCAGCGTCCCGGGCGCCGACCACGGC
>JBOHEO010000401.1:0-2237 GCA_050701055.1 Pseudonocardia sp. | reverse complement strand
GTCTCGGGGTGCGCGCGGGAGTGCGCGGAGGCCCGGTCCAAGGACTTCGGGATCATCGCCACCGAGAACGGCTGGAACCTCTACGTCGGCGGCAACGGCGGGTTCACCCCGCGCCACGCCGAGCTGCTCGTCTCCGACGTCGACACCGACACGTTGATCAAGATGATCGACCGGTTCCTCATGTTCTACGTCCGCACCGCCGACCGGCTGCAGCGCACCGCGCCGTGGATCGAGGCACTCGACGGTGGGCTCGACCACCTGCGTGCGGTGATCGTCGAGGACAGCCTCGGCATCTGCGCCGATCTGGAGGCCGCGATGGAGAAGCACGTGGCGGGCTACGCCGACGAGTGGCGGGGGGTCCTGGAGGACCCCGGGAAGCTGTCCCGGTTCGTCTCGTTCGTCAACGCGCCGGACGTCCCCGACCCGACGATCACCTTCGTCACCGAGCGGGGCCAACCCGTGCCGGTCGGGATGCCCGGAATGCGGCCATGACGGCCGGGGTCGACCTCCGCTGGGAGACGGTGTGCCGCTCCGACCGGCTCCAGCCCGAGCGCGGGGTGGCGGCGTTGTTGGGTCCACGGCGCAGCGACAGCGGAGCCGTCGTCGACGCGGTGCAAGTGGCACTGTTCCGCACCCACGACGGCGCGGTGCACGCGATCGGCAACATCGACCCGTTCTCCGGGGCCGCCGTGCTCTCCCGCGGGATCGTCGGGGACCGCGGTGGGGTGCCGACGGTTGCGTCTCCGGTCTACAAGCAGGTGTTCAGCCTGCTCGACGGCTGTTGCCTGGACGATCCGGACGTCGCGGTGCCGAGCTACCCGGTCCGGGTGGTGGGTGAATGGTTACAGGTCGGACTGCTATGACCATGGCTGCCTTCGATGCCCACGCTGCCGTCCCGGCCGCCGCTGTGCCGCCGCTGGCCGGCTTCACGGTGGGGGTCACCGCCGCCCGCCGGGCCGAGGAGCTGGGCGCCATGCTCGCCCGGCGCGGTGCGGCGGTACTCCAGGGTGCGGCCCTGCGGATCGTGCCGCTGGCCGACGACACCGACCTCCGCGGCGCCACCGGTGAGCTCATCGCCCGCCCGCCCGATGTCACCGTGGCCACCACGGGCATCGGGTTCCGGGGCTGGGTGGAGGCCGCCGACGGGTGGGGCATCGGGGAGGATCTGCTCCGCGCGCTCGGCGGCGGCCGGTTGATCGCCCGCGGCCCGAAGGCGCGTGGTGCGATCCGGGCGTCGGGGCTGGTCGACGCGTGGTCACCGCCCTCGGAATCGTCGGCGGAGGTGCTGTCCTACCTGCTCGCCGCCGGCGTGGAGGGGTTGCGGATCGCGGTGCAGCTGCACGGCGAGCCGCTGCCCGACGTCGTCGAGGCGCTCACGGTGGCCGGCGCCGAGGTCGTCGAGGTGCCGGTGTACCGCTGGATGCCGCCTGCCGACATCGCCCCGCTGGACCGGCTCACCGACGCCGTGCTCACCGGTGGCATCGACGCCCTTGCGTTCACCAGTGCCCCCGCCGCGGCCAGCATGCTCGCCCGGGCCGCGACGCGTGGTCTGCGGGAGGAGCTGCTGACCGCTCTGCGCGGCCCCGTGCTGGCGCTCTGCGTCGGACCGGTGACGGCCGGGCCGCTGGAGACGGTCGACGTCCCCACGGTGCAGCCGCAACGCTCGCGGTTGGGCGCGATGGTGCGCCAACTGGAGGCCGAGCTGCCCTCGCGAGTCCGCCGGCTGCCGGTGGCCGCGCACTGGTTGGAGTTGCGCGGGCATGCCGTGCTGGTCGACGGCGTGTTGCACACGGTGCCGCCCACCGGGATGGCCCTGCTGCGGGCTCTGGCCCGACGACCGGGCCGGGTCGTCGCGCGATCGGAGTTACTCCTGGCACTGCCCGGTGGTGGTGGCGACGAACACGCCGTGGAGACCGCGATGGCGCGGCTGCGCACCACGCTGGGGGTCCCCGAGCTGGTGCAGACCGTCGTCAAGCGGGGATATCGGCTCGCCCTCGATCCCGCCACCGGACCCGCGCCCGTCGGGGGGCACTGCCTGCACGGCGATTGCCGGTGAGGCCGTCGTTGTTGCTGGTCGCGCACGGCAGCCGGGACGCGGCCGGGAGCGTGGTCACCGAGCGGGTCGCCGCGCTCGCAGCCCGTGCGCTGCCGGGCGTCCGGGTCGCGGCCTGCTATGCCGACGTCCGCGGCCCGACGCCGGCCGACGCCCTCGCCGAGCTACCCGGACCGTGCGTGGC
>JBOHEO010000400.1:0-2239 GCA_050701055.1 Pseudonocardia sp. | reverse complement strand
GGGCCCAGACGTAGAAGTCCCCGTACGGGCCGTCCGGGTTGCGCCGGGACTCCTCGAACCACGAATGAGAGTCGGACGTGTGGTTCATCACCAGGTCGGTGACGACCCGGATGCCGCGCTTGTGCGCCTCGTCGAGCAGGTGGACGAAGTCCTCGACCGTGCCGAATTCCGGCAGCACCGCTCGGAAGTCACGGATGTCGTAGCCGCCGTCGCGCAGCGGCGAGTCGCAGAACGGCGGCAGCCACAGGCAGTCGACGCCGAGCCACTCGAGGTAGTCGAGCTTCTCGGTGAGCCCGCGTAGGTCACCGGTGCCATCCCGGTTGGAGTCGGCGAACGCCCGCACCAGCACCTCGTAGAACACCGCCCGTTTGAACCAGTCCCGGTCCACGTCGAGGGTGCGTGCGTGCTCGTACTCGTCGGCGTCCTGCTCTACGACCAGGCCCGACTCGGACTTTTCGCTCATCGGGTTCGAGGCTAGCCGCGAAAGACGCGATCTTCAGGATGTGGTAGGTGCCGCTCGGCGGATGCGAGGTGCGTGCCGCCTTCGTGCGCGCCTGCTATGCACATCGCCCAGGTGGCAACGCCCGCGATGGGTGCGAAGCGCGCAACGAGGGTGGAGCCGGGCCGGATGAGGTGGCACTGGCGGCAGATGTGCTGGCATACATGAGGCGCACGACCGTGAAACTTCCCGACGACACGGACACCCGACCTGAGGTGGCCTCGGCCACCAGGTCGGGGAGAACTTCCTGCCGCAGGCGTGGACCGGCCGTCATGCCCGTGGTGTGCCCGGTGCTGAGTTGCCGGGAAGTGCGGACTCGAGGCACTCGCGATACTCCACGGCCCAGCTGCGGCGGCGCTCGCTCACCGGGATGGCACTGAACACCTTCAGACTCAGATCGGCGACCGGACGAAGGCGGTGCATCACCGGCAGACCGGTAATGATGGCTTGGGCGTGGCCCGCACCCTGCGCGGGGTCGCCGCTGCGCACGAGGCACAGCGCCCGCTGTAGCTCAATCTGGGCCGGGGTACGAAGGCTCGACTCGTGACACGCCGCCAACGCCGCCTGCTGGGCCTGCTCCGCCTTGGCGAGGCTCCCGGCGTGCGAATAGACGGTGCTCTCGACGTACCGCAAATTTGCCTCGGCGAAATCGAACAATGAATCGCGGTTGCGACCGACGAATGTACTGGCGCACTCGCGCAGCTGACCCAAGGCCCGCTCCGCCGCACCGAGCTGCCCCGCGAGCGCCAACACCTGCGCCTTCCCCGACAAGAACTGCGGCAGCGCCGCGGGTGGTGCCGCGTCGAGGCGGGCCTCCGCCTCGACGACGAGCCGCAGGGTGGCCGGAACCGGACGGTGCTCGTGCTGGGCGGCCTCGCAGCCCCGGATCCACAAGATTGTGAAAGGATCGGCGGATTCATCGGCGGCGTGGCGAGCGCTGCGCCACCAGCGCTGCGCCGCACCGAGATCACCGAGGTTGGCCACCGTCAGTGCGGTGAAAGCGGCCAGCAGCGCGCCGACCCGGGCCAGCTCGCGCTGCTCGCTCTCGCCTGGATGACGCTGCATCGCCCGCTGCACCCCGCGCAGATCGACGAGCAGCGTCGGCAACAACGTGGCTGGCGCGGTGGTCAGGTAGGTCTGTCCGTAGTCGAGGGTGATCGCCCCCCACTCCTCCACCTCCGCAGCGCGCGGCTCGTCGGCGACCAAACCGTTCAGCTCGTGCCGAACGGCCTCCAGGGCCGCGACGCCACCGCCCACACCCAGCCCAGCGAGCACCGCAGACTGCATTATGAATGCGCGTCGTCTCATCGCCTCTTCACCATCCTCACCCCCGCGTTGTAAGAGCGGGCAAAACTGCACGAGCTGACCGTCGAGTGCACCGACAATGAGCTTCCCCCACGGCACGGACACCCGACCTGAGGTGGCCTCGGCCACCAGGTCGGGGAGAACTCCCTGCCGCAGGCGTGGACCGGCCGTCATGCCCGTGGTGTGCCCGGTGCTGAGTTGCCGGGAAGTGCGGACTCGAGGCACTCGTGATACTCCACGGCCCAGCTGCGGCGGCGCTCGCTCATCGGGATGGCACTGAACACCTTCAGACCCAGATCGGCGACCGGACGAAGGCGGTGCATCACCGGCAGACCGGTAATGATGGCTTGGGCGTGGCCCGCACCCTGCGCGGGGTCGCCGCTGCGCACGAGGCACAGCGCCCGCTGCAGCTCAATCTGGGCCGGGGCACGCAGG
>JBOHEO010000399.1:0-2253 GCA_050701055.1 Pseudonocardia sp. | reverse complement strand
GCCCTGGCCGTCCTGACGGGAACCGCGGCAGTGCCCCTGGCTGCCGCGCCCGGCGCCGCCACCAACCCGGTTCGGGAGATCCTTCCCGACCCCGAGGCCGACGAGGCGATCCGTGCGGCCGCGGGGACTGGCCGCCCGTATGTCGTCCGGTTCGCCAGCCCGAGCGGGTCGGAGTACGGATCGTGGTTCAGCGTCGACCACAAGGGCGGCAGCTTCCTGTGCCGGCCGGCCGCCGTCGTCCCGGCCCGCTCGCCCGAGCCGGTGGCCCTGGCCGGCAACGCTCTCGGCCTGCCCGCGTGGACGCGGATCGACGCGGCCGTGGAGACTCCGGACGGCGTCCGGTACTTCTTCGACAACGCAGGCGGCCGCTACGCCGAGGCCCGGGCCGGCAGCGTCGGCACGCCGGCCCCCACCGCGGGGCGCTTCGGCCGGGTCGCGGCGAACCTGACCCGGACCGGTGTCGTGAACGCCGTCCTGCGCCGCGGCGACCGGACGTACGTCTTCTCCGGCTCGCAGTACCTCCGCTACTCCGGCGACCCGTTCGGGCCGGTCGACACCGGCTACCCGGCCGAGCTCGCGACCAACACCGACGGGTTCCCGCGCTGGCCGGCGATCGACGCGGCGTTCACCGACCTGAGCGGCACCGAGTGGTTCTGCGCCGCGGCGCTGGGCCGCGTGGTGCGCGGCGACGCCCTCGACAAGCCGCTGCCGGTCACCGAGGTCTTCACCCGCTTCGGGGTGGCCCCGTTCGGGACCGGTCAGCTCGACGCCGCCTTCGTCGACGTCTGGACCGGCGCGACGTATCTGTTCTCCGGGCCGTTGTACGTGCGCTGCAGCGGCGGGGACCGCCCAAAGCCGGAGAAGGGCTACCCGAAGCCGCTCGCGGAGAACTCCGAGGGCCTGCCCCGGTGGACCGCGATGGGTGCCGCGCTGCGCATCGAGGCGGCGACGTACTACTTCGACGACGCCACGCAGACCTACCTCGAGGTCCCCGCGGACCGGGTGCCCCAGCCGGGCCACGGCGGCACCCCCGAGCCCGACCGGTGGGCGCACCCGACGCAGCTGCGGCCGGGGCTCACCCCGCGCCCGTCCCGCGAGCTCGCGGCCAGGGCCACGACCGGTGGTTTCGCAGGAGTCGACGCCGCCTACGTCGAGGGCAGCGGCGCCGGGAGCACCGTCCTGTACGTGACCAGCGGCGACCGGTTCGCGCGCTACACACTCACGAACGGCACGTCGCTGCCCGCCGCCGTCGACGAGGGCTACCCGAAGCCGCTGCCGGTGCGGCTGACCGCCATCTTCCGGCGCGAGGCACACCGGTACGCCTTCAGCGGCCGCAGCTACACTCGCCTGCGGCCCGGCGTGGGGCCGGACCGGGCGAGCGGGTTCCGGCCGATCGAGGGCAACTGGGCGGACCTGCCGGCGGACTTCGCGGGCGCGTTCACCGGTCTGCTCGACAGCGACTCCGACCACTGTCTGTACCTGTTCCTCGCCCCCACCGGCGCCACGTCCACTGCCGGCGGCGCCACCGTGGTCGGCTACCCGAGCACGGTCGCCGTGCCGCGGCCGTTCGAACGGGTGACGCTGCCGCTGGAGGTCGTCCGGCTGACGACGAGCACGGCGGCGCAGCTCAACCGCAAGCTGCTCACCGGCGGCGTGGCGAGCCTGCTGGAGCCGGCCAGCCAGGAGCTCGACGAGCTGCCCGCGTTCCGGTCCGACCGCGACGGCCCGATCGACCGCAACGGGCGCAACACCATCGCGATCCGCGGCGACCGGGTGGCCTCCGACCGCCTGCCGACCGGTGACCACCTGGACTTCGCCAGCGCCAACGGCATCTACTACTGGGAGATCTTCTTCCACGCGCCGATGCTCATCGCCGGTGCGCTGAACGACGCGCAGCGCTTCGCCGAGGCCCGCCAGTGGTACGAGTACGTCTTCGACCCCACCGAGCCGACCGGGCCATGGCGCTTCCTGCCGTTCCTGGCGGCCGATCTGCCCGCGCTGGCCGAGCGTTGCCGCGCCGAGACCGACGCGCTCGCCGCCCGGCTCGCCGCGGTCGACTTCCCGAGCAAGGAGCTGTCGGAGGCGGTCGCCAAGGCGCTGGCCGACCTCGCGACGCTGGTCCCGGCGTTCCGGGCGCGCCGGACGTTGACGCCGGCGGAGACGGCCGCGCTCGACCGGCTCGCCGCGACCCCGCTGCCTGGCCAGATCGTCCGCGCGGACGAGTACGCGGCCGGGCAGTACACCCGGTCCCGC
>JBOHEO010000398.1:0-2257 GCA_050701055.1 Pseudonocardia sp. | reverse complement strand
GGGCGGCGGCGCGGGCGCGGACGGCGGCGAGCCGCACCCGGGAGCCCCGGGACCCAGCGGCGCCGCGAGCCTCGTCGGCCAGCGTCATGGCCCTGCGTGGTTGGCCCGACGATTCGGCGTGGAGGGCCGCGGTGCCCTGGGCCCAGGCGCGGAGCCCCGGATGGTCGGCCCGGTCGACGCAGGTCCAGGCGCACCGCAGCTGCGCGAGCTCGGCCCGTGGATCTCCGAGGTTACGCGACGCCTGGGCCAGCATCAGGCAGGTGGCGCCGGTCAGGAAGTAGAGCTCGCGGGTGTGCCGGGGGCGCTGATGTCCGTTGAGCAGCCCGAACATCTCGTCCCGGGCGGCGACCAGGTCGACGAACACCGGTGGCAGGTCGACATGGACGTACGCGATGGCCAGCCTGTTGACCTCCCAGCGGAGGTGCTCCACCGTCACGTCGCTGAGGTTACTCGCAGCGGCACGGTTCGCGAAGGCCAGCGATTCGTCGGCCACGTCCCTCGTGGACCGGTTCGCGCCGGCCGACCCGGCACCGGCGTTGCCCGCGGGAGCCGGTCCGCTGCCCGCCGCCGTCTCCCGTGTCGCTCGATCCCTGGTGGCGGCGAACCGTTCGAATCCTGAGATCAAGGCCCCACCGGCGCCCAGAGCGGCGTCGGCGTCGGTCCAGAACCGCTCGTTCGGGATCACCCGGCCGGCCTCGGCGTGCGCGACGTAGGAGCGGTGCACGAACGTCGACGCCGCCAGCCGCTCCTGGGTCCACCCGCGGGCGGCGCGCAGCCGCGCGAGCGCATGGCCCAGCGTGCGCTTCGCGTCGTCGATCGGCTCGCTCATCACTCTCCGCTTCGTCGTCCGGGGCGATCCCGGGTGCGTGCGGCGGAGTGTATCGGCGTGGCGACCGGCGACCGGCGTGAACGACGTGAACGTGGGTGAATCACCGAAGCGAGCGCCGCAGGGAGCTGCCGGCATGGTCAGCCGGTCGGCCGGCGCGGCGGCTCGTGAATCTTGGTCCGTGATCCGTGACCGGGCCGGTGAACAGCTTGTTCACCCAGCTGCCCGGAGCGTCTGATGGCGCGAGAGCCACCCAGACGGCGATCACTCACGAGGGAGACCAGAACATGCACCCGAGCCATCCGCCGCAACCGCCGAGATCACGAGCCCGGCGACGCGCATCGCGGCTCCACCGATACGTAAGCAGTATGCGGTGAGCGTCTACCACCTGCACGCCCGGCTGATCGAAGGGCCGCTGGAGAAGCTCGTGCGCAACGAGCTGCGCAGCGCCGAGAGCGACGACAAGCAGGAGATCATGCTGCGGGCGAGGGAGCTGGTCGCCCGTGGTTTCACGGTCTGGATCTACGAACACGGAGACAGGCCTCGATTGCCCACCGCCAGCGACCTCACGGTCATCGCGCACCTTCACCCCGAACCACCGGCCACGCGGAAGTCGGTCGGAGAACCTGTCACCAAAGGCCCGGTCATACGCCGGAAACCATCCGCCCCCAGGTCGTCACGATGAGGGAGGCCGCAACGCCGGTTCCGGCCCTACTTGGGTGCTAACCGCCACCTGTGGTCGGTGCGGTCGGGGGTGTCGAGCCAGACGTGTTGGTGGTCAGGGGTGACGGTGAGGCCAAGGCGTTCCCAGCCAGGTCGGCCGGCGCCGGCCCAGAGCTGGTGTGCGTCCTCGATGTGTCTCCAGAGTGGGGTCGGCCCGGCTTCGCGGAGCTGATGGTGGCCGCCGTCGGTGTTGTGGTCGATCTCGCACCAGGAGCCGTCGGTCGCGGCGAGGAACGTGGCGACCGGCTCGTGGCTGACCTCGTGAAGGGTGAGTCCGAAGGTGAGATCGGCGGGTCGGTGGAACTGGGCGAGGAACCAGACGACCAGGTTGTCCCAGGGCTGCGGGTCGACGGTCGCTGCCGGTGGCGATGTGCTCGGCGGGGACATCGCGGGTGATGACCGCGCCGGCCGCAACGTAGCTGCGTGGCCCGACCGTGATGCCGCCGACGACGCGGGCACCGAACCCGATCACCGTGTCGTCCTTGATGCGGGGCGCCGTACAGCAGCCGCGACCTCGCCCCCACCGTGGTGTCGTAGCCGACCCGGACCCGGTCCTCGACCACGCAGTCCACGCCGAGTTGGACTCCTTCGTAGAGGATCACCACGTTGAAGATCAAGCAGCGGCCGCCGAGCCGTACCGGAAGCTACCAGCAGCACCATTGGCCGTTGCGTCCCAAAACCGGTCCCACCTGCTGGCCGGGGGTGGCG
>JBOHEO010000397.1:0-2291 GCA_050701055.1 Pseudonocardia sp. | reverse complement strand
GCGTTGGCGCCGCAGGCGGGCTCGCGGCCACGCTGTCCCCCGTGCCGATGCTCGTCCTCGGCGTCCTGGCGCTGCTCGTCGTCGGCACGTTCGCCGTCGTCGTTCTCACCGCCGCCCTCAGCTGCCACCCGGTGCGGCGAGCCAACGCCGCCGCCGTACTCGACCGCCTGATCGTCGCGGTCACCGCGAGCCGCCGGCAACGGATCCGGACTGAATCCCGGTCGTCGCCGCACTCGGCCTCGTCGTGATCACCAACGATCGGCGCATCCGTATCCGCCCGGGCGAAGCCGATGTGGCGAGGGATGCGGACCTGCGGTGCGTCCACCTGCGGCCGCGGGCGAAGACCCCAACGCAGGTGGCCGCACTTTCCGGGCTGCAGCGCCAGCACTCTGACCTCGCGAAATGTCATCAGCTAGGGCTCAGTGGCACCCACGATCCGCGCCCTGCCCGTCCGGTCAGGCCTCCAGCCGATCGATCAGTTCGTTGATCCGCTCCCGCACCTCGGGTGGCGCCTCGACGTCCGGGTCGCTGCCGAGGCGGGCCGTCCGTACCGGGCCGAGCAGCCCGATGTCGGCCGCCGCCAGCAGCAACGCGTTCTCGTCGCTGCTGTCGAGCGCCTGCTTGACGGCATCGATGCCCTGCGCCACGAGCTGCCAACGTAGCGGGTCCAGCCGCCACGAGGTGACATCGGACAGCGTGTCCCGCGCGTCCTCCCGGATGTCGTCGGCGGCATCCGCTGAGGTGATGGAGGCCCGGACCGCCGAGACGGCCCGGACGATCCGGTGGGCCAGCGTCGTGATCGCTTCGTCGTCGGCGTCGCGAAGGCGCTCGACCTGGTAATGGCCGAGGATCTTCGGCAGGTCCCGGACGTTCGCCCCCGGCGCGAGCACGGGGATCATCAGCCGATCCGAGCCCTCGTCCAGGGTCTGCCGCAGGAAGCGCTCGACGTCCCGCAACTGGTTCGGGGCGGAGGTTTCCCCGACGAGGATGATGATGTTGCGCGATCTGCTGATCGCCTCGAGGACCACCGGCGACCGGGTCTCCCGGTGCGCGACGTCCGGGCTCGCCATGAACACGCGCAGCGATCGACGGGTGAGCTCCCCGGCGATCCGGACGGCGAGCTCGTGATCCTGCGGGCCCCAGCTGAGGTAGACGTCGTACCCCGCGGAGTCGCCTTCGCGCAGCCCCACACGGGCCGCGGCGGCGATGTAGGAGTCACGGCTCTCGGCGAGCAGGTCGGTCCGGTCCAGCCGGTGAGCGATCACTGCGGCGACGGACTCCAAGGAGTAACTGATGTCGTCGGGTCCCGGCGCGGTCTCGACGATCGCGGGCACCTCCTCCCCGAAGCTCCAGTAGGGGATGTACGGGATCGTCACGTGGCCGAGCAACCGCTCGATCGGCACGTGCCGGGACGCCCAGTTGCTGACGAGCGGCCGGAGGTCGACGGCGAAGCGCTGCCGCCATAGATCGGCACGCTGATACTCGACGCGGGCCTCGAAGCGAGTCGGCACCGGCATGATCATCAAACCGGCCCGGTCGTACGGCAGGGCGTCGTGGGCTGCGACGGCCCGGCGGGCGACGTCGAGAGTGCCCCGCATGCTCTGCTCGTTGGCTGTGAAGAGCATGACCAGCACCTCGGGCAGCTGCACGGTGCAGATGCCGCCGATGTCGGTGATGCCGGTCCGGCTGTCGACGAGCACGAAGTCGTACTCCGCCTTCCACTCGGCCCGGCAGCGCTCCAGGAACTCGCCAAGCCCGTAACGCTCGTAGAGCTCCGCCCAGTCCAGCTCCTGGACCTGCCGGACGTAGGAGTCTCCGCTCGATCCGGCGGGAAGGAAGTCCAGACGTCCACGCGCCCCGGGCAGACTGATCGGGACGGTGTAGTCGCGCGCATCCGGCTGGTGGCCACGGGCGAAGTCGTCGATCAGGTCGACGAGACCGCGCTCGAGGACGCCGGGCTGCCACTCCCGGAGGTAGAAACCGAGGCCGGGTGCGTCGAGGTCCCAGTCGATGCACAACGTGCGGTAACCCCAGCGGCACAGTGTCGCCGCGGTGTTGGCCAGCGCGAAGGTGCGGCCGACGCCGCCCTTGTAGGAGTAGAAGGTGACCACGGTTCCCGTCATCGCTGACGCCTACAGCTGGGGAAGTGCGGCCGGGCCGGAGTCCGGCGGATCCGGGCGTTCGACAGGCCAGTCGGGCTGCCACAGCGGCGGGTCGTCGAAGCGCGGCGCGAGGCGCTCGGCGAGGTCGATCACGGCCTGATGGAAGTCGAGGTACTTCTCGCTCTTGAC
>JBOHEO010000396.1:0-2321 GCA_050701055.1 Pseudonocardia sp. | reverse complement strand
GCCTCGACCTACGCGGACGCGGTGGGCGGGCCGACGCTGGCGCAGCTGCGGGAGTCGGCGTGACCGCCGGCTGGGACGGGTTCGCGCGTGAGCTGGCCGGGCTGCCCGGGACCGCGGAGCGGCTGTTGGTGCTGCACGTGCCCGCCCCGCACGGCCGGTGCCGGGGCTGCACCGCGGCGGGCACCGGGATGCCGAGTGCGGCGTGGCCGTGCAGCCTGCACTTCTACGCCACCGCCGCCCAGGAGATCCGTCGCGGGCGGCGGAGCGTCGAGCGGGCCAGCCGATGACCGGCCGCGCGCTCACCTCGCCCCCCGCGGGCGTTGGCGACGCCGAGCTGCTGGCGCGCCTGCGTGCGGGAGACCGGGCGGCGCTCGGCGAGCTGTACCGCCGCCACCGCGCCCGGGTGGCCGCCTACCTGGCCCGGCGGATGGTGTGCGCCGGCGACGTCGAGGACGTCGTGCAAGAGACGTTTCTGCGCCTGTGGGAGGCCTCCGACGAGTTCGAGCCCGCCCCCCACACGTTCCCGGTCTGGCTGTGCGGGCGGGTGGCGCGCTGCACCCTGATCGACTACGGCCGCCGCGACCGGTTCCGACAGCTGGCCGCGCTCGACATCGCCCGCGACCACGCCCGGCGCCACCCCACCGAGTCCGCGCACGAGCGCGAGACCACGCCGGTGTCGATTCGGGTGGTGACCGCGCTGGCCCGGCTGACCCCCGTCCAGTCCCCGGCCCCGACGCGACGCCCCGTCCGGGGCGGTGATCGGGGCGCTGTCGGCGCCCGCGCTCGCTACACCGAGGCCCTGACCGGTCCGCGGACGTCGCACAACGTCGCGGCCTTGCTGTATGCGATGGAGGCGCTCGGTCACGAACTCAGTGGCGGTGGTGATCAGGTCCCACTCGGGGTGGCCCCAGCAGACGTTCTCGAAGTCGAGTATCTGATGCTGCTCGCCGACGAACATCAAGCTCTGCACCTGAGCGTCACCGTGGATGACGGCCTCGGGGAGCGGGTAGTCGAACGCGGCAACGGCGACGGTCAGCTCGTCGACCAGCTCGACGAGGAACGTCTGATCAGCTTCGGAGATGTCCGCGCCCTCGATGCGCGCCGTGACCCGCTGGAGCGGCCGTTGATCCGGGAGGGCAATAACCGGTCGGCCGGGCGAGCGCATGAATCTTGCGGAGCTGCTTGCCGAGCGTCCGTACGTCGCCCGGCGTGCCGCGGCGGCCGTTGATGTAGTGCCAGAAGGTCACCGGGTACCCGTCGGCGTCGATCGGCTGCTCGATTGGCCACGTCCTTGCCGCCGGTACGCCGCTCTCGTTTAGCCAGTCGGCGACGGCGACTTCCTTCAGCGCATCCGCCCAGTAGTCGGGTCCGCGGGCGATGCGTACGACGACGAGCGCCGAGCGCAAGCGGTAGATCGCGTTCTGGCCGAGCCGGATCAGCTCAGCGTCGGCCGGGTCGAGTCCTACCCTCGCGCACGCAACGTGCAGCACCTCCTCGGTCGAGCGCCGACTGAACGTCGCGAGCGGCTGACGACCCACGGCCGCAACCGTAGGCTGCCCGTCGACACTCTGCCCAGCCGCTGGGCGACTCCTCGTCCATGCCCAATACCGCCACCGAACTGCTCGCCCCAAGGCGGATGTAGCGTACGGCGGGGGAACCGCCGGTAGCCGTTCGCACTGGTATGCGTGCGCGGTGTGCCACCTGCGGGCTGATGCCGGATGTCGTGATGCCCTTCCTGCTGCCTTTCCGCAGTCTTGATCCTCGCAATCGCGTGATCACCGCGCCTACCAGATCACGTGCCGACTTTGCTCAGCCCTGCGTCCGAACGAGGTATGACGGTTCGGGCGCACCTGTAGCGCTCCGTCAGACCGGGCGATCGCCTGCGATCGTGATGCGATGGATCACGCGCTCGCAGACGCGGTCATTGCTGCCTGTGTGCTGCACGCACCGGTTGTCCCAGACGGCGATGGTCCCGGTGCGCCAGCGACAGCGGAGCTGGTAGTCAACGAGATGGCAGGTATCGAATAGCATGCGGAGCAGTGCTTTGCTCTCGCTCGATCTCAGCCCCACGATGTGGCTTGTAAATTCCTGGTTCACGAAGATGGACTTGCGACCTGTCACCGGGTGGGTACGCACTACGGGGTGTTCGGCGGCCATCTGCTCCTCAGGAATACCGCTGTAGCGGTTCAGTGACTCGTACTAAGAAGAAACTGGACTAGCGGACTGTCGTCACATTCCGATGTAGGCCAGTGAGGGGTCGCGGAAGAATCCCCGGATAATCTCTGGGAGCTGCTGAAGACGTTCCAGGGCGCGAGTAGCGC
>JBOHEO010000395.1:0-2330 GCA_050701055.1 Pseudonocardia sp. | reverse complement strand
GGCGGGTCGAGCGGCCGGCTCCGGCCGAGGACGTGCACGTCACGGCCGAACGCCGCCGCGCCGCCCGCGCCCTGTTACGCGAGCCGCTGCTGCACACCGACGGCCCGCGCGCCGAGGCGTTGCGGCTGGTCCGCCGCCATCGCGCCGAGCTGACCCGGATGTTCGCCGACGGCCTCGGCTACCGGCTCGTCGTGGAGCCCGGGGCGGCGCGCCTCTACAAGACCGGGCTCGGGCGCGACGCCCCCCGCCCCCTGCTGCGACGTGCAGGCAAGCCGTTCACCCCGCGGGGCTACGCGCTGCTCTGCCTCACCGTCGCCGCGCTGAGCCGGGGCAAGGGACAGTTGCTCGTCGACGAGCTCGTCGCTCAGGTCCGGTCCGCGGCCGTCGACGCCGGGCTCGATGTCGACCTCGACTCCATCACCGACCGGCGCGCCCTGCACGCGGCGCTCTCGGCGCTGGTCGACCTCGGTGTCCTGCACGAGCGCGACGGCGACCTGGAGCACTGGGTCGAGCAGCGCACCGCGTCGTTGCTCGACGTCCGGCGCGACCGGCTCGCGCTGCTCGTCGCGGCCCCGCTCGGCGGTGCCGATACCCCCGCCGACCTGCTCGACGCCGCCGCGCTGCCGTCCGCCGCGGGTGGCGCGCGGGTGGCGATCCGGCGCCGGCTCGTCGAGTCACCGGTGCTGTCCACCGACGAGCTGACCGAGGAACAGGCCGAGTGGTGGCGGCGCAACCGCAACCGCGAGCGCGAGTGGTTCGCCCACCGGCTCGGCCTCGACCTGGAGCTGCGCGCCGAGGGTGCGGTCGCGATCGATCCCGACGGGGAGCTCACCGACCTGGAGTTCCCCGGCGGCGGGTCGGCCCGGCAGCTCGCGTTGTTGTTGCTGGAGCGGTTGGCCGAGGTGCTTCGGCCGGCGGCGCGAGAGGCCGCGGCGCCGGACCGGGTGTGGCGCCGCGCCGGGGCCGAGCTGGTCACCATGGCGTCGGCGGCCGTTCTCCGCGATTGGGGACCTGGGCTCAAGCGGGAGTACCGAGATGACGCGGTCGCAGCCCTCGCCGATGCGCGCGCCGTTCTGGTGGCAGCCGGGTTGGTCCGGGTCGAGTCCGACGGGGCGTGGCTGGTGCATGCGGCTGGCGCCCGGTTCACCGTCCGGGCGTCGATCACCGAACCTGGGTCGGGTGGGCAGCCGTCGCTGTTCGAGGAGCAATCGTGACCGACCGCTTCCGGTTCTCGCGGGCCGGCGTGCTCAACGTGTGGCAGTACGACGACCAGGTCTTCGAGTTCGCCGGCGGACGGCTGCTGCTGCGCGGCTCCAACGGGGCCGGCAAGTCGAAGACGCTGGAGATGCTGCTGCCGTTCGTGCTCGACGGGGACAAGGCGCGGATGACCGCATCCGGACGGCACCACACCAGCCTGCTGTGGTTGATGCTCGACGGCTACACCGGTCAGAACCGTGCGGGCTATCTGTGGGTGGAGTTCGCCCGCACCGGCGACGACGGCCGGCCTGAGACGATCACCTGTGGCGTCGGGATCCGGGCCTCGCAGTCCTCGCGTTCGGCGCAGGCCTGGTACTTCACCTATCCCGGCCGGATCGGTGAGGACCTGATCCTGGAGGACGACGCCGGTCCGCTCGCGCGCGACCGGCTGCGCCTCGCGCTCGAACCCGACGGCACCGTGTTCGAGTCGGCGCGGGTCTACAAGCAGCACGTGGGGCGGCTGCTGTTCGGGCTCGAACCGGCCCAGTACGACGAGCTGCTCCGGCTGCTGTACTGGCTGCGCCAGCCGCAGGTCGGCGAGGACATCGAGCCTGCCCGGCTCGCCGAGCAGCTCGTGCAGGCGCTCCCACAGCTCGACGACGACGCGGTGCGCGCCGCGGGCGACACGTTCGACGAGCTGGCGGCGTTCGGCGAGCAGCTCGACCGGCAACGCCGCAGCGCTGAGGGCGTGGCGGCGTTCGCGGCGGTGTACGCCGACTACGCCCGGGAGGTGCTGCGGGGGCGCGGCGCGGAGCTCGTCGAGCAGCACCGGGAGCGGGCCCGGCGGGCCCGGGACGTGGAGCGGTGCGGCGCACTGATCGAAAAGATCACCACCGAGCGGGCGACCGTGGAGGCCGAGCGGGGTGACGTCGGTCGGGAGCGTGGCGGCCTGACGGCGCGGCTGGTCGAGCTGCGTCGGGATCCGGCGCTGCGCAATGCCCAGGAGCTGCTGAACCGGCGCGAACTGGCCCGGGAGCTCGCGGACGCGGCCGGCACCGCGGCGGAGGTCGCGGCGACGGCGCGGCTCCGCGCCCAGCGGGTGGGGGAGCGGGTGGTCCGGGACGCGTCCGGCT
>JBOHEO010000394.1:0-2345 GCA_050701055.1 Pseudonocardia sp. | reverse complement strand
ATCCACGACCCCCAAGCCCGCCTCGAACCCGCCCGCGCCCCGGCCGGGAGCGCGGCGCAGGTGCGGCAGAGCTTCGCCGTCGCGGTGCGCGCGGAAGTCCACCGGCGCAAGCGCGCCCGCGGCCTCTACACCTACGACGACATGCTCACCCGGCTCGCCGGCACCCTCACCGACCCGGCCCGCGGCCCGGTGGCGTGCGCCCGGCTGCGCGAGCGGTACCGGGTGGTGCTGGTCGACGAGTTCCAGGACACCGATCCGGTGCAGTGGGACATCCTGCGCCGGGCCTTCCACGGCCACACCACACTCGTCCTGATCGGCGACCCCAAGCAGGCCATCTATGGCTTCCGCGGCGCCGACGTCGTCAGCTACCTCGACGCCGTCGGGGCCGCCGACGCGCACGCCACCCTGGCCGTCAACCACCGCAGTGACGCCCCGCTGCTCGACGCGCTGCACACCGTGTTCGGCGACTCGGCCATGGGCGATGGGCGGATCGTGGTGCGCCGGGTCGGCTCGGCGCACCCCGGACAGCGTCTCGGCATCCAGCCCGCGGACGGGGTCCCGGACGGGTCCACCGGCGGCGACCTCCAGCGCGGGGACGCCACGATCAGTACCCCGCTGCGGCTGCGCGTGCTCCCCCACAGCCGGCTCCCGATCCCGCCGGGCAAGAGCCTCGCCATGGTGGCGCCGGTCCGTGAGATCGTGGCTCGCGACGTCGCGGGGGACGTGTCCCGGCTGCTGGCCGGCCCGGCCCGGCTGCGCGAACCCCCCGGCGACCCCCGACCGGTCCGACCCGGTGACGTGGCGGTGCTGGTGCGCACCAACGCCCAAGGGGTGCAGGTGCGCGAGGCCCTCGACCGCGCCGGTGTGCCCGGCGTGCTCGCTGGCATGGCGAGCGTGTTCGGCACACCCGTCGCCGGCCAGTGGCTCACCCTGCTCGAGGCGGTCGAGCAGCCCCAGCGATCGGCCCGGGTGCGCGCGGCCGCGCTCACCTGCTTTCTCGGGCGCACGGTCGCCGAGCTCTGTGCCCCCCACTCCGACGCGCTGCTCGACAGCCTCGGCGCCACCGTGCGCAGCTGGTCCGCGGTACTGCACGACCGGGGGGTAGCCGCCCTGCTGGAAGCGGTCTCCACCAGCACCGGGCTGCCTCGGCGGTTGCTCGCGGAGCACGACGGCGAGCGCCGGCTCACCGACCTGCGGCACATCGGCCAGGCCCTGCACGGTGCCGCCGTGCAGGGGCATCTCGGGCCGGCCGCGCTCGTCGACTGGTTGCGCCACCGCATCGCTGACGCCACCGGCGACACCGGCACCGAACGGAGCCGGCGGTTGGAGTCCGACGCCGACGCGGTGCAGATCGTCACCGTGCACCGCAGCAAGGGCTGCGAGTTCCCGATCGTCTACGTGCCGTTCGGCTGGGACCGGCACGCCGGCGATCCCGACATCGCGCTGCTGCACGACGGCGGCGCGCGGGTCCTCGACGTCGGGGGGCCCGGCGGCGACACGTGGCGGGAGCGGTGCGAGCAGCACCGTGCCGAGGAGGCGGGCGAGGACCTGCGACTGCTCTACGTGGCCATGACCCGCGCGTGCTGCCAGGTGATCACCTGGTGGGCGCCCACCACCACCACTGCGACGTCCCCACTGCACCGCCTGCTCTTCGGCCGTCCCGCGCCGGGTACCGAGGTCAAGCCGAGCTATCGGGTCCCGCCGGAGGCCGCGGCCCTCGCCGCGCTGCACGCGCTGGCGTCGCCGGATCTCGCGGTCGAGGAGGTGGCCGAGGATGCCGGTTCGCCCTGGCAGGCACCGCCGGCCGGGGTCACCGAGCTGACCACCGCGCACTTCGGGCGCCGGCTCGACACCTCATGGCGCCGTACCTCCTACAGTGCTCTCACCGCTGACGCGCACGCTCCCCACGCCGACACGCACGCCCCCCGCGCCGACCCGGGTGCCACCAGCGAGCCGGAGGAGCGGGGCACCGACGACGAGCCTCCGGTGCCGCCACCGGTTCGGCCGGGCGAGGGCGCCCCCGCAGCCACCGCCCCCCTCCCCGCAGCCACCGCCCCCCTCCCCGCAGCCACCGCCCCCCTCCCCGCGATCCCCTCCCCCATGGCCGACCTACCCGCCGGCACCGGATTCGGCACGCTGGTCCACGCGGTCCTCGAGGCCGCCGATACCACCGCCTGCGACCTGCTGGCCGAGCTCACCGGCCACACGATCGAGCAGCTCGACCGCCGGCCTGTCGACGGGCTCGACGCCCATGCCCTTGCCACGGCGCTGGTGCCGGTGATCGAGACCCCGCTCGGGCCGCTGGTCGGCCACCTGCGGCTGCGCTTCGTCGCGCGAGCCGACCG
>JBOHEO010000393.1:0-2368 GCA_050701055.1 Pseudonocardia sp. | reverse complement strand
CCCGCTCGGCCTCGGTGCGCGGTGTCTGGTCGTCGGTCTCGGGGGACACGTCTCCGACCACGTAGGCCCGGTAGGCGTTCTCGCCGCATTCGTCGGTGAACGCCCTCAGCGCCTCGGACGGCACCCGAACCGACCCACCGATCCGCAGCGCGTCCAGCTGGCCTGACCGGATCGCCCGGTAGATCGATGCCTCGGAGACGTCGAACATCTCCGCCACTGCCTTGACCCGGAGGTACCGGGTATCCTCGACCTGCATCGTCAGCTCCTGATAGCTCGATGTACGCCCCGGCCGGTGCTGTCACACCGGGCCGGGGTCTCGTCGTATCTAGGGGAAGCGCCGCAACGCCTGACCCCTACTGACAAACCATAGCGCCATAGCGCCATAGTGGCAAGCCTCAGGTGTGTGAACGTGCCGAAGCCCCGAGCGCAGGCTCGGGGCTTCGGGGCAACGCCGCAGATCAGGACACAGGAACCTCGTACTCGAGGCGGTTCCGGTGTCCACCTAGAACCATCACATCGACCTCGATCGGCCGATCTTCGTCCGTCAGCACCGTGCGCACGACCTCGAAGACTGGGGTGCCCGCTGAGAGTTGGAGTGCTCGCGACTCGTCAGGGCTTGGCATCCGCGTGTACACCGTCTCTAGGGCTCGGCGGGGTGGGTAGCCGAGATCGGCGAGCACTGCACGAGCGCCCCGCGGGATCTTGCGTACGTCAGTGATGCGAGTGCCGCGGACCAGATCGGCGGGGTAGTAAGTGTCGGTCAGCTCCACGGGGTCGTCATCGAGGAACATCACTCGTCTCCGAACTACGGTCCTCCCGGCGTCGGCCAACCCGAGGTTGTCAGCAACGTCGTCCGGCGGATCGACCTCCCCGACAAACGTGATCCTCTGGTCTGCGCGCTGGCCATCTTTTTCGGCCTCCGTCGTCCATCGATCACGCTCACCCTCGGGTGGGATCGGGATGTAGCGCGAGGACACAACCCTCCACGGTCGCTTCCGTCGAACGAATACACCTCGCCCAACCACACTCTCAACAAGGCCCTCCGCCGTAAGAGTGCGGACCGCCCGCTGGGCCGTCGAGCTGGCGACTTTGAACCGATCCATTATTGCAGCGTTCGATGGGATTAGGTCGCCTGGCATAAGGAGTCCCGACTTTATCTCGGCCCGTAGCGCGTCTACGATCTGCCTATACGGCTGGCGTGTATCTCCTGGGTTCACCACGACTACTCCCTTGCAGAACTTCACTTAGCGTCCATCCTACAACCATGGCAGGTAGGTGCCATGGCTGTCCCGCACCATCAGCACGCGTGCCGCCGACGTCCACGAGGCCCCCTCGCCACCCGCCTCCTCACCACCACCCCCCCACCCACCCCGACATCGAGACGGCGCGGGTGCTCATGCTGGGGGGTCCTCCTGGGACCGAGTCGGGGCCGGGTCTAGCGGGCTGGGCCAGGGGGTCGCTCCCCTGCTGTAGGGGCTCATCGGTGGGCCTACGGGCGGGCGGGTGCTAGGGCGCTAGCTGCCTGCTCAGCAGGCGCCCAGGCCCGCTAGCGGGGGGTGCTAGGCCTAGCGGTCCGGGGTGCTAGCGGCGCCGACGGCGGCTACTCCACTCGGGCTCGAATCGAGTCGGGTCCCATCGGACTCCGGCGCGGGGCCGGCTGCACCTGGACTGTGCGGAGCACGGCCCCGACGATCGCGCGGCGCTGCGCCACGTTGAGGCGTGTCCAGCGGTCGCGCATCTCCTCGATCCCGCCGACGAATGTACGCAATGCCGCGCGGCGATCCACTCGGACGAGCCGGGCCCGAGCCTGGTCGAGTCGCTGTTCAATGACGGTTCGGGCCGTCATCCACTCCCGCCGGCTGATGTCGCCTGTCGCCCATGCGGTTGCGAGTTCGTCGAGTCGCCGTCCCGAGCCGCTTCTGCCAGCCGGGGGCCCCCGCGCCCGGTGTCGAGCGGCTCTCTTCTGTAGTTGCCCGTCTGATGTGAACCGATGTGAACCGATGTGAACCGATGTGATATCCATCCGGGACTCAGCTCTCGGCTCGCGGGTGCTGGCCCGCCGGGTCACGACGTGAGCCCGACAGCGAGCGGCTCGACACGGGGGGCGTGCCCACCCTGTCGAGGGCCGGGGGTGTCGATGGAGGTGGTGCGGCGGGTCAGATTGTGGGTGATCGGGCCGATCTTGATCGCGAATGACCAGCGGCCGGCCTGGTTGACGGTGGCCCTCAGCGGGCCGAACCGGAAGGTCGTGCGGGCGCGGAACCTCACTGCGAATCTCCATGTTCTTGTGACTGTTTGTGACGGTTGGTGGGCATGGCGGGGTAGCGGGGTGAGGCAGCCGATGGGTGGCCGCACCCCGGGGTTTCAG
>JBOHEO010000392.1:0-2377 GCA_050701055.1 Pseudonocardia sp. | reverse complement strand
CCCCTGGACCGGCCACACCGACCGGGTGTCGGCGGTGGCCTACAGCCCCGATGGCACCCGGGTGGTCTCCACCGGCGACGACGGCACGCTGCGGTGCTGGGACGCGGCCACCGGCGAGTCGGAGTTCACGATCGCCTCCGGCCCCGAAGGCTCCTCGGCGACATGGCGGCCCGACCAGAGGCTTACCTCGGTCCGGGGTGAAGCCTGGCGCTGGCTGCGCGTCACGACGCACGACGCCGCAGGCGGGGTTTTGAGCGTGGACCCCTACGAATGGCACTACCCGACTGAAGGTGGGCCCGCCCCCGTGGATGACCAACCCGCGGATCATGGCGCGCACCACCACACCGGCAGCCCCATCGGGACGGGAGGAGCCCAGAACAGCCGCGCCTAGCATCACCGCTCGGGTTCGACTCGCAGGACCCGTCTCGTCGGCCAGCATGGCCTGGGTCGAACCCCGGGCGGTCCAGCCTGACCACGCCGCGCAACTTGGACCACATGGCGGCCGCTACCAACGAGGTCGCCGTCGCGGGGTGGCTCAGCAAGCACGATGTCCCGGCCGCAAGAACGTGGCCAATCGATCAGCCGCTCGTCGTCGACGGTCACCACTGAGGCCTCCGCCGAGCCGAAGCCGACATCATCCCGCAGGCCGCATAGACCCCTCCAGGAGAGCCGCACCCTTCTCGTAATGCGTAGGTCTGGGGTTCGACTCTCCAAGGCGGCTCCGTTTCCGCTGGTCAGAGGCGCGATGAGCGTGGATGAGAGGTGGCCCGTTATCGCGCGCGGCCTATCGTGGTCTCCGGCTGCTGCGCGTGATCGTCGTGTCTGTGTCCATCTGCCCGAGGTGTCGTTGAGATCGTGCTGCTGCGGCCCACGGCCCGACGCCCGGCCTTCGGCCCGAACGGGCCGAGAGCCCTCAGTTGCAGGATCGCCGTCGGCGTGTGGTCATACAGTCGGCGCCGACAACGCGCTGCTCCCGCCGAGGCGCGGCACGGCGTTGTGTTGACAAGTGGAAACAGTCGGCTTACTCTGTCCATAGGATTTGCATGCACCCGAGACATCCGAAGAAGGAGATCAACGCTGCGCTCGATTACGCGGACAGTCTGGGATTCACCGTCGAGCGCACCGTTGCCGGTCATAAGTGGGGCCGAATCATGTGCACGTGTCGGGCATGGGTCTCGGTGTGGTCGACCCCGAGAAGCCCCGGAAACCATGGGCGGCAGTTGCGTCGATGGATCGATCTGCACAACCACGGCGACGATGGGGAGACGTCATGAGTGAGTGGACATTCCGACTGATCATCGCTGGCATCGAGTTGACCGACGCGGACCTGGGGGCCCTATTCGAGGCGGGGTGTGACGATGCCACGTTTGCCAGGGAGCGGACCGGAAGCGTGCTGAGTCTTTTCGATCGGGAGGCCGATACGCCTGAGGCGGCGGTCCTGTCGGCTCTGGCCGATGTCGAGGCGGCGGGGATCAGCGCTCGCGTCGTGAGGGTCGCGGTCGAGGACGACTGGCTCAGTGCCGCCGAGGTCGCCGAGCGCGTTGGACGCACTCGCCAGAGCATCGGCCAGCTGGTTCGTGGTGACCGTGGCCCGGGAGGGTTCCCGGCGCCCGTGGCGCGACAGGGCTCGTCGAACTCACTGTGGAGCTGGTTGGAAGTTGCTGCGTGGTTCAGCTCCTACGAGCCCGCTGCGGTGCCGGCGGCTGGGCCGACGCTCTCGCCCGACTTCCTTGCCGAGGTCAACGACCGGCTTGATCTGCGCGAGCGGCGGCGACACGCTCCGGACGCGCCTTGGCGTCCTGAGCTCGACGAAGCGCTACCTCTCGTCAGCTGACGTGATCTGAGCGGCGAGTGCGCAGACGGCCGTTCTCGGCGGTCTGCGATGTCGACGACAACCGGCTCGCCTATCTCCGGTCTGGTCGTGGCCTCCAATGGCGTCCTACGGCGGCTCCGGATGAGCACGGTGAGCGGTGTGACGTGCACTGATGTTCCGAGTGAGCACCGTGAGCCCGATGAGGCATTTTCTCGTAATGCGCAGCTCACGGGTTGCTCGTGCCGCGCTCTTGTGGGCTAACTTCGTCACGATGTCCGCTGTCAGATGGCGGCGGCCGTCGGCGCGCGCCGGCCAACAGTGTCGATCGGTCCGTCAACGTAGTCGGGCAGCTCGCCGATTTCGATCATCGTCCGCTCGGTCAAGGAGAACCGTGGTTCGACCCTGGTTCGGATGACGGCCAGTTCTTGGGCGAAGTCGGGAAAATGGCGCCGGCGAGTTGGTTGAGTTGTTCGGCCCGGTCGACGCGAGTCGTGACCAGGTCGCGGAGCAGGGCGACGGTGTCGCGGCGTTCGCTGGACGAGGCGGTTTGGGCGGCGGAGCGGA
>JBOHEO010000391.1:0-2380 GCA_050701055.1 Pseudonocardia sp. | reverse complement strand
ATATTACTCCGTTAACTACGGCGGCTTCGCTTTCACGAGCTCCGGGACGGTCCGCCCGCAGACCGGGCAGCGGGCGCACCAGCACGCCAGCAGCGATTGCAACTCCTCCCGCAACCGGGGGAGGGTCACACGACGGCCACTTTTTGGGGGCGGCGCCGCCGCACGTCCTGGAGGAAGGCGTACGCCATCAGCACCAGCACGACGTGGTGGTTCCACCCCCGCCAGGACCGGCCCTCGAAGTGGTCCAGGCCCAGCTCGTCCTTCAGCTCCCGGTAGCTCTGCTCCACCCACCACCGGCTCTTGGCCGTCGCCACCAGCCGCCTCAGGCTCGTCCCCGCCGGCAGGTTGCTGAAGAAGAACTTGGCCGGCTGCTCGGCCCCGCCGGGCCACTCGGCCAGCAGCCAGCACGGGGCCAGCGGCACCTTGCCGGCCGACAGCTGGTGCGCCGGCCGGACCCGCCAGGCGGCGAACCGGCCGGTCATCTTCCCCTTCGACCCCTCCCGCCAGGTCACGGAACGGAAGTCGTTCGCGTGCCCGACCGCCCACTCCCGGACGCTCGGCGACGTCGCCCCGCGGCAGACGTTCGCCGGTCGGGTGGGCGGGCGGCCGGTCCGGGAGCGGGGCGGGATCGGGCCGAGGTCGGCGTCCGCGGCGATCACCTTCGGCGTGGAGTCGATGCCGACACAGAACGTCCGGCCGTCCGCCGCCAGCCGCTCCCGGAACTGCGTCACCGTGCCGAACAGGCTGTCGGCCAGGACCACCCCGCGGAACCCGTGGGCCGCCGCCCGCCGGACCATGTCCAGGGCGATCTCCCACTTCGGGCGGTACCCGACCCCGTCGGGCACCCCGGCCCGGGCCATCCGGTCCGAGTCCGCCGCCCACCCCTCGGGCAGGTACAGCCGGGCGTCCAGGGCGACCACCTGGGTGGCCGTGGCGTACTGCAACGTCACCGCGACCTGGCAGCTGGCCACCTTGCCGAGCGTCCCGGTGTACTGCCGGGCCACCCCGACGGAGTGCTCGCCCTGCTTGGGGAACCCGGTGTCGTCGAGGATGAGAACCCCGGCGGTGCCGAACCGGCGGCTGATCCAGGCGTGCAGGCCGTCGAGGAGTTCCTGCTCGTCCCACGGGCTCTGGCTGAGAAACTGCTGTAACGCCTGCTCGTAATCCTCGTCGCCCCGCTCGATGGCCTTCAGCCGGGCGGCCATCGGCTCGACGCTCTTGCGGTGGCCGTCGAGGAGAACCCCGCGGAGGTAGGCGTCGCACCAATGACGTCGCCGCGGGTGCCCCAGGGAGCCGGCCACCGCGTCGAGGAACGCGGTCAAGTCCTTCCGCAGCTTCGTCAGCTTCCGTGCGTCCATGCCCTGATCTTGCCGAAGACCAACGGGACAGCAAGAGCGCGTAACGGAGTAATACTAGGCCGTATTGACTGAAGCTCGGCAACCCGGGCGGGTCAGGCGAGGATGACCGCGATGGCGGCGAGCCAGACGAAGCCGAGGAAGTTGGCCGCCTTCTTGTCGTACCGGGTGGCCACCCGCCGGTACTGCTTGACACGGCCGAAGAACCGCTCCACCCCGTTCCGCTCCCGGTACAGGTGCCGGTCGTACCCGATCACCGCCGTCCGGTTCCGCCGCGGCGGGATGCACGGCCCCGCCCCCCGGGCGCGGATGGCCGCCCGGTTGGTGTCCGCGTCGTACCCCTTGTCGGCCACCACCGCGGTCGTCTCCACCCCGGCGATCAACGCCGGCAGGTGCGGGCTGTCGGCCGCGTTCGCCCCGGTCAGGTGTAGCCGCACCGGATGGCCCAACGGGCTCACCGCCGCGTGCAGCTTGCTGCCGAACCCGCCACCGCCGCGGCCCAACGCCTGGGCCGACTGCCCGCCCGACCCGTCCGCTTTTATTTTCGCCCCGGCGGCGGACGGGTGCGCGCGGACGCATGTGCTATCGACCAGCAGCCACTCGGTGTCGTCGTCCCGCAGCGCGCCCGCCACCCGCTCCCACACCCCCCGCTCGCACCAGCGGTTATACCGCTGCCGGAGGCTGTTCCACTTGCCGACCGCCGTCGGCAGGTCGGCCCACGCGATCCCGGTCCTCGCCAGGTACCGGATGACGTTCACGAACAGCCGGGTGTCGCCGCCCACCCCGCCGTGCCCGCCGGCCTGCCCCGGCAGCAGGGGGCGGACCCGCTCCCAGTGGTCATCACTCAGGTCGTGGCGGCTGAACATGACGGCCTCGGCGCGGGGGAAGTCACTTCCCCCGCCATCGCAGACCGCCTGCATTCAGTCAATACGACCTAACCTCCCTCAAGACGGCCAGAAAATACTTTCGCTTGCCAAGAGTCTCGGTCACTTCCCGTTCAGCAATCTCGAAGGTCAGTCCGGTAC
>JBOHEO010000390.1:0-2394 GCA_050701055.1 Pseudonocardia sp. | reverse complement strand
CTGGTCTTTCACACCGACCGGCTCGTCGAGCTCGCGCCCGCGGGATTCACCCTCGCCACCGACATCGCCGAGTGGTTGGTACGGGCCGGGGTGCCGTTCCGGGTGGCGCACGAGGCGGCCGGCGGCTGCGTGCGGGTGGCCGAGTCGCGCGGCGTCGGGCTTGCCGAATTGACCGATGCGGAGCTGGCCGGCGTCCATCCCGCGCTCACACCGCAGGTCCGCGACGTGCTGACGGTGAGCGGCTCGATCGCCTCCCGCAACGCGCACGGCGGCACGGCGGGCGAGCGGGTCGCCGAGCAGCTCGACGACCTGCGCGGCACCGTCGAGGGAGCGCGGTCCTGGATCGACTGACCATGTTACCTCGTGCGGAGCTGGCCGACGACGTGCTGCAGGCCGCCGTCCGGCTGCTCGGTTGCCTTGTCGAGGCGGACACCCCGGAGGGCGTCGTCGCCGTCCGGCTCGTCGAGGTGGAGGCGTATCGGGGAGCCGACGATCCCGCGTCGCACAGCTTCCGCGGCCGCACCCCGCGCAATGCGGTGATGTTCGGCCCGCCCGGGCAGCTGTACGTCTACTTCGTCTACGGCATGCACTTCTGCGCGAACGTGGCCTGCCTTTCCGACGGCGAGCCCGGGGCGGTGTTGCTGCGCGCCGGTGAGGTGGTCTCCGATCTGGCGGTAGCCCGCCGGCGACGTCCGACCGCACGCCGCGACGCCGACCTGGCCCGGGGGCCGGCGTGCCTGGCCTCGCTGCTGGGTCTGAACCGGGAGCACAACGGTGTTGACGTGACGAGCGCGGCATCGCCGGTGCGGGTACTGGCCGGTGATCCCGTCGCCCCGGCCTCGGTGCGCACCGGCCCGCGGGTCGGGGTGGCCACTGCACGGGAGATCCCGTGGCGATTCTGGCTCGCCGGCTCACCCGCGGTGAGCCCGTACCGGCCCGGAACGAGGTCGCGCGGCGGGGCAGGATCGATGCCGTGAGGACCGAGATCCTCGACGAGCTGGAGTGGCGCGGCCTCAGCGCGCAGAGCACCGATCGGGACGCGCTGCGCCGCGATCTCGCCGAGGGTATGCTCACGCTGTACGCGGGCTTCGATCCCACCGCCCCCAGTCTGCATGCCGGAAATCTTGTGCAGTTGCTCACCCTGCGCCGTTTCCAGCAGGCGGGAGCACGGCCGATCGTCCTCGCGGGGGGGGCGACGGAGTTCAGCTACCTGGTGTTGCAGAGCCAGGACTGCCTGCACCTCTTCCGCCGCCACGGGTGCCGGTTGCAGATCGGTGGCTCCGGCCAGTGGGCGACATCGTCGGCGGGGTGGAGCTGGTCCGTCGGGTCAAGGGCGCGGCCGTCCACGCGCTCACAACCCCGCTGGTCACCGACGCGCACGGCCGCAAGCTGGGCAAGTCCACCGGTGGGGGAAGCGTCTGACTCGACCCGGCGATGACCTCGCCGTACGCCTGGTACCAGCACTTCGTCAACGTCGCCGATGCTGACGTCGGCCGATACCTGCGCCTGTTCACATTTCTGGCGCCCGACGACCTCGAGCAGCTCGAGAAGGACGTCGCCGAGCGGCCCCATCTGCGCGTCGGACAACAACGGCTGGCGGAGGATCTCACGACGCTCGTCCACGGGCGTCGCCAGACGGAGCAGGTGATCATCGCCGGCAAGGCCCTTTGCGGGCGCGCTGACCTGCACGATCTCGACCCGAAGACCCCTGGACGCAGCCCTGGCCGAGGTGCCTACGGCCGTGGTTCGGATCGACGCTCGGCTGACGATCGTCGACCTCCTCGTCGTGAGCGGTCTTGCGGACAGCCGCGGATCCGCCCGTCGCACTGTGGAGGAAGGGGGAGCGTCGGTGAATAACGTGAAGATCACCGACGAGCAGTGGAGCCCCGTGGAGCAGGACCTGCTCGACGGACGGTGGCTCATGGTGTGAAGGGCGAGCGCAACCTCGCCGGTGTCCGAGTTGATCGGGGTTGATCGCGTATCACGATACTCCTGGGCTTGACCTGCACAGACACCGAAAAGATCCCCCCGGTGTGACGGGCCGTGGAGCGTCTGTGTAACTTCCTCCTTGTCGCCATGGCGGGCAGCAAGGCAGAACGGGACGGCTCCACCGGCCCGGAGCTTGCCCTTCGGGTACGGCGACCGACCCGAGATGGCTCAACACCTGGTGGTGTAGGCTTCACACCCTTGGTTCAGGTAAAGCTTGACCTGATGCCTCGAACCATGTAGACTTGGAAAATTGCCCCGGGCCCGGTCCGCGAGGATCGCGATGGTGTGCGGGTGTCTTTTGAGAACTCAACAGTGTGTCGAACTGTGCCATGTCTGTTGATGTGGTGTGATCATGGATTGGTTTTGTGCCAGTTTGTTTTTGTTTGTGTTTGTTGGGTCAGTTTT
>JBOHEO010000389.1:0-2474 GCA_050701055.1 Pseudonocardia sp. | reverse complement strand
ACCCGGCACCTGGGGGTTCGGCGACATCGCCGCCGGCTGGGCGATGCTCACCCGGTTGGGAGTGATCGAGATCATCGACGAGGTCGTCGGGGCCCGCCGGTCCGACGCGGGCGCGAGCGTGGGCACCTACCTGGCGTTGGCCGCGCTCAACCGGCTGGTGGACCCGTGCTCCAAACTGGGGTTCTCCGACTGGTGGCGTACTACCGCCGCCGACCGGTTGGTCAAGATCCCGACCTCGGCGCTGGATCACCGCAGGTTCTGGGACGCGATGCACGCGGTCACCGAAGCGGAGCTGGCCGCCATTGAGCACCGTCTGGCCCTGGGAATGATCGACACGTTCGGGCTCGATATCTCCGCGTTGGCCCTGGACATGACCAACTTCGCCACCTACATCGACTCCACCAACGACCGTGCACCCATCGCTCAGCGGGGCAAGGCCAAGCAGAAACGCGCCGACCTGCGTCTGGTCGGACTCGGCCTGGTCGTCACCCGCGACGGCGGGATCCCGCTGGTGTCTCACGCCTACCCCGGCAACCGGCCCGACGTCACCCAGTTCACCACCATGATCGACATGCTGATGCGCCGCTACACCGCCGTGGCCACCACGGTCCCCGATGACCTGGCGGTCCCCGACGACACCGCGGCGACACCGGCGGTGGAGATGACCGTGGTGTTCGACGCCGGGCAGAACTCGGTCGCCAACTTCGCCCACCTGCACGCCGCCGGACTGGGATACGGCGGGTCGGTGCCACCCTCGGACTGCCCCGACCTGCTCGCCCTACCCGCCACCGACCGCCACGTCGTTGACTCCGAGCGTTTCGCGGGGCTGACCGCGCTGGAGACCCGCCGCAACATCTACGGCGCCGAACGCCGCGTCGTGCTCACCCACTCACCCACCCTGCACGCAGCCCAGTCCCGCGGGTTCGACCAGACCCTGGCCAAGGCCGGCTTGAAACTGGCCGAGCTGGGCGACACCCTGGCCCGCGGCAAGACCCGCCGCTCCAGAGCGAAGGTCGAGACTGAGATCGCCCACATCCTCAAGGACCCCTGGCTCACCCGCGTGCTGCGCTACCAACTCACCGGCGACACCCCGGCGCAACACCGGCTCAGCTTTCACCCCGACAACCGCGCACGCGACGCGCTCGAACAGCAGGTGTTCGGCAAACGCGTGCTGATCACCAACCGCGACCACTGGCCGGTCGCCGAGGTCGTGGCCGGCTACCGCTCCCAGTCCGAAGCCGAGTTCTCCTTCCGCCAACTCAAAGACCCCCACCTGGTGTCGTTCTCCCCGATGCACCACCCGACCGACCACAACATCCGCGTCCACGTCTTCACCTGCGTACTGGCCCTACAGATCGCCCACCTCATGCGCCGCCACGCCCACCAGCACGAACTGACCATGAGCGTGCGCGAACTGCTCGACACCCTGGCCGGCATCCAAGAAACAGTGCTGATCTACCCCTCCACCGGAGGACGACCCAAAGCCCGCCGCATGCTCACCGAGACCACCCCCACCCAGGACCAGCTCACCGAGATCTTCAACCTCAACCGCTGGGCACCCCCCACTTAGGTCATACACCCGACGAACATCAACAACGCCGTGACCAGCTGCAACACACCCATGATCGAAATAGCCCGGAAACTCCCGCTAGAGCGCGGCGCCGAGCTCGCGGGCGAGTGCACGGGCGGGGTGGCCTCGTGAGCCGCGCCGCGACGACGCCCGGCACAGTCGCGCCGGTGGTCGGGGTCCCGAGCGCGCCGCCGCTACCGGCGGATCTGGAGGCGTTGCTGCGCCGGCTGCGGCTGCCCCACATCCGCCGCCTGGCCCCCGAGGTGATCGCGACCGCGAAGGCACAGCGCTGGGAACCGGTCGAGGTGCTACGCGCCCTGCTCGGTGAGGAAGCCGCCGGACGGGAACGCTCCGCACTCGCCACCAGACGGGCCGCGGCGGCGTTCCCGACCGGGAAGACCTTCGCAGCCTGGCAGCCCACGACCAGCTCGATCCCCGCGCCCACCCAGTCCGCGCTGCGCACCCTGGAATGGATCTCGCGGCGGGAGAACCTGGTGGTCTGCGGCCCGTCCGGGACCGGGAAGACGTTCCTGCTCGAAGCCCTCGGACAGCAAGCCGTGCAGGCCGGGCTCAAGGTCGCCTGGTTCACCCTCGAAGCCCTCGGGGTGCTGCTCCGGCGTCACCGCGCCGACGACACCGTCACCAAGGCCATCGCCCGGGTGCTACGCGCGGATCTCGTGGTCGTCGACGATATCGGGCTGCTCCCGGTCGCCCAAGACGCCGCCGAGGGCCTCTACCGCCTCGTCGACGCCGCCTACGAGAAACGCTCCGTCGCGGTCTCATCAAACCTGCACCCGGCCGCGTTCGACGAACTGGACCCTGGTGGCTAATTCGTGTTCATGAGGCCAGGGCGGGTTCGAGGCGGGCGAGGTGGCTGGTGCGGGTCCGGTCGAGTGGGTGGCCG
>JBOHEO010000388.1:0-2477 GCA_050701055.1 Pseudonocardia sp. | reverse complement strand
GACCACGACCGTCACCGTCGTCGTCGGAGTCGTCGTCGCGGTCGCCCCGCGGGGCAGGGCCACGGTCGGTGCGGTTGTCGTTGCGGTTCTCCGGACGTTCGCCCCGGCCACGGTCGTTGCCGCGGCCGTCGCGATCCTCGCCCCGGCCGCGACGGCCGTCGCCACGCTGGCCGCGCTCGTCGGTCTCGGCGGGTGCCCCCTCGGGGGGGGCCACATCACCCTGGTCTCCACGACCCCGACCCCGGCCCTGCCGGTTGCGGCGGCTGCCACCGTCGCCGGCGGTCTCGGCCTCGGTGCCAACTGGCTGCGGCGCGCCATCGGTCGCCGGAGTGCTCTCGATCGCCACGTTCTCGGCCTCTGGTGCGGTGCGGGGATTCGGGGCGCTGTCGGTACTGGGGGGCAACGATCTGCCGGCGGCGTTGTCGACCGGTACGGGCTCAGCCCACGGTGCGCCCCCAGCCGCGGCGACCGGTGTGGGCTCGGCCGCGGAGCTGGTCTGCGCAGGCTGGAATTCGCCCCGCCCACCCGCCGGTGCCCCGGCCGGACGGGACGCGGTGCGCCGGCGCCGGCTCGTGAGGGCGGCCTCGGTGGTGGGACCGGCGCCGTTCGTGCCGGCATCACCGCCCGTCACGGCCCCACCGGTGGCAGGTGCGCCCGCGTCGGGACCACCGGCGCCAGACCGCTCGGCCATGGGCCGGGCGGCCGGTACGTCGATCGCGGTGGGCGCAGAAGCACCCTGCCGTGTCCGGATTGCGGCGATCAGATCGCCCTTGCGCATCCCGGAGGTGTCGGGGATGTTCAGCTCACCAGCGAGCTGGCGAAGCTCCGCCAGAACCATGCCGGTCAGGCCGGCCCGCTTGCGGGCGGGTATGCCCGCGCTCTCGAGGGGCGCCTCGGTGCTGACGAGATCGGTCTCGCTCAAGGATTGTCCTTCCTGACCGACCCGGGCGACGCCCAGGTCAGCGGATTCACACACACTCGCCCGGACGGTGTGCCGGACGACATGTCGGTCTACGGGGCGCAGATGAGTGCGGCCGTCCCGACAGGCAGGGGCGGCGATCATTGCGATGGTCGCGAAAGAGGCCGCTCGGTCCGAAACCGGATCTGAGCCTGTGGATGCGCCTATGATCCAGAATACATCGAGCCGGGCTCGAGTGGCCACGCGGATGACGCGTGGATCGCCGTTGCGACGCCGAGCGTAGCCTTCTCCACGTCATCGCGGCAACAACCCCCCGCCCGACGCGCCGAAGCTACCCGGTTTCCACCCGGACGCCGCCGGTGTCGACGGGCAGCACGCACGGTGCGAAGCCACGCAGATCCACCCCGGCCGGCAACCTCCCGTCAACGGTCAGCGCGAGCACCGTGGGCCCGGCGCCGGAAATGGTGGCCGGCGTTCCGTGGCTGCGCAACGCGTCCACCAGGTCCGCCGACGCCGGGTACGCCGGACGGCGATAGCCCTGGTGCAGCCGGTCCTCGGTGGCCGGGAGGAGCAGTTCGGGACGTTGGGTGAAAGCCAGCACCGCCAGGGCGGTGCGACTGCCCGTGAACGCGGCATCGACGAGCGGCACGCGATCGGGAAGCAGGCCCCGGGTGGTGACGGTGGACGACTCGACGTCCGCGATGAGCACCACCGGAATGATGCTCCGGTGCGCGTCGAGTCGTACAGCACTGTACCGCTGCGCGATATTCCCGCCCGAGGACTCCCAGGCAATCACGAATCCACCGAGCAGGCTCGCCGCCGCGTTGTCCGCGTGACCCTCCATACCGGCTGTGAGCTGGAGTAACGCAGCGCGCTCCAGCTCAAGGTCACGCCCGGCGAGCGCCGCGGCGGCCACCGCTCCGGCGACCGCGGCGACCGCCGAGCTACCCAACCCCCGCGAGTGCGGAATGGCGTTGCGACACCGCAGCCGCAGACCCGGTGGCGCGTCGCCGAAGTGGCTCCACGCCGCGCGCATCGCCCGCACGACCAGGTGCGCCTCGCCGCACGGGACCTCGCCGGCGCCCTCGCCGAGCACCTCTACATGCACGCCGTCGGCGGCGACGCAGGCCTCGACCTCGTCGTAGAGCGACAGGGCGAGCCCGAGCGAGTCGAAACCGGGGCCGAGGTTCGCCGACGATGCCGGCACCCGCACCCGGACGGCTGTGATCTTAGCCACTCCACCAGCCCATCAGTGCAGTTCCAGGGCCTCGGCCACCGCGACCGGGTCGATCGGCACGACCATCGCGTCCGGGGCGGTGAGCAGGGCGCTGTCCGGATCTTTGAGGCCATGCCCGGTGACGGTGCACACCACCAGCGAGCCGCGGGGCAACGAGCCGGCTCCCACGGACTGCAGCAGACCGGCCACGCTCGCCGCCGACGCCGGCTCCACGAACACCGCCTCCCGGGCGGAGAGCAGGCGGTAGGCGGCGAGGATATCGTCGTCGGTGACCGCGGCGAACTGCCCGCGGGACTGCTCCTTGGCGATGATCGCGGCTCC
>JBOHEO010000387.1:0-2481 GCA_050701055.1 Pseudonocardia sp. | reverse complement strand
GACACCGCCACGACCCTTGCGGAGAACCCGCACCTCCGGTTCTACAACAATCGCCGCGGCTATGTGCGCACGCGGTTCACCCCGGGGTCGATGACAGCCGACTTCCGGGTGCTGTCCCACGTCCAGCGCCCCGGCGCTCCGGTGCAGACCCGCGCGTCGTTCGTCGTGGAGGACCGCAGCCCCGGCCTGAACGCCGTTTCTTGACTCACGCCGTAGGGATTCCTACGGATGGTCAACTGGTCGCCCGAAAGGTCAGGGCGCAGAACACCATCGACTCGGTCTACGGGATCCTGGCGCTGCCTGAGGGGACCGACGTCCTGCTCGACGAGCTCCGCGGGCCGGCGAAGCTGCCGTGATCACCGCGGTCGACACGAACATCCTGATCGACATCTTCGGCGCTGACCCGACATATGGCGCGAGCTCGCGCGGACTTCCTCGTCGGCGCACACGCACGCGTGCAGGCCGACCGCCTGCTGACCCGCGATCGAGGTTTCTTCCGGCGTTACCTCACCGACCTCACGATCCTCGATCCCAGCCGCTGACGATCTCAGCCGACCAGCACCTCGGTGACCGGCATCGACGAGTCCACGGGCAGGTCCAGGGGCGAGGGTTTGGCGCCCGCGGCAAGCAGGTGCGCCCCCAGCGCCGCGACCATCGCGCCGTTGTCGGTGCACAGGCCGGGCCGGGGTACCCGCAACGTCAGCCCGGCGGCGTCGCAACGTTGCTGGGCCAGCGCCCGCAGCCGCGAGTTGGCGGCGACCCCACCACCGAGCAGCAACGTGTCCATCCCTCGCTCGGTGGCCGCCCGCACCGCCTTCGCGGTGAGCACATCCACCACCGCTTCCTGGAACGACGCCGCCACGTCGGCGACCGGCACCGACGTGCCCGCCCGTTCCAACGCCTCGACGTGCCGCGCGACCGCGGTCTTCAGGCCCGAGAACGAGAAGTCGAAGGGCGCATCACGGGCGCCGGTGAGCCCGCGCGGGAAGCGGATCGCTCGCGCATCACCATCCCGGGCCACCCGGTCGATGTGCGGCCCGCCGGGGAACGGCAGCCCGAGCAGCCGGGCGACCTTGTCGAACGCCTCCCCCGCAGCGTCGTCGATCGTGGCACCCAGCGGGCGGACCGGACCGGCGAGGTCGGGCACCTCGAGCAGGCTGGAGTGCCCGCCGGAGACCAACAGCGCCAGGCACGGCGGCAGCGGACCGTGCTGCAGCGTGTCCACCGCGACGTGCGCGGCCAGGTGGTTCACCCCGTACAGGGGCACGTCCCAGGCCGCGGCGTATGCCTTGGCGGCGGCCAGCCCCACCAGCAGCGCGCCGGTCAGCCCCGGGCCTGCGGTGACCGCGACGGCGTCGATGTCAGCGCCGCGGACACCGGCGGTGACCAGCGCACGGCGCACCGCGGGCACCATGGCCTGCAGGTGCGCGCGGGAGGCGACCTCCGGGACCACCCCGCCGAAGCGTGCGTGCTCCGCCACCGACGAGGCGATCTCGTTGGCGAGCAATTCGGTGCCGCGGTCGCCGCCGATGCGGACGATTCCCACCCCGGTCTCGTCGCAGGAGGTCTCGATTCCGAGCACGACACTCATCGGGACTCCCTCCGCATCATGTGCGCGTCGGCACCGCTCACTCGGTAGTAGCGGCGGCGCAACCCGACAACCGTGAAGCCCGCAGCCTCGTACAGCGCCCTCGCCGCATCATTGTCGGTGCGGACCTCGAGGAACACCGCGGCCCGTTCAGCATCGGCGATCGCCAGTAGCCCCCGCAGCAAGGCCTGGCCGATCCCGCGGCGCTGGTAAGCCGGGTCGACCCCGATCGTGTGAACCTCCGCCTCGGGCCGGTACCTGCTCCACCCGCACGCGACGAATGCGAGGCCGCCGTACCCGACGAGCCGGTCGCCCTCGCCCGCGTCGCTGACGCCCGGCATCGTATCGATGCGCGCCGCGCCGACGCCCCGCGCGGCGAGATAGTGGTGGCCGGCCCGCACCTCATCCCGGAGCGTCTGCTCGCTCCACGGGTCGTCACCGGGGAAGAGCTCTCGCTCCAGCTCGGCACAGCGCGCGGCATCGGACTCACGCAGCAGATCGATCACGATCCCGGCGGGGACGGTCATCCCGCACTCACCCGCTTGCGGGCACCCGGTTCCATGGCATCGGGACGGCGCAGGTAGAGCGGCACGAGCAGGCCGGGAACAACCCCCGCCCGGAGAGCATCGGCGGCGACCGCGACGAGCCCGGCCGGCGACGGTGCCGCCGGGGTGAGCACCCGCAGCCCGAGTGCCGCGACGTGCTCGGGCGAGCCGGCCGCCGCCACCGGGCCCAACCCGCCCACCCGATCGGCCAGCCGCGGCGACGGCTCGACGTGCGGCCCGGAGGTTCGCGACCCGGCTGGGTCGTAGGCGGCCCAGTAGACCTCGCGGCGGCGGGCGTCGGTGACTACGAGCAAGGACCCACCCGCCCCCGGGGCGGCCTCCACGGCG
>JBOHEO010000386.1:0-2482 GCA_050701055.1 Pseudonocardia sp. | reverse complement strand
ACAGGTCGCGCAGCTCGGCGGTGGAGAGCTCGGTCAGCCAGCCCTCGCCGTCGCTGATCACCATCTCGGCCAGCGCCTTCTTCCGCTCGATCATGGCGTCGATGCGTTCCTCCAGGGTGCCGGCCGCACAGAACTTGCGGACCTGCACGGTGCGGCGCTGGCCGATCCGGAACGCCCGGTCGGTAGCCTGGTTCTCCACGGCCGGGTTCCACCAGCGGTCCAGGTGGACGACGTGGTTCGCCGCGGTGAGGTTCAGCCCGGTGCCGCCGGCTTTGAGCGACAGGATGAAGACCGACGGGCCGCCGCCGGCCTGGAACCGCGCCACCATCTCGTCGCGCCGGCTGCGCGGCGTGCCGCCGTGCAGGAACAGCACCTCGGTGTCCAGGAGCGCGGACAGGTGCGGCATGAGCATCTCGCCGAACTCGGTGAACTGGGTGAAGCAGAGCACCTTGTCGCCCTCGGCGAGCACCTCGGTGAGGATCTCCTCGAGCCGGATGACCTTCCCGGAGCGGCGGCCGATCGCCGAGCGGTCGTGCAGCAGCTGCGCCGGGTGGTTGCACACCTGTTTGAGCTTGGCCATCGCGGCCAGCACGTTGCCCCGGCGCTGGATGCCGTCGGAGCCTTCGATCTTGTCCATCATGTCGTCGACCACCGTCCGGTACAGAGACGCCTGCTCGGGGGTGAGCCGGTAGTCCTGCCGGATCTCGATCTTCTCCGGGAGGTCGTCGATCACGGTGGGGTCGGTCTTGACCCGGCGCAGGAGGTAGGGCCGGGTGACGCGGCGCAGCAGGTCCGCGGCTTCGGGGTCCCGGTGGCGTTCGACGGGAACCGCGAAGCGGGAGCGGAACGTCTCGGGCGTGCCGAGGACGCCGGGGTTGAGCACGTCCATCACCGACCACAGCTCGGCGAGCCGGTTCTCCACCGGGGTGCCGGTGAGCGCGATCCGGTGCTGGGCGGGAAGCCGTCGGACGGCCTTTGCGGCGCTCGACAGGTTGTTCTTCACCGCCTGGGCCTCGTCGAGCACGAGCCGGCGCCAGGTGAGCCCGGCGAGCTCGTCGACGTCGCGGGTGGCCGTGGCGTACGTGCTCACCACCAGGTCGGTCTCGGCGAGTTGCTCGCGCAGCTCGTCGCCGTGGCAGCGGCCGGGGCCGTGGTGGGCGTACACGCGCAACCCGGGCGCGAACCGGGCCGCCTCCCGCTGCCAGTTGCCGACCAGCGACATCGGGCAGAGCAGCAGGGTCGGTGCCGCATGGGTCGGCGCTGCGCCGCCGTCACGCTCGCACGCCTCCAGCGCGAGCAGCTGCACGGTCTTGCCGAGCCCCATGTCGTCGGCGAGGCACGCGCCCAGGCCTAGCCCTGACAGGAACGCCAGCCACGACAGACCCCGCTGCTGGTAGGGACGCAGCGTCGCCTGGAACGTGGCCGGCGGGCGGAGCGGGCACAGCGTGCGCTCAGCTGATCCGGAGAGCAGGTCGCCGATCCAACCGTCGGCGTGTACGGCGGTGACCGGCAGCGGGAGGTCGGCGTCATCGGGATGGCGGGCGGCGAGCGCGAGCACCTCGGCGGCGGTGGTCGGACCGCTGGGTGCCTTCTGCAGGAACTCCAGTCCGCGGCGCAGCCGGTCGGGGTCGACGGTGACCCACTGCCCGCGCAGCCGCACCAGCGGCGCCTTGGCCGCCACCAGCTCCGCGATCTCGGCCTCGGTGAGGACGTCGCTGCCGACGGCGAGTGACCACTGGAAGTCGGCGAGTGCCTCGCGGCTCATCCCACCCGGGGTGACGGCGGCCTCGGTCGGGGTGCGCACCGATGCGACGAGGCCGAGCCGGCGCTTACGGTCCCACCACGACGGCAGCTGGACCCCGAACCCGGCCGCATCGAGCACTCCGGCGGCGTGGGCGAGGAAATGGTGGGCGCCCTCGACGTCGAGCTCGCACGCCACCGGCCGCGCCCGGCGCAACGCCGGGGCGAGCTCGGGATAGACGACGCTGGCCCGGCCGAGCTCGGCGAGCAACACCTCCTGCGGGCGGTCGATCCAGCGCGTCACGCTCTCCGGCGCTGCCCAGACCTGCTCGGCCGCCACCTGCAGGCTGGGGTCGGCCGCGGACCGGAGCCAGAACTCGACCCGCCAGACCGTGTCGGGCAGGGTCGGGTCGGGGTCAGCGGGATCGTCGAGCGTCGCGACCTCGGCGAGCCGGAACACCGCCTGCGCCGGCCCGACCGAGCCGGTGCCGACCTCGTCCCATGCGGCCAGGGCGTCGGCCAGCTCGGTGAGGTCGCCGTGATCGATGCTGCCGTGATCGGCACCGCTGTGCTTCACGCCGCTGCGGCCGAGATTGCCGGCGTCGAGGACGCCGTCGACCGGGAAGCGGCCGTCGGCCGTGGTGAGCGCGGCCAACCAGAGCTCCGCCGCCGGCAGCTGTCGTGGGCGGCGGCCGCGGTGGCGGGGGAGCAGGTCGACGGGCCCGGTGGACCGGGCCAGCGC
>JBOHEO010000385.1:0-2521 GCA_050701055.1 Pseudonocardia sp. | reverse complement strand
GTGCATCTTCGGAGTTGAGTCCACGAGAGATTTTCGAACGATTCAGCGATGTCGCTCCAGACGGTGACGGCTACGGGCTCGCGATCGGCGGGTGGCTTGATTCTGCCCGGTACGCGAATGTCACCCGTGCGTTTCTCAGCAGAGCCGATGTCTCAGATGCAACAGTCGCCCGGCGGATGCGCCTTCGGGTTCGCCGTCGTCACCTCGCTGAGCAGATTTTACTTTCCACCTGTTTGCCGTCTCGCCGGTCGACACTCGAAAGTCGAATGCATGAGGCGCGCGCGGCATTGAACCTCACCGAATGCCACGGACCACTTATGCATTCATGTTATCTGCATCACCTCCGGCGCCTACTGCTTTCCCTGGGCGCCAAGCTCCTTCTTCCGAAGGCGTCAGACATCGTACATCTAGCTATCTCAGAACTCGACCCTGACCGAATGCCCACTCACCACGAAATCACAACCCGACGGGCGAGGTACGAGACCGAACGTACCACGTTATCGCCGCCACCGATACTCAAGTCCAATGCTGCCGGCAGGTTGACTCCGAGCAATTCACGATCGACCCCGGAAACACCTCGGATCGAAGCACATACTCGTGCCTGGCGGGGCGTTCCTGGATCGCTAGGGCGTGCCGCGGGCCGACTTGTCGTGACACAGAGACCCAGCGAGCTCGCGCGAGTGATGCCGGGCGACGTGGTCCTCGTCCCCGACCCCGGCGCGGCGTGGGGCTGGCTCGGCCTCGGGGTGCGAGCCCTGCTTGTCGAGGGCGGTGACAAGCTCAGCCATGTCGCCACGGCGGCTCGTGAGATGGACATACCATGCGTGCTCGGCTGCGGGGGGCTGGCCGCAGTCGTGGGCGAAGGGCGGACGGTGCAGGTCGACGGCCGGAAGGGGCTCGTCAGGTGGTAGACAATGTAGGGCCGCGCGAACCGTGGTACCGAAGTAGGTCGCCCGAACAGATCGTCCGGAGCGCACTTGCTCAAATCGTACGAAAGCAGGGCTCTGGCTGCCCGAGCTGCGTTGATGCCTATATTGTGCTGGCCCGAGAGAATGGCGCGACAGAGCAGCAGATAAGTACCGCGCTCAATGAAATCAAACCGGTCACCGTCGAACACGGAAGTACAGATGACGACGAACGCTCAACCTAAGCCGCGGGTGCTCAGCGGGATTCAAGCATCAGGTCGGCTGCACATCGGCAACTACATTGGCGCGATCAGCCTGTGGGCTGCCAACCAGACGAAGTACGAGAACTTCCTGTTCGTCGCTGATCTGCACGCCTTGACAGTTCCTGAGAGCGTGCAACCGGCAGTACTGCGCGAACGCGTTGAAGAGGTCTTCGCACTGTATCTGGCGTGCGGCATCGACCCCGATCAGTCGACATTGTTTGTTCAATCCGAGGTTCCCCAGCATTCCGAGCTGGGCTGGCTGATGACCTGCGCTACTCCGGTCTCTTGGTTGGAGCGAGCTACGCAGTACAAGATTAAGGGATCATCCGACCACGCGAGTGCCGGCCTTCTTTGCTACCCATCGCTGCAAGCGGCCGACATCCTGCTCTACGACGCCGATGCCGTCCCGGTCGGCGACGACCAGCGACAGCACGTCGAGATGGCACGTAACATCGGCCGCCGATTCAACAGCCTTTTCGGAGAGGTTCTGAAGATTCCGGAGTTGCTGACCCGTGAATCTGGGAGCCGGATCATGGGGCTGGACGACCCTACCGCCAAAATGAGCAAGAGCACGGCCGAGACTCAGACCGGGCACGCGATCGGCTTGCTGGAGCCGCCTGCGCAGATCCGAAAGAAGATTATGCGTGCCCAGACAGACTCAGGATCTGCCGTCGATTTCAACGCCGGTCTCAGCCCGGGCGTGCAGAATCTCCTCGTCATACACGAGGCACTCACCGGCACCACACGGGGGCAGAGCGCTGAGCAGTTCGATTCTGCACGCTACGGCGATCTTAAGAAGCAGGTTGCTGAGGTCGTCATCCACGCCGTCGAGGAAATTCAGAAGCGGTACAATGCGATTGTCGAGGACCGGTCGCGCCTCGATGAACTGTTAAGGCTGGGATCTGAGCGGGCCCGCGAAGTGGCGGCCGCCAAATTGTCCCAATGCTACACCGCAGTAGGTCTCCGCCGATGATTGCAGTCGCCAATTACGATGCCATCAGTTCGCAGGTCCGACACCTGAAAGAGAACGGCTATGCCGTCTTTCCGTCTATTCTGGACTCCGTTGGAGTTGCCCGGCTTCGGATACTTCGCGACCAAATGGTAGACGACTGGCGGTATACGAACGGCCAAGATGCCCTGCCGGACGCGGTAGGGGGAATGCTGGAGCGTGCTCCGCAGGCGATATTGCCCATCACCACGAATCCTGCGCTGCTCGGGTTCGCGGAAGCTGTAATGGGACCGATTGTGCAACTCGACAGTGCCGTCCTTGCCGGGGATCCACTCGTCACCGACGTAGTTGTCAACTCGCCGGTCATGTGGCATCGCGACCGATTCGGATCGATCCCACCTGAT
>JBOHEO010000384.1:0-2524 GCA_050701055.1 Pseudonocardia sp. | reverse complement strand
GGGTACCGCGGCCCTGCGCCCGGGGACCCCGCCCCGGTGCCTGATCACCTCGATCTGCCCAGTCCCCGGGAACAGCAGCCGGTCGACGTGGGGAGGCCCGCTGACGGTCGACTCCCTGCCGCCCGCCCGCCGGTCCCCGCCGCCCGTCCGCCCATGCCGCGTCCGCCGGTCGGCGATCACGTGTCGCGGCCGGCAGCAGCACCCGAGGTCCCGGGCCACGCCGCCGGCGGTCTGCGCCGTCGGGTGCCCCAGGCCAACCTCGCACCGGAGCTGCGCCAGGCGCTTCCCCCAGCGGACGCCGTTGCCCCCGTCGGGTACACGGCCGAGGCCGCGAGCGCGTTGTCCCGATACCAGGCCAGCAGGCGGTCGGCGCAGGTGATGGTCGGCGACGGTCTCGACGAGTCGGCCCCGCCTCCCGTCAACGGGCCCGGGTCATGACCGCCGGCATCCCGGCCGGGCAGCTGGACTGGTTGCTCGTCGAGTTCGTCCGCGAGACGCCCGGCGTGGTCAACGCCGTGGTCGTCTCGGCCGATGGTCTGCGACTGGCCACCTCACCGGGCATGGACGTCACCCTCGGCGACCAGCTCTCCGCGGCGGCGGCCGGGCTCGCCAGCCTGGGGCAGGGCACCGCCCGCCTGCTCGGCACCGGTCGGGTCACCCAGACCATCCTCGAGATGTCCGGCGGGTACCTGTTCGTGACCGCGATCAGCCGGGGCGCCACACTTGCCGTGCACGCCGACACCCGCTGCGACATCGGAATGATCGGCTACGAGATGACGTTGCTGGCGGCCCGCATCGGGCATGCCGTGAACCCGGCGGCAAGGACCGACGGCACATGATCGTGGAGGAGCCGGTCGGTGCCCCACCCAGCGAGCCGCCGCCGGAATCGGGCGGCCGGGTCGTGCCCGTATACGCGGTCACCGGCGGGCGTACCCGTTCCGGGGGGCGCGATCTCCCGATCGAGTCGCTGGTCACGGTCACCGACCGGGCCGCGGTCGTGGCCGCGGCGGAGCTACAGATCGAGCACCGTGCCATCATGAACATCGTCTCCCGATTCCCGGTGTCGCTCGTCGAGATCGGCGCCGGGGTGGGCGTTCCCGTCGGCGTCGCGCGGGTGCTGGTGGGCGACCTGGCGGAGGCCGGTTACCTCGCGGTGCACGCGCCACCACCGGCCGTTGCCGGCGGCCCGCCCCCCGAGGTGCTGGCGCGCCTGCTGGAGGGTCTCCTTGCGCGCTGAGCAGCAGCCACCGATCCCGCTCAAGATCGTGGTGGCGGGTGGTTTCGGGGTGGGCAAGACCACGCTGGTGCGGGCCCTCTCGGAGATCCCGCCCTTGCTCACCGACGAGCCCATCACGACCGCCTCGATCGGTATCGACGACGTGGGTGCCGTGCCGGGCAAGCACACGACGACCGTCGCGATGGACTTCGGCCGGATCACCGTGGACGACTCGCTGATCCTCTACCTGTTCGGTACCCCGGGGCAGGACCGGTTCTGGTTCATGTGGGACGAGCTGGTCCGGGGCGCCGTCGGCGCCGTGGTACTGGTCGACCTGCAGCGGGTCGACGACTGCTTCCCGGCGATCGACTACTTCGAGGCCCGGAACCTTCCGTTCGTGGTGGCGATCAATGGCTTCCCGGGGACCGACGCGTTCACCGTGGCGAGCGTGCGGGACGCGTTGGTGCTGGGATCGGACATCCCGCTGGTGCGCATGGACGCCCGCCGCTCCGGCTCCTGCCTGAGCGCGCTCGTCGCGCTCGTGGAGCATGCGCTGGCCCGCTCGGCCGTCCGTGGTTGACGGGCGTTGATCAGCTGCGGCAGCGGCTGGGGCCGTCGACTGCCGCCGCGGCCCGGGCGAGCGCCGGATCGGCCGCGCCGCATGCTCATCGAGAGGAAAGGGTGACGATGCGAGCCGACGGAACGGAGGCCGCGAGCCGTTCGATGTCACCGATGTCCGAGGTCACGACAAGGCCGCCACCACGACGGGCGCACACAGCGACGACATGCGCATCGACGATGTCCGCGCTGCCCGCCGCGGCGCCATGAAGCACGGCGCCGACCTGGCGGGCGAGGGCGAGATCGGTGTTGACGATGGTGACGGTGGGTCGCTGTCCCTGTCCAGGTCGGTGGCGCGCCAATGCTGCTTCAAGCGCGCGCGTGCGCGCCGGTCCTCGGCATACCTCAGCGCAGACGACGGCCGGGGTAAGCCGTCGAGCTCATCGAATGCCGCCCGGGCTGCCTCCGGTACGGGCCCGAACGCGTGGTCCCACCCGTCCAGGAGATCGCGGAGGGCGGCCCGTCGAGCCAGCTTCTCGACATGGATCTCGAGAGCTTCGTCGACCACGGCGGACAGGTTCTGTACGCCGAGGGCCTGCGCCTGCTCCAACGTCGTTGCGTCGACGGTAACCGTGATCTTACGTTTAGCCATACTCAGATACTACTGCTCTCAACGACGCCAGGTCGAGGTCCGCCACGCGCCGGCGCCGGCGGCCAGGGGTGTGCGCAGCCGCGCGGCCGGCTCGGACC
>JBOHEO010000383.1:0-2533 GCA_050701055.1 Pseudonocardia sp. | reverse complement strand
TGGGTGCAGGAGGAGCCGGCCAACCAGGGCGCATGGCCGTTCTTCGGACTCATCCTGCCGGAGATGCTGCCCCGCCTGGTCGGGCTACGGCGGGTGTCGCGGCGCCGGATGGCCGCCCCCGCCCCGGGCTCGTCCAAGGTGCACGAGGTGGAGCAGGCGGGGTTGATCGATCAGGCGTTCGGCGGATAGGGGGATGTACTTCACCGATCGCGGCATCGAGGAGCTCCTCGCCCGCAGGGGCGCCGAACAGGTCGGTGTGGAGTGGCTGGCCGACCGCCTGCGGACCTTCGTGGATCTCAACCCGGAGTTCGAGGACGCCGTGGAACGGCTGGCCACGTTCCTGGCCCGCGACGACAACGACGACCCGGAGGAATGAACCGCTGACGTACCCGGACGATCAGCCGGATCAGGTGGCGAGCAGGACGGCGGTCGCGAGCCCGGCGCCGGCGGTGGCGAGATCAGGATCCCGACCCCATCTGGAGGTGTGCGTTCATTGCTGACTCGGCAGTCGCCATTGCCGACTCGGCAGTCGCCGCAGGTTGTTCGCCGCCGCCGGTGCCGCATCGGCGTGGCCGCTGTCGATGGCCCGCTGGTATGCCACCCGGGCACCGTCGGGGTACCCTGCCCGGCGAGCAGCAACCCCAGGTGGCCCGCCGCCCACGGTGCCGCATCGGCGTGGCCGCTGTCGATGGCCCGCTGGTATGCCACCCGGGCACCGTCGGGGTACCCCTGCCCGGCGAGCAGCAACCCCAGGTGGCCCGCCGCCTTCGGCGCCCATTCGCGATCGCCGCTGTCGATGGCCTGTTCGTAGGCCGCCCGGGCGCCGGCGATGTCGCCTTGCTGGTGGAGCAGCTCGCCCAGGTTGAACGCCTTTTCCCCGGGCTCCGACGGCTCGGGCTTTGACACTTCGGGAGGCAGGGTCTCCGGCGCGGCTGAGGGGGGCGGAGCTGGGACGTCGGTGAGGTCGAAGATCGCACCCCGGGGTGAGCGCAGGTAGAGCACCGGTGTAGCCCATTCGAGCGTGTTGCGCCGGGCCATCTTGACCGCTCGCCGGGCCCGGGTGACTGCCTGCTCGACCGGGTGTTGCGCGGCGACAGCGGCGTAGAAGCCCCTAGCGAAGGTGACGGCGGCCTCGTCGGAAATCTCGTACTGCATGGCGACCACGGCCGGTACGCCCCGGCGCATCAACACTGCGGCGGTGCTGGAGAACCGGTCGGTGGCGCTGCCTCGGGCCGAGTCGCAGGAGTTGAGCACAACCAGCCGCAATGAGCGGTGCTCGACGAGCAGCAGAGCAAGGTCGCTCGCAGCGAGGCGGTGCGTCGCGCCGTCCTCACCGACCAAGGCGATCAAACCCTCGCCGCTTCCCCGGTCGAAGCCGCCATGCCCGATGAAATGCAGGATGTGCCAGTCAGCTTGGTCCAGCGCGTCCTGCAGGTCCCACCAGGTCTGGCCATCCACCCAGGTCAGCTGCACCCGCCCCGATCGCTCCAGCTTGGCAAGGGTTTCTTGTAACCGACGCCGTTCATGGTCAACGTTGAGCGGGTCCAGCTCGTCGGGGCGGGCGACCATGCCTAAGATCCGCAGCGGTGGGGCCACCGCCAACGGACGACGCGGTTCCAGGACGTCGACGTAACGCGTCAGCGGAGTACTCAGACACAGGTATTCATCTCGGCCCGGGTCGTAGAGAAACTCCCACGGCAGCGCCGCCAGCTCCGGCGGGCCGACGCGCAAGCGAACCCGCAGCTGGGTGTTCTCCTGGGCGGCGTGCTGACGGCTCACGCTCAGATGCGCACGCACCTCGGGCGGGAAGGCGAACGCGAACAGCTGCCGGCCGAACTCCTGCACCGGCAGTTCGTCGTTGTCGGTCAGGCGGCGGACCGTGGTCGACGAGCGCAGCAAGGCCAACTCCAGAGCCTGCAGCTGGCCGCCCAACGCGGCACTGGTGAACGGAAGCACCGTCGGCACAGGACCGGTCTCCCCGGCTGCCGAGCGAGCGGCCACCCGGTATCCGCCGTCACCCTCACCACTGATCTCGATCTCGAAGTCGGACACGATGACTCGCTGCCTCTGGGGGGTCGGTCTCTACCTGTTCGCAGCCTTCGGCGGCGCACGTCCTTGACCATAGGACACGCGTTGATGATCCATGTCACATTACCGACGGTCTACTGGCTGGTGACAGCGTCTCAGCCGGTCTTCGGCGGCGACTGGCCGATGCTCTTGTCCACCTCATCCAGCTCAGAGCGCCACCGGTTGGCGTGGCGGTCGTAGTGGAGCGGCCCGAGCTTGATGGTCGAGAGATCGAAGCGGAGAAGCTGTTCGTAGCTCTCCGGCGGCAGGTCTTGCTCGAACACGACCTGTACACCCGTATGGCTGTCCTGCAGCACCAGCACCCGCTGTTCGGGGTCCGATGACCGTGGTCGACGACTGACGATGCGCGCCGTCAACGTCTTGAGACGTTCGTAGGCGTCTGACGCGGCGTCCTCGGCGAGCTTGGCGAGGAATGGCTGAAGGGGCAGTGCGGCGAGGATGTACC
>JBOHEO010000382.1:0-2534 GCA_050701055.1 Pseudonocardia sp. | reverse complement strand
TCCAATCATGATTGCGTCACGCTCATCGTCGATCACTTCATTCCCACTTGCCACGTACATCGCTCCACGGGTCGGATTCCATCATGATCATACCCGGTGGCGCTCTGACCAGTTGAGTCCAAGCCACCTTCACCGACGCACCAATCTGCGGAGCGGCCAACCCGGTACCGTTCAACTCACGCAGCCGATCCACCATGCGTGCCAGAAGATCCGCGACCGCCTGGACGTCATCGATAGCCTGGGTCTCGGCTTTGAGTCGTGGATCGCCGATCGTGACGACATCATCGCCGACGACGCCGGACATCCAACCCCGATCACTCTTGGCGAGATTCATCTACCTGGTTTCCGTTCTTCATTGTCCTCTGCATTGCAGGTCTTGGGCGGAAGACCGGCGAGACGTTCGCCCTCACGGGCACCGGTATCGCGCCAGTGACGGATAAGGCCATCTCTGTGCGACCCTTGGCCGTGATCACCGCATCGCCGGTACGCGAGTCCCTTCCTGAACATCCGCAGGAAGATCCACTGTGTCCAGCGATAGTACTCGGGCCGATGGGTCGCCAGCTCCGCGACCAGTCGATCGAGATGCCCCATTCGCTGAACTGGCGTCGGAACGACGCGATCGACTCGTCGGTCGATACGCGCGGGTTCTTGCCGGTGCGGATCGCGTGACCCTCGGCCGGCAGCCCGAACGCGTCGTAGCCCATCGGGTGCAGCACGGTGTGCCCGCGTCGACGAATAAAATGCGCGACCGCGTCGCCGACCGCGTAGTTCTTCAGATGCCCGACGTGGGGCTCGCCGCTGGTGTACGGAAGCATCTCCAACACGTAGGCCAAGGGGGCCGAGCTGGTGTCGTTGGCCACATGCCAGGTCTGCTCGTCGTTCCAGACCTGCTGCCACCGGCGCTCGATCGCGCGCGGATCGAAGGCTTCCATGTGCGTTTGGGTGCTGCTGCGGAGGGACGGCGCGTTTCGTCGGGTTCGGCAGCCAGTATCCGTAGAATCCGCACCGTGTCCGATCCAGTACCGCGGTCCGATCCAGTACCGCGCCCCCTCGCCCTCGTCACCGGGGCCTCCCGCGGCATCGGCGCCGCGGTGGCCCGGGCCCTCGCACCCGGTCACGACCTGCTGCTCGGCGGGCGGGACCCCGCGGCGCTGGAACGCCTGACGGCTGAGCTTCCCGGTGTGCGGTCCTGGCCGGTGGAGCTGACCGACGCCGATGCACTCGCCGCGGCCACGGCGGGCATCGATCGGCTCGACGTGCTCGTGCACAGCGCCGGGGTCGGCATGCTCGGCACCGTCGCCGATACCCCGGCGGAGGTCTGGCGGCACCAGTTCGAGGTCAACGTCGTCGCCGTCGCCGAGCTGACCCGGCTGCTCCTACCCGCGCTCCGGGTCGCCCGCGGCCGCGTCATCCTGATCAACTCCGGCTCCGGCTTGGCCGCCGGGCCGGGGTGGGCGTCCTACGCGGCCAGCAAGTTCGCGCTGCGCGCCTTCGCCGACTCGCTGCGCGCGGAGGAGGCCCCGCACGGTGTGCGGGTCACCTCGGTGCACCCCGGCCGGGTCGACACCGACATGCAGCGCGCCGTGGTGGAGCACGAGGGTGGCGACTACCGGCCCGAGGCCTACCTGCGGGCCGATTCGGTCGCCGCCGCCGTGCTCCACGCCGCCACCGCACCCGCCGACGTGGCAATCACCGAGCTGGTGCTGCGCCCCGCCGGATGATCCGCGATCATTGTGCCATCGGTTCGCACCGCGAGCGGCGGTGCTGCGCAAGGCGATGTCGCGATGTCCTGCTCACCGCGGCAGTCGGTTCCGGACTCGTGAGCGGAGCCGTCGGTCAGGAGCATCACCGCATGCTCGATCCGGACCGGTTGGATCTCAACGAGCTGTGTTACGCCCGCGACGATCACTCGTTCGTCGTTTTTGTTCCTTCATTGATCGCTTGCCTCAGCTCTTGGCTGCAATGACGTTGACAATCTTTCCTGGAACAGCCACGATGCGAGCCACCGTCCGACCACGCAAGTACTCGGCCAGCTCGGGTGCCTCGACAGCCATCGCTCGTAACAGCTCTTCATCCGCATCCGCTGGCACGACGATTCGGAAGCGTACCTTCCCGTCGACCTGAACTGGCAGGGATATCTCCGCATGGCGCAGATACCGCTCTTCGGCAACTGGCCACTCCTGCTCCCACACCCGGTCACCGGTGAGGTGCTCGTAGACCTCAGACGCTGTGTGCGGAGCAAACGGGAACAGTAGTGACGCTGCGGTCGAAAGCGCGAATCGGCGGGCAACTGTCGAAGCGTCGCCCTCATGGTGGATGCGCGACACATCCTTTATCAATGTCATTACCGCGGCTATGGCCGTATTGAATGCGAACTGACCGTCCATATCCACAGTAACCTTGCTAATACTAAGAAGAAACTGGACTAGCGGACTGTCGTCACATTCCGATGTAGGCCAGTGAGGGGTCGCGGAAGAATCCCCGGATAATCTCTGGGAGCTGCTGAAGACGTTCCAGGGCGCGAGTAGCGCGTC
>JBOHEO010000381.1:0-2562 GCA_050701055.1 Pseudonocardia sp. | reverse complement strand
ACCGAGCTGCTCGCCGATCTCGAGCTCCCGTTGCAGTACGTGCTGGCCGATCTGGAGAGCGCGGGCATCGCCGTCGATCAGGTGGCGCTGGCCGCCCTGGAGGCCGACTTCGCCGCACAGGTCAAGCAGGCCGCGCAGGACGCCTACGCGGAGATCGGCAAGGAGATCAACCTCGGCTCGCCCAAGCAGCTGCAGGTGGTGCTCTTCGACGAGCTCGGCATGCCCAAGACCAAGCGCACCAAGACCGGCTACACCACCGACGCCGACGCCCTGGCCAACCTCTACGGGGCCACCGGCAACGAGTTCCTGCGACACCTGCTGCTGCACCGCGACGCCACCCGGCTCAAGGTCACCGTCGACGGTCTGCTCAAGTCCGTCGCCGACGACGGGCGCATCCACACCACCTACAGCCAGACGATCGCGGCTACCGGACGCCTGTCCAGCACCGAGCCCAACCTGCAGAACGTACCGATCCGCACCGCCGCGGGTCGGCGGATCCGAGAGACGTTCGTGGTCGGCCGGGATGTCGACGGCACCGCGTTCGCCGAGCTGATGACCGCCGACTACAGCCAGATCGAAATGCGGATCATGGCGCACCTCTCCGAGGACGCCGCGCTCATCGAGGCATTCCGCTCCCGCTTCGACTTCCACGCCGAGACCGCGGCTCGGGTGTTCGATTGCGTGCCAACCGAGGTCACCTCCGAGCAGCGCGCCAAGATCAAGGCGATGAACTACGGCCTGGCGTACGGCCTCTCGGCGTTTGGGTTGTCCGCCCAGCTGCGGATCTCCACCGAGGAGGCTCGCGGTCTGATGGACGAGTACTTCGCCCGGTTCGGTGGGGTGCGCGACTACCTGCACACGGTCGTCGACCAGGCGCGCAAGGACGGCTACACCGAGACCATCCTGGGCCGCCGTCGTTACCTGCCCGACCTCACCAGCGACAACCGGCAGCGTCGCGAGATGGCCGAGCGAATGGCGCTCAACGCCCCCATCCAGGGCAGTGCCGCCGACATCATCAAGGTGGCCATGCTCAACGTCCACCGTGCGCTGGCTGCCGAGGGCCTGCGCAGCCGCATGCTGCTCCAGGTGCACGACGAGCTGGTGCTCGAGATCGCCGACGGCGAGCGCGCGACGGCCGAGGAGCTGGTCCGCCGGGAAATGGGGTCGGCACACAGGTTGAGCGTGCCGCTGGAGGTGTCGGTGGGCTATGGGCGGAGCTGGGACGAGGCTGCGCATTAGCGTCGGAGACGCCCGCGGAGCGCTGGGACGGTCGTTGGCTCGGAGCAACGACGACGGGCCAGGCGCCCTACTGTATCGCGGCAGTGACGCCGCTGAACGATCCACCCGTCCGGCCGGAGGGCGAAGAACGCTACTCAGCGGCACTGACGTCTCACTGCCGTGGTTCGCTGTGCGGCATGCCACCGCTGCTCGTGCTCTCCAACGCCAACGCCGGTAGCGCCGACGAGACGGTCCTGGACGCGGTGCTCGCCGCGCTTCGGGAGGGCGCGGAGGTGCACAGCGCGCCGACGGACGGACCGGCCGAGCTGGCCCGTGCGCTGGGCGAGTATCCCGAGCATCGGCCGGTCGCGGTGGGTGGTGACGGGACGCTGCATCTCCTGGTCGCGGCCCTACGCGACCGCGGTGAGCTCGCCAACCGCACGGTGGGCCTGGTCCCGATGGGCACCGGCAACGACTTCGCCCGCACCCTCGGCATCCCCGACGACCCGGTCAACGCGGCCGGAGTGGTGCTGCACGGGCGGTCCCGGACGCTCGATCTGCTCACCGACAACGCTGGCGGGGTGGTGGTCAACGTCGTGCACCTCGGCATCGGCGCGCAGGCGAGCAAGGACGGCACGCCGCTCAAGGCGGCGCTCGGCCCGGCCGCCTACAAGGTCGGTGCGGTGCTGGCCGGGCTCCGCGTCCGCGGGTGGGAGCTGAAGGTCGTCGTCGACGGGCGGACCGTGACCGACGGGCGCGGCCGGGTCCTGCAGGTCGCCATCGGCAACGGCCGCACCATCGGCGGCGGCACCCCGCTCACCCCGGGTGCCGTACCCGACGACGGTCTGGCCGATGTCGTGGTCAGCACCGCGACCGGCCCGCTGTCCCGGTTGCGCTACGCCCGCCTGCTCCCCGACGGCCGGCACCCGGATCATCCCGCCGTGCTGGTGGTGCGCGGTCGTGAGGTGGAGGTGTCCGGACCGTCGACTCCGGTCAACAGTGACGGCGAGCTCGGCGAGCCGGTGACTCGCCGTCGCTGGACCGTCCGGCCGGGGGCGTGGCGGATCACCGTGCCGTCGACGTTCGGCTCGATGATCCATTGACCCGCCGTCACCGTGGCGATGCGTGTGTCGTGCGCCAAGATCCCCACGAACACACGCTGACGCGGGTGCATCATGCATCAGCGTGCTGGTGCTGGTCCCCGATTCCTACCGGTTCTCCGACTGCGTTACCGAGCGCAGCGGGACGCTCGTCGTCGGACGACAGCGGTCAGCGGTACTCTGGGGCATAGCACGGCGGCGCCGGTCGGTGGCCGCCTCAAGGGAATCCGGCGCGGGACGGCGG
>JBOHEO010000380.1:0-2612 GCA_050701055.1 Pseudonocardia sp. | reverse complement strand
GCTGACCCGATTGGTCGTCCCGACCTCGCGCAATCGGGCCCCGGTGGCCGTCAGCAGATCCGGGATGCGGAACCCGTCGCCGATCTCGACGAGTTCGCCCCGGGCGATGACGATGTCGCGCGGCCCGCGCGGCCCACCCGCCAAGGCGGTGGCCACCAGTGCGATCGCCGCCGCACCGTTGTTGACGATGTGCGCCGCGGCCGCCGTCGGCACCGCGGCGAGCAGAGCCGCGACAGCACCGCCGCCGCGCGCACCTCGCCCGCCGGTCGTCAGGTCGAGCTCGACGTCACAGGTGCCGGCGGCCAGGTCAAGCGCGGTACGAGCGGCCGCCGACAGCGGAGCCCGCCCCAGGTTGGTGTGCAGCAGCACGCCCGTGGCGTTGAACACCGCCCGCATCGACGCGGCGGTCGGCGGCAGCCGCTCCAGGGCCGCGTCGACGACGCCGTCCGGCGCCAGCTCGCCCGCGCGGGCCCGCGCCTGGGCGTCGACCACGGCGCTCTTCACCAGGTCCCGGCCGAGGCGGTGCTGCGCAGTGACGAGCCGCGGATCGGCGAGCACGACATCGGTTCGCGGTACGTGCCGTCGCTGGTCGACCTGGGTCACGGGCCAACCCTACTTCTCCCCGAAGCGGCCTGCGCTCATGCAAGCCCGGGTCGGACCGACCGTAGGCTCACAACATGGACCATCCCGTGACCCGGCGTCTGACCCAGTTCAGCCACGGCGCCGGTTGAGCCTGCAAGCTCGCCCCCGGCGAGCTCGCGCAGGTCCTGCGCATGGTGACCCCACCCGCTCATCCCGACCTGCTCGTCGGAACCGAGACCGGAGACGACGCGGCCGTCTGGCGGCTCGACGCCGCCCGGGCGCTGGTGGCCACCACCGACTTCCTGACTCCGGTCGTCGACGATCCGCGCACGTGGGGACGCATCGCCGCGCAGAATGCGGTATCGGACGTGTACGCGATGGGTGGTCTGCCGTTGTTCGCGCTGAACATCGTGGCCTGGCCGGCGGAGCTGCCGACGTCGATCTTGGGTGAGGTGCTGCGCGGCGGGTCGGAGATCGGCGCGGAGAGCGGGTTCGTCGTGGTCGGTGGGCACAGCGTCGATGACCCGGAGCCCAAGTACGGGCTTGCGGTGGTCGGGGAGGTGCACCCGGAACGGATCCTGACCAACGCCGGCCTACGCGACGGGGACGCCCTGGTCCTGACCAAGGCCCTCGGTGTCGGGGTCGTCATTACCGCGATCAAGGCCGATGCCGCGCCGGCAGCGGTGCTCGCGGCGGCGGTTGCCTCGATGACGGCGAGCAACGCCGGGGCTGCTCGGGTCGCGGTGGCCATGGGCGCCACCGGTTGCACCGACGTCACCGGCTTCGGGCTGCTCGGCCACCTGATGAAGATGGCCGCCGCGTCGGGTGTGGACGCGACGCTTGACGTCACCGCCGTACCCTTGCTCGCCGGAGTCCGCGAGCTGGCCGCCGCCGGTTTCCTGCCGGGCGGCAGCCGCCGGAACCGGGACTGGGTGGCGCCCACTCTCGACGCCGGGGCTTTCGCCGAGCTCGACGTGCTGTTGCTGGCTGACGCCCAGACCTCGGGTGGGCTGTTGTTCGGCGTGGCGCCCGACCGGGCCGCCGAGGCAGTTGCCCAACTCGGCGGTGCCGCGGCGGTGATCGGCACGGTGCGGACCGGAACCGGGAAGATCCTGCTGCGCTGAGACCTGTGGCCTGCAGGAGACACGGGGCGTCCACGTACGCGGGCACACCCGTAGGAGTCCCGACCGCGTTCCTCACTGACCGCTTGACCGATCACGAGCTGCTCGATCAGCTGCACCGCTTCCACGGCCATCGAGGCTCCCGGCGGCGTTGGCGAGGCGGTCAAGCTGGACGCCAATCCTGATCGTCAGCATCGAGAACGCACGTACACCTCGGCGAGGGTGTGGCACCGCAAACCGGCCGCGCGCAGCAGGTCAGGTACTTGACGGCGCCCCAGGCTCCGATCCAGGAAGAGTTCGGGCAACCCCTTGGGATGTCCCGATGCCATAGCTCAGGCCGCAGGGCGAGTCGCGATACGTACCGCGTCCTCGAGCTGCTCGTGGGGGACGCCGTACTCCTCGGCGACTTCGAGCGGCTCCCCGGCTCGGAACAGCGCCAATGCGTCTTCCACGCGCGCCCCGCCGCGCGTGAATATCGGCTGACCGAAACCCCGCGCCAGATCGACGACCACGTCCGCAATCTCGTACGCCGGCAGCCGGATAAGCCGGACGTAACCATCGGCGCTGAACTCCAACCGCTGCAGGTAGGCAGCGACGACCTCGTTGAACACGCGTTGACCGCTCCGGATCACGACCAGCTCGCGGGCCGCACGCGCAGCTGCAGGTCATCGGTCGTCTCCGCGTAGTCGAAAACGACTTCCGCCCCGTCGGTGTACAAGCACCTGGAACCTGACACCGTTGGAGAGATTGGCCGCTCAGCGTGGGCTAGTACGAGCCGGCAGCTAGTGTCGCGTAACGAATCGCCATTTACTTGGAATTGTTGTCGACCAGCTTCCGCACATTGGCCTCGACGATCTTGACCTTGGCGAGAATCTCGTCAGTGGTCGCTGTCCACGAGAACGGCCTCGG
>JBOHEO010000379.1:0-2619 GCA_050701055.1 Pseudonocardia sp. | reverse complement strand
CCGTCGGCCTGGCCACGCTGCGCCGATCCCCCGCTGCGGCGCGGGCCGTGGCGGTCGCCGACCGGGCCGCGGTGCAACGCGCGATGAGCAGCGGTGCCGGGCTCGACCGCGACGCTGCGGGGCTGGCCGCCGCCTCCGATGCCATCGAGGCGGTGACGTCGTCCGCAGTGCCGATCGGGCGGGCGGAGGTGGAGGATGCCGCGCTCACCCTGGTAGCGCAGGCCGTGCTCGCCGCCGCCGGGACCCGCACCGAGAGCCGCGGTTGCCACGTACGCACCGATTTCCCCCATCGCGACGACGTGTGGCAGCGCGTGAGCCTGCTGGTCAGCCTCGATGCGTCCGGGCGTCCGGTCGTCGGCGCGGAGCCGGCCGTTGCGGGTGCGGCATGACGGGCCTCGACCTCGACGACCTGCGCCGCGTCGTCGACACCGCACTGGCGGAGGACCTGCGCTACGGCCCGGATGCCACCACCGCGGCGACCGTACCCGAGGGCGCGATCGCCGTCGGGTCGTTCGTGGCGCGCAAACCGGGCGTGCTCGCCGGGCTGCCGGCCGTATGCGCGGTACTCGACTGTGTGCTCGGGAAGGGCGGTGTGCTCGGGGGCGGTGGTGGGCTCCGGGAAGGCGGTGTGCTCGGGGGAGGCGGTGTGCTCGGGACGGGCGGTCTGGGTGAGGGCGGCTACGAGGTCCTCGACACGCGGGCCGACGGCGACCGGCTCAGGTCCGGGGATGTGGCGCTCACCGTTCGCGCGCCGGTGCGAGGGCTGCTCACCGCCGAGCGCACGGCGTTGAACCTGCTCTGTCACCTCTCGGGTGTCGCGACCGCGACCGCGGCGTGGGTGGACGCCGTCGCCGGCACCCGAGCTCGGATCCGCGACACCCGCAAGACGCTGCCGGGGCTGCGGTTGCTCGAGAAGTACGCGGTGCGCTGTGGCGGTGGGACCAACCACCGGCTCGGGCTCGGCGACGCGGTGCTGATCAAGGACAACCATGTGGCTGCGGCGGGCTCGGTGGGGGCGGCGTTGCGTGCGGCCCGGGAGCTCGCGCCCGATCTACCGTGTGAGGTCGAGGTCGACTCCCTCGCCCAGCTCGACGAGTTGCTGGCCCTGGCCGCGGAGCTGGTGCTGCTCGACAACTTCGACGTCAGCGACACCGCGGAGGCGGTGCGGCGGCGCGACGCCGGCGCCCCGGGTACGGGGTTGGAGTCCTCCGGCGGGCTCGTGCTCGCCAACGCCCGGGCCTACGCGGAGACCGGTGTCGACTACATCTCGGTGGGCGCGCTCACCCACTCGGTGACGGCACTGGACCTGGGGCTGGATCTCTGGCCCGGGTAGGCGCATCGCGAGCGCTGGGTGCGGCCGCCCGTTCGAGTCGTCCTCCGATTCGCCGGTTGGGGGTCGGTGGGGCTTCTTCGTGGCGCGTGGGCTGGCCGGCACTGTTGCGTTAACGGATCGCAGGTCGGGCGGGATGGTCTGATGCGCCGTCGTCCTGTCCGCCCGCCGGTACCGAGCTTCGCCTTCGCCGGGTTCCGCTTCCCGCCCGAGGTGATCACGGTCGCTGTCCGGTGGTACCTGTGCTACGGGCTGTCCTACCGCGACGTCGAAAGAACTGCTCGCCGAACGTGGCATGCGGGTGGATCACGTGAGCGTGTATCGGTGGGTTCAGCGGTTCACCCCTGCTGTTCATCGACGCTGCCCGGACGTGCCGACACGCCGCCGGGGATCGATGGTTCGTCGATGAAACCTAGGTGAAGATCGCCGGGCGGTGGGTCTACCTGTACCGGGCGGTGGACCAGTTCGGGCAGGTCATCGACGTCCTGGTCTCGGAGAAGCGAGACCTGGCGGCCGCGCACCACGTCACCGAGCAGTACGCGAACAACCCGATAGAAGCCGACCACGGCCGGCTGGAATCCCGGCTACGGCCGATGCGCGGGCTCAAACAGCTCCGCTCAGCACGGGTGATCAGCACCGGGCACGCCTTCGTCCAGAACCTCCGCCGCGGCCACTACGAACTCGGCGTCAACGCCGATCCCCAACATCTACTCGCCGCCGCGTTCACAGAACTCGCTCTCGCCATCTGAACCCCACCCCCACGACAGGGTCACCCGGCTCCCTCCGCGCCAACGCAACAGTGCCCTTGCGCGAGACCGCGGCGCGCGAGCCGACCCAGACAGCCGAGGACGTCGTACGGGTCCCGTCCGCGAACGAAACCGCCGACGCCGTCGTCCGCGCGAGCCGCGCTCTGGCCGAAATCCAGGCGCGCGACGCCACCGACCAGCAGGCCGAGGAGCATCGGGCCGCTGAACTCGCCCGTTGGAGTACCGACCACCTCAACGCATCCGATGCCGATCGGCCGCAACGACGAGATGACCCTCGCCCGCGAGGATCACGACTATCGGCCTGTCGGATGAGCGACCTGGTCCAACGACCGGTCGGTCAGCCAGCCGAGGACAAGCCCTGCCCTGTCGTGCGCGGGGGCGGCTCCGACAGCTTCCGGAGCACCGACCGGTACTCCTCTCGGGTGGCCGGCGGGATGGCCTCGCCGTCGCCGTCCCGGATGGGGGCCATGAGCGCGGGATCGTCGATGCTGCCGAGCAGTCATGCCAGCGCGACCATGACCC
>JBOHEO010000378.1:0-2629 GCA_050701055.1 Pseudonocardia sp. | reverse complement strand
GGCCAGGAACCGGTGAGCCCGCTCCATGTAGACCGCCGCAGTGCACGGCGCCAGCGACCGCTCCCGCAGCAGGTAGCTGTGAAACGACGTCAGCAGCACTTCCGATGTCGAGCACGGCGGCGGCGCCGGCTCCTCTACCGGTACCGGTGTCAAGGGCCAGTGGGAACTGCCCGGAGACGGTCATGAGATCTGCCCGGTGGTGGCCATGGGATCTGCCCAGTGGCGGCCACCTCCGGGGCGGCTTGGTCAGGTGATTGGCATGGTCGTTTCCTCTTCGAGGTCGGTGAGGGTGATGGGTTCGTCGCAGTGCGGGCAGGTTCCGCCGGTGCCGATGCGGCGGCAGAACAGGTTGCAGTCGGGGCAGCGTCGTTCGTCGACGTAGCGGGTCTCGCAGTCCGGGCATTCGTAGATCCCGGCGAGTCGCTCGGTGGTGTGGGTGGTCGTGGGCCTCATCGGGGGCTGCTCAGTGGGATGACGCCGTCCCCGGCGAGGGCTTGGGACAGGCGCACGGACTCGCCGGTGGTCTGGCAGATGTGGGCGTGGTGCAGGAGCCGGTCCACGGTCGCGGTGGCGAGGGTTTTGGGCATCAGTTCGACCCTGGTGGTTAATTTTGTTGGGATCTGGCTCGCCCGGCGTGGCGTACCAGTTTTGGATCTTGTGTTCGGCATGATCACCCTGTGGCTCGCTCTCTTCTTGTCGCCTTCCCCTCGTGTGGGCCGCAGACTGGAGCTTGTGATGTCTGTGGTGGTGCAGCGGTGGCCATTGCCCGCGCCGCAGGTCGCCGAGGCTGTGGCGGCGATGTACCGCGGGAAACGCGAGCGTCCGCTGCCGGTGCTGGTGCGCGACAAGCTCGGCGAGTGGTTGGCAGATGAGCAGTTCGCGGGTGCCTACGGGGTGCGGGGTAAGCCGGGCTGGCCGCCGTCGCGCCTGGCTCTGGTGACGGTCTTCCAGATGGCGGAGGATCTGACCGACCGTCAGGCCGCCGAGTGCGTTCGTACCCGTATCGATTGGAAGTACGCGCTCGGCCTTGATCTGGCCGATCCCGGTTTCGACCACTCGGTGTTGAGTGAGTTCCGGGCCAGGGTCGCCGGCGGGGGTCTGGATCAGGTGGTGCTGGACACGCTGCTGGAGCGGCTGGCCGCCGGCGGGCTGGTGGGCGCGGGCGCCAAGATGCGCACCGATTCCACTCACGTGATCTCCGCGGTCCGCGACCTGAATCGGCTGGAGCTGGCCGGGGAGTCGGTGCGGGCCTGCCTGGAGGCCCTAGCGGTGGCCGCGCCGCAGGTGGTGGCACAACTCCTGGACGACTCGTGGGGCAAACGGTATGCCGCAAGGATCGATACCTGGCGGATGCCTGCCTCCGAGACGAAGAAGGCGCAGCTGGCGCTGGCGTACGGGCGCGACGGGCACACGCTGCTCAAAGCGGTGCACGCCGCTGCCGGCGGTGATCCCGACCGGGCGTTCCTGGCGCGGCTACATCAGGTCGAGGTGCTGCGGGTCGTGCTCCTGCAGAACTACCTCGCCGTCGAAGACGACCAGGGACGGGAGGTGATCAGACGGCGGGAGGCGGATGCGGAGGGTCTCCCACCGGGCAGATCCCGGATCACCTCGCCCTATGACCTCGATGCCCGGTGGGGCGTCAAGCGCGACACGTTCTGGAACGGCTACAAGGTGCACGTCACCGAGACCTGCGACACCAGCACCGCCGCCGCCAACAGCAGCGACGGTGACGGTGAGGCCATCACGCCACCGCACCTGATCACGAACGTGGAGACCACGGACGCGACCGTGCCCGACAACCAGATGACCGAACCGATCCACACCCGCCTGGCCGGGCGGGGCCTGCTGCCAGCCGAGCACTACGTTGACTCGGGCTACCCCTCGGCGCAACTGCTGGTGTCCTCGCTGGCCAGCTTCAGCATCGCGCTGGTCACCCCGATGCTGGCCGATACCTCACCGCAGGCCAGGGCCGGTGCCGGGTTCGACCGCACCGCGTTTTCCATCGACTTCGACGCCCGGCAGGCCACCTGCCCGCAAGGCCACGCCAGCAGCTCCTGGAACCCGGTCGCCCAGCGTGGCACCGACACGATCGTGATCACCTTCGCGAAGCGCACCTGCGGGCCCTGTCCGGTACGAGCCCAGTGCACCACCTCAACGTCGCGGCGCCGGCAGCTCACCGTGCACCCCCGCGACGTCCACCAGGCCCAACTCGCCGCCCGGGCCGCCCAGGCCACCAAGGACTTCGAGGCCAGATACGCGTTACGCGCCGGCGTCGAAGGCACCATCCGCCAAGGCGTGGCGGTCACCGGCATGCGGCACGCCCGCTACCGGGGACTAGCCAGGACCCGCCTCGAACATGCCAGCGCCGCCGTCGCGGTCAACCTGATCCGGCTACACGCCTGGTGGAACGGCCACCCACTCGACCGGACCCGCACCAGCCACCTCGCCCGCCTCGAACCCGCCCTGGCCTCATGAACACGAATTAGCCACCAGGGTCTGGACCGACCCTGGTGGTTAATTTTGTTGGGATCTGGCTCGCCCGGCGTGGCGTACCAGTTTTGGATCTTGTGTTCGGCATGATCACCCTGTGGCTCGCTCTCTTCTTGTCGCCTTCCCCTCGTGTGGGCCG
>JBOHEO010000377.1:0-2631 GCA_050701055.1 Pseudonocardia sp. | reverse complement strand
GGGCGATCGTCGGAGCGGCCGGAGGGGTCGCCGATCTTGGCGGTCATATCCCCGACGATGAACACGACCTGGTGACCCATGCGTTGGAAGCGGCTGAGGATGAGCATGGGCACCGAGTGCCCCAGGTGCACCTCGGCCCCGGTCGGGTCGATGCCGAACTTGGCGATGAACCGGCGGTCCTTCTTGTCGGCGGTGATGATTCGCTCGGCCAGCGCGTCGGCAGACGGCTGAAGCTCCTGCGAGCGGGCGGCGATCAGGGCGGCTTGCTCGGCTGGGGCCAGGTCCGACAGGTCCAGGCTGCGGCGCTGCGTGGTCTCGGTCAGCAGCTCGCGCACGGTGGCGTCGGCCGCAAGGTCCACGCCGTTCAGCAGGGCGGTGGCGCGGTCAACGGACTGGCTCAGTCGGGTCATCAACGCTCTCCTGGGAAACTGGATGTCCACACATGCTATCGGGCCGTCGCGAGCCGATTCCTCCTGGTCAACGTAGCCACAGGCTGATCAGCTCGACCACGGCCAGACCCGCGAACCCGGCGGACATCCTGTTGCCAGGCCGGACCGCTGTCTCGGCGCTCTGCACAGCAAATAGCAAGTCGAGTTAGGGGCGCGGCACCTTAACATGGATGAGTTATTGGATGTCCGACTCATCAGGGACTGACGGCTTATCTGCGAGCAAACGGCACACGACAGTCTTCAGCTCTCGTTAGCAGAACGTAACTGTCCGCAGCCACCTGCGATGTCAAGTGCCATACTCTCCCACGCGAACGTATTGAGGCCGCCCTGTCGACATAGCGCGTCTAACCGCCGCTTCTTGGCTTCACTGGTCGGATTGACAACTCGCCCAGCACCGAGCCCGGCGCCAAACAGTCTACATCGGACAGCCCGCCAGCGGGCGGGAGTGGTGGCACGGTCAGCACCGCTACGACTGACCCCGGCCAAGGGTGTTTCATCCACCCAGGTTCGAACGGCTCCACCAGTTCGATCATGTATCTCCTTCGTCGAGCACACGTGTGATGTGCGCGAGGTGCTTCTCGCGCACACCGACCTGCTACGCCTGAACTCCGGATTCCGGGCCGGTAGAGGACACCGGCCCGTTGTCCAGACCGCCGAACGGTCACGCAGTGAGGGTGCCGAACGCGCACGTCAGCACCCCCGCCACCGCGCGGCGGAGGTGTATCAACGCTCCACCGCTCACTGTCAAGCATCGCTACGCTCCGCACACCCCGGTCGCGCCCATGCGCGGGCCCGTCAAATGGGTGAACTTTTGAGCATCTACCCAGCTCAGAGCGGGCGTCGAAAGAAGGTTCGGCGCACATCCTTGACATCTACCCAGCGTGACCGCCCCTGCGTCATCGCAATCGCAAGAGCTGCAGAGAGTCCCGCCCGCATGCGTAGCTATCCCAGTGCGCCGGAGGAGTGGGCGCGTCGACATGGCCCGGCGCGCAGTCGGGCGGCGGGACGACGCAAACTGTCGGTGTGGTGCGCCATGATCGCGTGCGTGCGTCGTTGCAGCACCGGCAGACGCGGGGCCACGTGGCGCCGTCGGCCGCGAGTCGGGTACCGCTCGGCTGAACGGCGACCAGGCTCGGTCTTCCACAGGCTGACCGGGATTGTCCACAAGGCCGACGTGCGCCGGGAGGACCAGCTACGGCGATTCGTCCACAGGCGGCAACCCCTTGAGTGCGCGGCTATCCCCCGACCTGGACGAGTTGTCCACAGCGTGTTGCACAGCTGTCTGCCCTAGTCTTCCCGGCACGCGATCGGTGATGTCCGGCGGATCCAACTCTGGTTCTCGCTCCCCCACAACGAAGAGGCAACAATGCTGCCATTGCAGGAAGCGTCCGCGCTGGTGGATCTTCAACGGTATGTTCTGGAGATGGAGGAGGAACGTGGATTTACCAACCGAGGAGTGGTTCAGCAATGTCTACTCCTCGGCGAGGAGGTGGGTGAGCTGTTCAAGGCTGTTCGTAAACACGAAAAGATGCGGACTGGAACGACCTCTGTCACGGGTACCGTTGACGAGGAGCTCGCCGACGTGCTCATCTATCTATGCGCAATCGCGAATCGCCTGGGCGTGGATCTCGAACAGGCTCTCCGGCGAAAAGAAGAACTTAACGAAACTCGATCGTGGGTGTGAGGGTGTGCGAAGCTAGCCGCGGTCGTGCCTACGCCTGAGTGCTAGCGTCAGTTCGTCCGCTCGCGATCTGCACTTCCTTTGCACACTGCGAGGCGCTGTGCCATACGGGACGGTGGTCGCGGCGCTACCGTGGGTCGACCTGATCGACCGAGGGGCGGGTATGGACGAGCCGATGAGCGGCGAGGACGGGCGAGTCAACGACGCCCTGGCCAGGCTCCTGGCCCGCGCTGGGTGGACTCCGGAGAACCTCGGCGACCGGCTCAACGAGTTGTCGGCGGTGCAGGGGCTCGGGGTGCGCGGGCACCGGCGCTCACCGCGCCGATGGCTGCACGCGGAGCCCGGCCGGGCGGCTCCGCGGGTGCCGCGGGAGCCGTGGCCGTCGCTGGTGTGCCACGTGCTGCACGAACGCCTGGGCGAGCCGGTGACGTTGGCGGCGTTGGGCTGGGCGCACGCCGCGCCACTGCAGTTCGTGCCCGCCGACCACGGCCTGACCCAGCC
>JBOHEO010000376.1:0-2657 GCA_050701055.1 Pseudonocardia sp. | reverse complement strand
AGGCCGGCGAAGCCGCCGACCGGATCGATCAGCCGGCGCCAGCGGGCGGCGTCGCGGCGGTACTCACCGGGCAGCTCGCGGCGCGATCCAGTGCGCGAGAGCCACGCTGCTGCCGGGTCCGGGTCCGGGGTCGGGTTCGGGGTCGCCGGATCGCCCTGGGCGGTCGGCGGTGGGCCGAAGTCCGCGGCGAGCGCGGCGGCCGAGATCGCGGCCATCCCGTCGAGCGAGCACGGTGCCCCGGGTAGCCGGGTCATCCCGAGCAGTGCAACGGCGGCCTCGCTGTCGGCCTGGAACACCCGCTCCGCGGCGACGAGCGCATCCCCTCCGCCGTACCGCTCGATCTCGGGGTCGTACTGGTCGACCCGGTGCGGGCCGACCAGGCCGGTGCGTTGCCAGCCGGTCAGCAGGCCACCGATCGTGCCGGCGACCCGCGACCACAGCCGGTCCGGGTCGCCGTGCACCCGCAGCCGCACGTGGTGGCCGTGCGCATCGGTGTAGCGCAGGAAGAACCAGCGGTCCGCACCGTCGGCCTGCGCGACCCCCACGAGAACGGGCAGTCGCTCGCGCAGGAAGTCGTCCTGCCCGCGTGCCGAGCCGTGCACGGTCAGGTAGAGCCACTCGCCGCCGATGGCCGGGACCGGCCCGGCGTCCCGCACCGGGTCGCGGTGCGCCACGTGCGCCGCCCGCCGCGAGGTGGGGTCACGGCGCACCAGCGGCACCACGAGCTCGATGCGATGCCCGGCGAGGTCCCCGTCGGCCCAGCCCTCGTGCTCGCCGGGCACCTCGTGGGCGACCAGACCGGTGTCGCGGCGGATCTCGTCACGCAGCAGCTCGCGGTGCCACGGCTCGTCCAGGTCGACCAGCAGCCGCTGGTCGAAGCTGACCAGCAGCACCCGGCGCGGCACATCCCACTCGGTTCGCCACCCCCGCACCACCTCGGCCCAGTCCGCGTCCGCGGCGGCTGCGCGGAGCTGGTCGAGCCGCCAGACGGCCGGTGACAGCACGAACCGGTGGTGCCGAACCCGCGGGACGAACGGCGCGTCCGCCAGCGTCCCCCAGCTCCACGGCTCCCACAGTCGCTGGCCCTCCAGCCCGATCTCCCACAGCAGCCGGGCGGCATTCGGGGCCTGCGAGGTGGGGCTGACCATGTTGCCCAGCACCGGGACGACCTCGCGCCCGGTCGGCACATGCACGACGCACAGCCGCTCCACCGTCGCACCCACCGCCAGGTCGGCCGGCCGCAGCTCGTCGGCGGCGCTGTCGGGCAGCCCGATCGTGATCCGCCGTCCGGTGCAGGGCACGGTGTGCGCCAGGTTCGCGGCCTTGCCCGAGCGGGGCAGGAACGCGAGGTCGGCGGCCACCGCGCCGGACACGCGCACCGGCACCGCGACGAGCTCGGCATCCACCTCGGCGCGCCGGTCGCCCAGCAGGTCGGCAAAGCGGGCGAAGGTGGCCCCCGCCCGGTGTGAGCCGGGCCCGGGCGACAGTGTCACCCGGAACGTGCCGTCGGCGAGCGCGTCGAGCGAGGGTGCCACCACGTGCACGTTCAGCTCCAAGGAGTCCGGAGCGTCAGCGTCGTCCTGCGGCCCGGCGGTGAGCACCGCGATGGCGTCGTCGTCGAGCACGACCTCCCGTTCCCGGTGGCGCAGCGCGGTGGCCAGCAGCGCGGTCTGCAGCCGGGTGTCGCGGCCCGGCTCGGCCGTCCCGGGGTCGGGCGCGGCCTCGCTCGTCGGCCATCCGTAACCCGGTGGCGGACCCAGCGTGGTGCCGTCCTCGAGCAGTTCCAGCAGCGGCACCAGCCGGTCGGCGCCGTAGCGTTCCAGGAAGCGGGTGTGGTACGTGCGCAGCCCCGACAGCCCGAGCTTGCGCCGCGACATCCGCCACATCAGCTCCGCGGCCCGCTCGACCTCCTCCTGCACGATGGTCGGCAGGGTGAGGTCCAGGTCCGCCGCGGTGTCGACGTGCAGCGGTGTCGGGTACGAGTGCAGCCCGCCGGCCGTCGCGAGCAGCCCGTCCAGCACCGCGCCGCCCTCCCCGATCGGCAGCCGGTCGTACTCCCGGCGTCGCCGGTCCACGTCGTGCAGTGCCGCGAGTGCCGCACCGGCCGCTGCGGAGCGGGTCTGCGCGGCGGGCAGCACGCCGATCACATGGCTCAGCGGGTCGCTACCGTCCAACGGCGGTCGCAGCTCGGTGACCAGTACCTCCTCGGCGACCAGCGTCGCCAGCAGGTCGAGCACCCGCCCGCCCGCGCCGGGGGCGAACTCCGCGGTGAGGCGGTCGAGGAGAGTCCCGAGCTCGACCGGCTCGGCCGCGGCGGCGCACACCGCGTCGACGATCGGGGTGCGCCGCAGCGACACCGAGCCACGGCTGTCGCCGGCCGGCGCCTCGCCGCGACTGGACGGGCAGCTCAGCACGAGCCGGTCGCCGCGGGTACGCAGGGCGGCGTGAGTCTGCACGCGCAGCGCCGGCAGCAGCGCCCGGTCGCCCTCGAGCTGGGTGACCACGCCGAGCAGCCACTGCATGTCGACATGGGTCCGCGTGCGGTGTCGCCGGCCCCGGGCGAGCTTGGCCGTGGAGTCGAACCGGCCGGTGGTGACCCCGGCGAACACCCCGAACGGGGTGGGGCGGCTGGTCGACCGGATCGCGTAGCGCAGCAC
>JBOHEO010000375.1:0-2657 GCA_050701055.1 Pseudonocardia sp. | reverse complement strand
ACCCCGTCGTGCGCCGCGCGACGTACTCCTTGTCGATGAGGCCGTCGCGGATCGCGACGTGCAACAGCCCGTTGGCCAACGCGAGATCGGTGCCAGGGACGGCCTGCAGGTGCCGGTGGGCGAGTTTCGCCGTCGACGTCACCCGCGGGTCGACGACGATGTGTTCGGCGCCACGGCCCCGGCCGGCTTCGAACCACTGCATCGCTGGCGGCATGGTGTCGGCGGGGTTGCTCCCGACCAGCAGCACCACGTCGGCGGCGGCGACGTCGGAGAGCGGGAACGGCAGGCCCCGATCGATGCCGAACGCGCGGGTGCCCGCCGCCGCGGCCGAGGACATGCAGAACCGGCCATTGTAGTCGATGTTCGCGGTGCGCAGCGCGACGCGGGCGAACTTCCCGAGCTGGTAGGCCTTCTCGTTGGTCAGCCCGCCGCCGCCGAAGCACCCGACGGCATCGCGGCCGTGCGCGCACTGCGCCCGCCGGACCGCGGAGGTGATCCGGTCGAGGGCGTCGTCCCAGGTTGTCGGCCGCAGCGGTGCCGCGCGGGAATCCCGGATCAGCGGCGTCGTCAGCCGATCGGGGTGGGCGAGCAGCTCCCCCGCGGTGGCGCCCTTGCGACACAGACCGCCGCGATTGACCGGAAAGTCCGCGCGGCCGATCAGCTCGACCGTGCCGTCGGGCTGTGGGGTGAGGGTGATCCCGCACTGCAACGAGCAGTAGGGACAATGCGTACCGATGGGTGCCGACGTCACCTGATCCAGCGTCGGTGACCGCTGTTACCTCGCTGTTGTGGCCCGGTTACGTCACGTCAGCCCAGAACCGAGCCGGTGGTCGCGCTGCGGTCAGTCGCCGGCGGACGAATGCGACCAACGCGGGGCAATAGGTGTGGCAGCCCGGCTGGGCGCCGGTGTCGGTGTCGGTGTCGGCAGACGGCCCGACCGCGACGCGACCAAGCTCGCAATGGTGGTGACCGCCAACACCCCCACGATGATGCTCAGCGACAGCGCGATCCCCACTGTCGGCACCGGCACCGGCTCACCCCCGTTGACGAACGGCAACGAGTTCTCGTGCAGCGCCTCGAGCACCATCTTCACGCCGATGAAGCCGAGGATGATCGCGAGACCGTAGGACAGGTAGACGAGCCTGCTGAGCAGGCTGCCGAGCAGGAAGTACAGCTGCCGCAGTCCCATCAGGGCGAGCGCGTTGGCCGTGAAGACGAGGTAGGGCTCCCTGGTCAGGCCGAAGATCGCCGGGATGGAGTCCAGTGCGAACAGCAGATCCGTGAACCCGATGGCCAGGATCACCATCAGCATCGGGGTGACCAGCCGCCGGCCGTTGATCCGCACGAACGAGCGGGAGCCGTGGTACTCGTCGGTGACCGGCACTACCCGGCGGACCACCCGGAGCATGGCGGGCTCGGAGTACTCCTCGTCGTGGCCGCCGCCCTGACGCACGAGGTTCACCGCGGTGATGATGAGAATCACCGCAAAGAGGAAGAACACCCAGCTGAACGCGGCGATCGCCGCGGCGCCCACCGCGATGAAGATGCCGCGCAGGATCAGCGCGATGACGATACCGATCAGCAGCACCCGGTGCTGGTTCTCCGCGGGTACCGCGAACGCCGTCATGATGATCAAGAAGATGAACAGGTTGTCCACCGACAGCGAGTACTCGGTGATGTAGCCGGCGAAGAACTCCCCGGCGAGCACGCCACCGGCGAAGTACCAGATGCCGAGCCCGAACAGCACCGCCAGCGCCACGTAGAACAGCACCCACCGGGTGGACTCGCGGATCGTCACGGCGTGCGGCTTGTGATCGACCAGGAAGAGGTCGGCCAGGATGATGGCGGCCAGGCCGCCGACCGTGACCAGCCATACCCACGCGGGGATGTTCACTCAGACCTCCGGGGTCTCTCGGGCAGCACACTGCGGCCCGAGGTCTCTCCCGCCGACCGGTCGGGACGAACCGGTTCGACCGATGGCACCGGGCGGCCGAACCCTCAGGACCGGACGCCGTGCTGACGATGCCACCGCCATCGGGATACTCCCCTACGGTGCCGGTCCAGTCTGGCCGACCTTATCCCGGACTGCTCATCGGGGGAGGCCCGAAGTGATGGAATCCACGATAGCGAGGCTCGGGCGCTTCGCTACCCCTCGTGTGCGACGATCCACCGATGGTGCTCGAGATCGCCGACATCGCCGTCCGCCCGGGGACCGAGGGCGAGTTCGCCGCGGCCTACCGGGAAGCCGTCACGTTCGCCGCGCAGACACCGGGGTTCCGGAACGCCCGGATGGCCCGCGGCATCGAGTCGCCGAGCCGATTCGTGCTGCTCATCGAATGGGACACCGTCGAGGCGCACACCGTGACGTTCCGGGAGTCGGAGAACTTCGGCAAGTGGCGCGCGTTGGTCGGCCCGTACTTCGACGGTCCGCCCAGGGTCGAGCACTTCGACGACGTGCGCTGAGAGCTGGCTGAGGACCGAACGGCCGAACTGTCGGAGTCCTCGCCTAGCGTTCGTCAGGTGCCCCGAACAACACGCGGCCGGGTGGGCGCCGCCCTGCTCGTCCTCCTGCTCGTCGTGGCCGGCGCGGTGCTGGCCAGCGCGGTGCTGGCCGGCGCGTCGGCGGCGGGGCGGCCCGCGAGCGAGGTGCGCACCGC
>JBOHEO010000374.1:0-2665 GCA_050701055.1 Pseudonocardia sp. | reverse complement strand
CGGGGACCTCAGCCCGGCTGAGGCCACCGCACAGATTCGCTTCCTCGAAGAGGAGGTCGCGCTACTTCGCCGCAAGCTCACCGAGTCGCCGCGCCATGCCCGGATCCTGGAGCAGCGCCTCGCCGAGTCGGCCAGCCGCCTGTCCCAGCTCAGCACACGCAACGAGAAGCTGACCGAGACCCTCAAGGAGGCGCGCGGCCAGCTCATCGCGTTGCGCGAGGAGGTCGACCGGCTCGCCCAGCCACCGAGCGGTTACGGCGTGTTCGTGGCCCGGTTCGCCGACGAGACGGTGGACGTGTTCACCTCAGGGCGTCGGATGCGGGTCGCGGTGTCCCCGGCGGTGTCCACCGACGAGCTGCGCAGTGGGCAGACCATCCGGCTCAACGAGGCGCTCACCGTCGTCGAGGCGGGTGAGTTCGAGCGGATCGGCGAGGTGTGCTCGTTGCGCGAGGTGCTCGCCGAGCCCACCGCCGGGTTGGCCGGGCGTGCGCTCGTCGTCGGGCACACCGACGAGGAGCGAGTGGTGTGGCTCGCCGCACCGCTCACGCTGCCCACCGACGACATCGATTTCGTGCCGCTCAAGCCGGGCGACTCGCTGCTCGTCGACACCAAGGCCGGCTACGCCTACGAGCGGGTGCCCAAGGCCGAGGTCGAGGACCTCGTCCTGGAGGAGGTGCCCGACGTCGACTACTCCGACATCGGTGGCCTGTTCCGCCAGATCGAGCAGATCCGCGACGCCGTGGAGCTGCCGTTCCTGCACGCCGAGCTGTTCAAGGAGTACGAGCTGCGCCCGCCCAAGGGCGTGCTGCTCTACGGCCCACCCGGCTGCGGCAAGACGCTGATCGCCAAGGCGGTGGCGAACTCGCTGGCCAAGAAGGTGGCGGCGGTGCGCGGCGACGACCAGGGCCGCGCGTTCTTCCTCAACATCAAGGGCCCCGAGCTGCTCAACAAGTTCGTCGGGGAGACCGAGCGGCACATTCGGATGATCTTTCAGCGGGCCCGGGAGAAGGCCTCGGCCGGCACGCCGGTCATCGTGTTCTTCGACGAGATGGACTCCATCTTCCGCACCCGCGGATCCGGCGTGTCCTCCGACGTCGAGACCACGATCGTGCCGCAGCTGCTGGCGGAGATCGACGGCGTGGAGGGTCTGGAGAACGTCATCGTGATCGGTGCCTCGAATCGCGAGGACATGATCGACCCGGCCATCCTGCGGCCCGGCAGGCTCGACGTGAAGATCAAGATCGAGCGTCCGGACGCGGAGGCGGCGCAGGACATCTTCTCCAAGTACCTGACGTCGACGCTGCCGATCCACGACGACGACATCACCGAGTTCGGCGGCAACCGCACGGCGTGCATCGACGCGATGATCCAGCGGGTCGTCGAGCGGATGTACGACGAGACCGAGGCGAACCGGTTCCTGGAGGTCACCTACGCCAACGGTGACAAGGAGACCCTGTACTTCAAGGACTTCAACTCCGGAGCCATGATCCAGAACATCGTCGACCGGTCGAAGAAGGCGGCCATCAAGTCGGTGCTCGAGAGCGGCCAGCCCGGTCTGCGGGTCCAGCACCTGCTGGACGCGATCGTCGACGAGTTCGCCGAGAACGAGGACCTGCCCAACACCACCAACCCCGACGACTGGGCGCGGATCTCGGGCAAGAAGGGGGAGCGGATCGTCTACATCCGCACGCTGGTCACCGGGAAGAACGCCGAGTCCGGACGGGCGATCGACACCGCCTCGAACACCGGCCAGTACCTGTAGCGCCGCGGCCCAGTGAACGAATGGCACTGTCGTCCAGATCTACTGGACGACAGTGCCATTCGTTCACCGCGCGGTTCCCGAGCACCGCCGCCGCCGATGTCGGCAGTGCGTCCGGTCACGTTCGTCGCGACAGATGTCCGATTTGTTCACGACGGGTGCTCCCGCGGGCGTTAGCGTCCGGGGTATGAGCATTGAGGCAAGGCTGGACGTCGTGGGCATCGTGGTGGCGGACATGGCGAAAGCGCTGGCATTCTACCGGCGGCTCGGCATCGAGGTACCCGACGGCGCTGACGGTGAGCCGCACGTCGAGGCGGCGTTGCCCGGCGGCTTGCGGCTGGCGTTCGACACCGAGGAGACGATCCGTTCGTTCCTCCCCGGCTGGACGCCGCCGGCCCCCGGTGGCCGGATGAACCTGGCGTTCCTGCTGCCCGACCCGGCCGCGGTGGACGCCGCGTACGCGGAACTGACCGGCGCCGGCCACCACGGTGAGCTGGCGCCGTTCGACGCGTTCTGGGGCCAGCGTTACGCCGTGGTGCACGACCCCGACGGCAACGGGGTGGACCTCTTCGCTCCCCGGAGCAGCTGACCCAGCGGCACACCGGCGAGGATGCGGACCTCCCGGTACAGGTGCGACTGGTCGGCATAGCCGGTGCGGAGCGCGACCTCGACGGGCGCAACCCCGTCGAACGCGAGCATGACCGCACGGCGGAACCGCAGGATGCGCCGGAGCGCGGCCGGGCCGTAGCCGAATGCGGCCCGGCTGCGGCGGTGCAGTGAACGTGTGGTCCAGCCCAGGCGGTCGGCCACCGCCTCGACGGCCGCACCCGCACCGAGCTGAGCCGCGACGAGGCCGAGTGCCGGATCGGGAAGCGGCGCCGCGGCCCGCAGGGTGGCGACGGCGCC
>JBOHEO010000373.1:0-2696 GCA_050701055.1 Pseudonocardia sp. | reverse complement strand
CAGTTACGGGACATCATTGATTCGATTGCTTCGCTCGGCGCCACATCAGGCGACTGGCCACCACTCGGCGTCCTTCAGCGTTTAGCCGCCTACACCGCCGATCCCCCGCCACCTGCCGGCCAGGATCTCGGCACCAGTCCAGTAGATCGTCCTGGAAGCAAGAGACGAGGAGTACTGCGCGTCGTGGCCGGAGTGACCGTTGTCCTCGCGGCAACGGCCTACGGCATCAACCTGACCAGCAGCAACGATTCTCCGGACACCACAGGTTCACTGCCAGTACCGGCGACCTCATCGAACACCACGCCACCCACCACCACGACTCCTATCCCGACGACCTCAGCCGCCGCTGCGTCATCGCCATTTGAGACGCAACTACCGCCACCCACCGGAGAACCGGTGTATCTCGCAGATCCGGTCTTGTCGCCACGCGGCACTGCACTCTCAACAGGCTCATGGACGATACTTGACAAGGAATACCCGCAGAGCCTGGCAATGATCGACCTCTACTGCGACCCTGTAAGTGTCACGTATGAACTGGACCACCCCTATCAGCGTTTTATCACCGACGTGGGCATCGCCGATACGATCCGCGCACAGGACCGAAATGAGGTAGTCAGCTTCACCGTATACGCCGACAGGAACAACGATGACAGGTACAGCGACGAAGAAGAAGTCGTGTCGAGAGCAGGGAGCTGGCAACGTCCAGCAGCGATAGATGTGGACATCCGAGGCGCAACCGGTATCCTGCTGACGATGTCACCATCGGGATGCATATCCGGGGAGACGGTCTGGGCAACCCCACGTCTTTACTGAAAGAAGGGCGGTTTCAAGCGGTCAGTGCGTCGGACACCACCCGGTCCGATCTGGGACCCTCACGAAGGCTCACATCGGGCCTAATCAGGGGCGGGTAGGAACTGCCCGATTCGCGAACTAGCGTACGAGCCCTCGCCCCAGGTCAAGCCGGGTGACGCACTGACCACTTGAGCCCGGATCCACCGGCGGAATTGATGGGAGTGGGTGGGGATGATGACGCGGGTGCTGCCTGACCTGGGACGATGGCTCTTGTTGAGGGATCTGTCGTCCAGAGTGAGGGAGCACCCGCGAGATGCAATCGTCCCATGCCGCGACCGGGGTGAAGGTCGCGTTTGATGAGCTGAATCTGATCGCGGATGCTGGGCTGGTGCCGGTGGTCGCGTTGGCCGAGCAGGTCGGGCTGCCCGAGCTGGTCGCTGAGCATCTGACGATCACGGGGGCGGATAACAGTGCCGGGGCGAACCCGGCGGCGAAGGTGATGTCGCTGGTGGCCGGGATGGTCACCGGGGCGGACTCGATCGAGGATGTGGACCGGCTGCGGCATGCGGGCAACGCGGTGGTGTTCGATGAGATCCGGGCTCCCTCGACGCTGGGCACGTTTCTGCGGGCGTTCACCCACGGGCACGTGCAGCAGCTCAACGCGGTGCTGCGCCAGACGCTGATCCGGCTCACCGAGCAGACACCGCTACTGCCCGGTGCTGAGGAGGTGGTCTTCGTCGACCTGGACTCCACCCACCGGCAGGTCTACGGCTACCAGAAACAAGGGGCGGCGGTCGGGCGGTTGAAGGGCAAGAAGACGCTGCACCCGTTGATCGCCACCGCCTCGACTCCGATCGCGCGGCCGGTGATGGTCGCGATCCGGATGCGCCGGGGCAAGGCCGCCGACGTGCGCGGAGGGGCCCGGTTCCTGGCCGAGGCCCTGAGCACGGTGCGGGCGATCGCGCCCACGGCACGGATCGTCGTGCGTGCCGACTCGAAGTTCTACACCGCTGATATCGCCACGACCGCGGCCCGCTACGACGCGTATATCTCCCTGACGACCGGCTCCAACCCCTCGGTGAACACCGCCATCACCCAGATCCCCGAGACCGCCTGGACCGCGATCCACTACCCGGACGCGTTCTGCGACCCCGACACCGGTGAGCTGGTCTCCGACGCCGAGGTCGCCGAGATCGGCTACACCGCCTTCACCTCCCGGCCGAAGTCTCAGCAGGTCACCGGCCGGTTAATAGTGCGGCGGGTCAAACGCCTCAACCCGCACCACGCTGCCGGACAAGACGGACTCTTTGATCTCTGGCGCTACCACGCGGTGTTCGTCACCAGCGGGTTCGAGATGCTGCAGGCCGAGTCCACCCACCGCGGCCACGCGATCATCGAGCAGGTCCTCGCCGACGCCGCCGCCAGCGCTCTGGCTCACCTGCCCTCGGGCACGTTCCCCGCCAACGCGGCCTGGGCGGTGCTGTGGGCGATCGCGCACAATCTCACCCGCGCCGCCGGTGCCCTGGCCGGCGCCTTTCACGCCCGCGCCACCACCGCCACGATCCGCGCCCACCTGATCAACGTCCCCGCCCGGCTGGCCCGCAGCGCTCGCCGGCTGACCCTGCACCTACCCCAGCACTGGCCCTGGCAACCCGCCTGGGACAGCCTCCACGCCGTGATCCACCGACCACCGACCCGCGCCGCCTGATCTGTCCCCCCCGGCCGCAAGGCCCGACCGACCGTCACTGTGGAAAAGCCGGACAGACCGGCGGATACCGCACACCCAGACACGGCTGGCACCGAGAACAATGATCAACTCATTCCGAAGATAATCATCGAAACCCACTCGGTGGATCCGGGCTCAGAAGTCATGACGTCGCCGTGGGTGGCGATGAATTGTGCAA
>JBOHEO010000372.1:0-2700 GCA_050701055.1 Pseudonocardia sp. | reverse complement strand
CGGACGCCCGCGTCGCCGATGGCCGCGGCGCCGACGCCGACCCAGTGCGACCGCCCGATGAGCACGGGGTGCGCCGGGCGGCCGGCGTATGCCGCGCGCAGCAGGACATCCGTCCCGGCTCCGGCCCCGACCAGGCGGGCGACCGCGGACCCCGTAACCCCCGGCAGGTCGACCAGGTGCACCACGGCGGCGTCCGGTTCGGGTTCCAACTCCTCGAACGCGGCGAGCCCGGCCCGCAACGATGCTCCCATGCCCTCTGCCCAGTGCGGTGCGATCACCGCGTGCACCCCTGCGGGCAGCACGGCGCGCACGGCTGCGGCAGTCGCCCCGAGGACCACCAGCAGCGGGGCGCAACCGCCGTCGGCGAGCACGCGCAGGGACCGACGGACCAGCGGCTCACCGGCCAGTTCGACGAGCGCCTTGGGCTGCCCCATCCGCCGGCCGGCCCCAGCGGCGAGCAACAGTCCGGCAGGCACGACTACTGGTTGATCTCCGTCACCGGATGCACGTAGGGCACCTGCTCCACCGGGAACTCCACGTCGCCGAACGGGGACAGCGCGCCCTGCGTCGGGCTCGCGAGCTCACTGACGGGATGCTCGCCGTCGGGTAGCTGGGGCCACGTCGGATCGATCCGGCCCGGGCGCAGCGGCTTGGCCACGGTGACCTCCTCAGGGGTCGGTGCTCACGGTCGTTGTTGCCGCCGAGTATCCCGCATCCGAAGGCGACTACTACCGTGGACGCCCTATGCACATCCCGCTGGTCGACTGGCTGCGCGCCCAGGATGACGAGATGCTCGCCGTCCTGCTCCGGTGCCGGCCCGACCTCGCGGTGCCGCCACCGGTGGACCTCACGGTGCTGGCGGCCCGCGCCGGTATTCGGGCATCGGTGCACCGCGCATGCGACGACCTCGACACCGTCAGCCTGGCTGTCCTGGAGGCGCTCGTCGTCGCCGACGCCGACAGTGCCCCCGTCGCACCGGCCGAGGTGCGTCGCCTCCTGGGGCCCGACATCGGTGCCGCCCCCGTCGCGGAGGCACTCAGCGTGCTCCGGCAACGGGCGCTGGTGTGGGGGTCGCCCGCTGGGAACGCCGATGACTGCCTGCACCTCGTGCGGGCCGCCCGGGACGTGGTACCCCGCTACCCCGCCGGCCTCGGACGGGTCGTCGGCGGCCCGACCGGTTCCAGCGCGCTGCCCGAACTGCTGGCCGCCGTCGACCCCGACGAGCGGCGGGTGCTCGACGTGCTCGCCGCCGGACCGCCGATCGGCCGCAGCCGCGCCGGCTCCGACCCGACCAGCGCGGTGAGCCGGCTGCTCGCCCGCGGCTTGCTGCTGCGGGTGGACCCGGAGACGGTGGAGCTGCCCCGTCAGGTGGGTCTCGCGCTGCGCGGCACCCGCCCGCTCGGCACCATTGTCGCTTCGCCACCCCCTTTGCGGTCGTACACCCGCGGCGCCGAGGTGGTGGACGGTACGGCCGGAGGTGCCGCGCTCCGGGTGTTGCGCCAGGTCGAGCTGCTCGTCGGGTTCTGGGGCCGCACCCCGCCGCCGGCGTTGCGCTTGGGCGGTCTGGGGGTGCGGGAGCTGCGCCGGGTCGCCAGGGAGGTCGACGCCGACGAGATGGTCGCCGCGCTGCTGGTGGAGCTCGCCGTCGGGGCTGACCTGGTCGGGGCCAGCGACGGTCCGGGTTCGGAGTGGATGCCCACCACCGGCGCTGACCTGTGGGCGGCAGGCGGCCCGGAGCTGCGCTGGTCGCTGCTCGCCCGGTCGTGGTTGGAGCTGCCCCGGCTACCCGGGCTGGTCGGGCGCCGCGACGAGGCCGGCCGGCCGATCGCGGCGCTGTCGGATGCCGTGCGCCGTCCGCTCGCCCCGCGCGACCGGCGTCGCGTTCTCGGCGGGCTAGCCGAGCTGCCGCCCGGCACGGCCGTGGGTTCACCCGCCGTGCTGGCCGATGTGCTCGCCTGGCGGGCGCCGCGCCGCGGGGGACGGCTGCGGGACGAGGTCGTCACGTGGGTGCTGGCGGAGGCCACCGTGCTCGGGGTGGTCGCGCTCGACGCGCTCGCCACCCCCGGACGGGCGCTGTTGGCCGATCCCACCGGCCTGGTCGCCGCGCTGCGCGCGACCCTGCCCGACCCGGTCGACCACGTGCTGCTCCAGGCCGACCTCACCGCCGTGGCCCCCGGCCCGCTGGAGCCCGAGCTCGCCCGGGAGCTCGATCTGCTGGCCGACGTCGAGTCCGCGGGTGGGGCCACCGTCTACCGGTTCACCGACGCCACCGTCCGCCGCGCGCTGGACGCCGGGCGCAGTGCCGCGGACCTGCACGAGCTGCTCGCCCGGCGCTCGGCCACCCCGGTGCCGCAGGGCCTCACCTACCTCGTCGACGACATCGCCCGCCGGCACGGCCGGTTGCGCGGTGGGACGGCGTCGTCGTTCCTGCGCTCCGACGACGAGGCGCTCATTGCCGAGGCACTCGCGAATCCCGCGACCGTCGGGCTGGAGCTGCGCCGGATCGCCCCCACGGTGGCGGTGTCGCCGCTGCCGCTCGCGGAGCTGCTCGAGGGTCTGCGCGGGGCCGGGTTCAGTCCCGCCGCCGAGGACACCGGTGGCGCGGTGCTCGACCTCGCCGACCGTGGCCGGCGGACCTCGTCGCGCCGGCGGGTCACCGAGCGTGGCGGGCCGCTGCCCGAGCCCGACGTCGGCCAGCTC
>JBOHEO010000371.1:0-2738 GCA_050701055.1 Pseudonocardia sp. | reverse complement strand
AGTTAGTGTCGGCGTGCTCCGGGGTCCAGAGCGCGGCCGTACTCGACGTCGAGTTCCCCGCGTCGGCAGAAACTTGCCCAGCGTCGGCTTGCTGCCGGTTTGAGACATCAGATTGGTTACCGGACCTCACGAAGTCTGATCGCGTTCTCCTACTTGCCTGATCGGGTATCGGTGCACCTAGCTCGGCGAGGAGTCGCTGATAAGAAAAGTGGGGACGTCGAACGGTCCCGTTCTCCCACTTCTGAAGAAGGCCAACGTTAAGATCAGTTCCGCGTTCCGCGTTGGTACGGTACGCAAGCTGAACTACTCGATCAACGAGTTCCTGCTGAGACCAGCGCATCGTACTCTCGCGCCACTCCCGTAGGAGCTCTCCCCAGCATGGCTCAGCGCGCGGTGTGTCGTCCACTGTCCTGGCATCCCCCTGCGGCTGTGACGTGCTCTGAGGTCAGTGTGAGGTGATGGTGCTCGGCCTGCTTGCCGGATTGTAGGGGACATGGAATTGCTGCTCCTCGACGGCGCGCGGCGGCCGAGTTGGTCGCACCTGACGGGAAGCGCGCGCCGGGCCGCCCCGCACCCGGACAGAGCGCGGGCGGCCCGGCTGGGGGCAGCGGCCCCGGTGCCGATGGTACCGGGGTCCTCCGTGCTGTCTGTGGCTGTTCGGCCGACCGAGCAGCAGCAGGTTGGGGTTCCCCGCGACGAGCGCGGGAGCGGGTGTCGGGATGGAGCACAGGAAGAGTTCGGAGGAGATCGACTTCTTCACGGAAGTACCACAGGCAGTGCGTCCGGCCGACGTGCGCGCGCTCGTCGCTGCCTACGTCCGTGCGCAGGAAGCCGAACGTGTCGTGCGGGGGCTGCTCGTCCGCGAGGGCGTCCCGGCCGATGCCGCGACACCAGTAGCCACGCTGGACACGCGCGGCCGGCTCACCATCGGCGTGGTGCTGCACTGCGCGACAGAGGAACCACGAGTCTTCCGCATCATCGCCGCAATCCGTTTATCCCCGGAGTCACGTCCAACCGACGCTGCATAAACACACGGGAGGAAAGGGGTGGGCGACGGGCTGCGCGACAACGGAGAGGACTCGATCGTCTTACCACTCCCACACCCTGTGGCCCTGCGCGATCGCCTCGATCGCGCTCCCGGCCCGGGCTCGGTCTTCGACTGGCGGTCGGTGTCCCGTTCCCCGGCCGCCAGTCGAGTCCACCCTTCCCCACTGTCCGGCCCTGACCAATCGACCATGGGCGGCCAATGGGCGATCTACCCGCATGGTCCTGCTCAGCTCGGGGCCGGTGATCGCACAACCTCGCGGTGCTGTGAGCACCGCCCGTGAGCTGGTCAGACCGGCGACGATGGCCCCTCCCCATCACCCGTCGCCGGTCTGACCTTCCAACCTCGGAGGAGTCAGAGTGATGAAACCCTTGATCTACGGCTACCTGCGGGTCACCGACGATCTCGACGACCCCGCGATACGCCGGATGGAGCGGAGCCTTCAGGAACTGGCCGACACGGCAGGCTTCTGCTTCGCCACAACCTTTCACGAGTACCAGCCCGGCTACCACGGTGCCTTTGACGAGCTGACCCGAGAACTCCAGCGGGCACACGCGCACCACGTGGTCGTGCCCACACTGGACCATCTCGCACAGCACCCGATCCTGCAAGACCTCATGCTCACCCGCCTTGCCCGGGACGCGCACGCGCACCTATGGGTGGTGGCGCCGTGACCGGCCCGCCGAGTGGATACACCTCCGCCAGGTCGGGTAGGTCGGCACCGGTGTGGTCGGCAGCGCGGACGTTGGCCGAATACGGTTGCTGGCCCGGCGCTGCACGGCACTCACCGCGCAGATCGTGTTCGACCGGGGGCGCTCACACGGCGCAAGCTTGCATCCGATCGATGACGACCGGGCGACCCGCATGGACGGATACGGGTAGGCGAGGCGGCCTGCCCGCGCTGATGGGCACCGCCGATGATCTGTGGCGCCCACCATGATCGCCGCGCACCGGGACGCGCGCCGCATGCTGCGTCGCGGCCGCGCCACACCGGTGCCCCGGCGCCGCCTACTGGTGTGGCTGATCTCGGCCACCGACGGCCGCGATCACGCCATCACCCTCGAGGAGATGGAAGCCGTCGCCACGGGCCAAGGCCCCTACCACGCGGTCTGCGGCCACCTGGTGCTGGTGTGCGCGATGACTACCCCACCCGGACCGCGCTGCAGCTCGTGCGACGAACTGCTCAGGACCCCACCACCGAAGCAACGAGGGTGGACCGCAGCACTGCGCTCCGTACTGGGCCGTCACCCGGAACCGGCCGTGGCCAAACATCGCCGCCGCAAAGGCCATCTCTGAGAGCGTTGCGGTCCCGGGGGGCCCGCTCGTTGACCCGTTCCCCGCCGACACGCAGCTCGCCGGAGGTGATCTCCTCCAGGCTGGCGATCATGTTGAGGGTGGTCGACTTCCCTCACCCGGAAGGCCCGACGAGGATGACGAACTCGCCGTCGCCGATCTCGAGGCGTCGCTGGCGTTCCTCGGGCTCGGTGACCTCACCGCCAAGAGCTGGGGGACGATGCTGTCGCTCGCGCACGCCCGCAGCGCCTTTCTCACCGACGCCTGGCGGTGGTGGGTCGTTTCGCCGGGGCTGGCCATCGCCGTGACCGTGCTGGCGTTCGCGCTGCTCGGCTACGCGTTCGAGGAACGGGCCCGGCCGTCGCTGCGCGACCGTGCCACGGCGTCGTTGCGCGGCCGG
>JBOHEO010000370.1:0-2764 GCA_050701055.1 Pseudonocardia sp. | reverse complement strand
CGCCCTTGGGTGCGCCCGTCGACCCCGAGGTGAACAGCAGGTGGGCGAGGTAACCCGCCGACGTGGACCGGGGGACGGGGCCGGTCGGGAGCCCGGCCACGTCGGTGCGATCGACGATGGAGGCGAACCGGGCGCCGGTCAGGCGGGCATCGACCGAACCGATCGGGGTGAGCAACCGGGACAGCGCTCCGGCGTCGATCAGCCCGTCGATGAGGTCCACCGCAGACTGGTCGGCCAGGACGAGGCTCGGTTCCGCCGCGTCGAAGATCTTGGCCACCCGCGCGGGCGGGCTGGCACTGTCGACGGGGATGTACGTGCCGCCGGCCTTGAGAACCGCGATCAGGCCGGCCACCGTCCGTGGTGACTTGGCGGCGAGCACGCACACCCGCGAGCCCTCGCCGCAGCCGAGCTCGCGCATCAGCCGGGCCAGCTGGTTGGTCTCCGCCTCGAGTTCGCCGTAGGTCACCCGTTCGGTACCCATGACCAGGGCGCCGGCGGTGGGATGGCGCTCCGCGGAACGGGTGAGATAGTCCTGCAAATGGGTGATCACGCCGCCACCAGTTCCTGTGCCTTGGCAAACACCGCGCCGATGTGGACGAGCTCTTCCTCCGCCGCGGGGATGTCGAGGATGAAGGTGTTCGAGCCGATGTCCAGGTAATGGGCGAGCATCCGGGCGACACTGTCGTAGCTGCCCACGAGATAGGGGCAGAACGTCTGGTAGTTCTGGAACGGTCCGAGCCAGTAGGGATCCGGCTCACCGGTCCCGTCGGGGGAGTCCGGTCTCCTGGACAGCTGACGGTGCCAGTGCGAGTCCGAGACCGCGGTGGCCAACCGGTGGGTGATCTGCCCGGCCCGGTCCGCAGGGAAACGGTCGTGCGCCACGCGCCACGCCCCGTCCGCGTCCGGCCGGGTGATCACACCCACGCGCACACCGAAGTCGGCGTCCTCACCCACCCAGGTCTGCTCCTCGCCCGGAGGCTGCGGGTACTTCACCGGGGTCGCCCCCAGGGCCCGGGCCGCGTGCAGCCCGGCCGGTGACGAACCCGACACCAGCACCTCCGGCACGAGCCCCGCCGGCACCGCGGGGGCCAGGCTCAGGTTGGTGACGGAGTAGTACCGCCCGTCGACGCTGACCGGCGCCTGTCCCCGGAGCAGGTCCATCGCGATCCGCGTGTACTCCACGGTGCGCGCGTAACGCTCGTCGTGGGCAGTGCTGTCGCCCAGCGCCAGCAGGTCGTTGCGGAATCCGCCGGCCAGCATGTTGAGGTGCACCGCGCGGCCGTGCAGGAACGCGATCGAGGCGACCATCTTCGCCATCGCGTAGGGGTGCAGGTACACCGGCTGCACCGCGACCAGCGGGCAGAGCCGTTCGGTGGCCTCGATCACCACCTGGGACACCAGCCACGGGTCGACGATGCCGTTGTCGGTGTACACCAGGATGCCGGTGCAGCCGGCCCGCTCGCTCCACCGGGCCACGTCCGCCACCCCGGCCAGATACCTCGATCGATCCACATCCTTGGATTGCGGGCATGTCGCGTAGATCTTGGGCATCCCGCATCCTCATGGCTCGTCGACGTGGCCGGTCCGCGCCGGCCACCCGACGACGCTAGGCACTTCGGAGGTGGTGACGCGTCCCCAACTTTGTTGATTGGCGTCTCCGGCCGAAGCCCAGGGCGTCGGCCGGTCGGGTGTGGACAGACGCCGGAGGGTGACGGGCATCCGGCTCATCAGGGCCGGCTCGTCGAGTTCCTCGCACATACGAAAGAGTGCATCGCGGTAGCGGCGCAGCCCCCAGGTAAGGACTGAGCCTCGATCCACCGCGCAATCGAGACAGCGTTGAGGTGTCTCTCGGATCGATCACCGTGGTGGTGGCGCTGCGGCGTGTCGGGGCTTCGACGTCGATCGTGTCGTCTACGTCGGCGGGTGCTCATAGTACGGCGGCTCGGCATAGATCTCGGCGTAGAGCCCGTGGGCGGTACCACTCTGCGCCAGCGCGGTGTCTGCACCGTGCTGGCGCAGAGTGAGCTGTTCCAGGCCGGCATGACCTTCAGTGGTCATGCGGAAGCAGGCAGCAGCTGGCGGGCTGCTGTAGCGAAGGACGTGGCGGGTGGGTAGTTCTGCCGTTCCAGCAGGTTGAGGGTGTGGTGCAGTTGGGTGATGGCCCGTTCGCAGCCACGCATCGCGTCCACTCGCTGTATGGCGTCGCGGGTGACCGCGATGGCCTCGTCGAACTGACCGGTCTGGGTCAATATTGAGCCGAGGCCGACGGTGTAGAGGGTGTGGTTGCGCGGGTAGGTGGCTGCGTCGTTGGTGGTCAGCGCGGCGCGGGCCGCTCCCAACGCGAGCTTGCCCTGTCCGAGTGCCAGCGCCACCCGGCTCTCCTGCCATGCCAGGTCGGCTGGTCCCCAGAAGTCCAGCCAGAACGGCTCGTTACCCCGTCGTCCTTGGTCCAGTTGGCGGCGGGCCTGCGCGATCGACGCGGTGGCCGCCGCGCGGTCCCCGGCCCAGGCGTGTCCCACGGCCTCCCGGGCGGCTAGCAGCGATAGCAGGGTGGGGGATGCCTGCTCCCCGGCGGCTGCCGTGGCCGCTTGGACGAGGTCGACCGTCTCGTTGGCGCGACGCGGGTCGTCGCCGGCCTGGTGAGACATGGAGGCCAGGGCGGTTACCCGGGAGTCGGGGACACCGGACAGGTCGGCGAGATGGCAGGCCTCCAGCCACCACTGCCGCGCTTGCTGTGCCCGCCCGGCGTCGTAGGCCAGCCACC
>JBOHEO010000369.1:0-2839 GCA_050701055.1 Pseudonocardia sp. | reverse complement strand
GGCCCGGGTCGAGCGGTCGGGCAGGCAACCACTGGTCGCACGGTTCGGCGGGATCCCGCTACAGCGCACGAGGTCGGCGGTCCTTAACGACAGCCCACCAGGGCCCACCTATCCGCGTCGGGAGCTGCTCAAACGACTCCGGCGCGGCAGGTGCGAGCGGTGTGCCAGCACGGACGACATCCATGTACACCACGCCGCCCGCCTGGCAGACCTCGCAGGACCCGAACCACAACCCGAATGGACACGGGCCATGGCCAAGCGACGGAGAAAGACCCTCGTGGTCTGCCGCAGCTGCTACGACACGATCCACTCGGGCACCGCGCGCACCCTCACGCAGTAGATCACCGGAGAGCCCGGTGCCCGGAAACGGGCACGCCGGGTTCGGAGGGAGGCCGCACGGAAAAGGACCTGCACCCGCAGCCACCTCGCCGTGCGGTCGACCCCACCCTGTCCCACGCCCTGGCCCACGACGTGCTCGCCACCGGGGCGCACATCCTGTGGCGGGCCTCGGCGTCGTTCAAGCTGACTCCGACCGAGATCCTTGCCGATGGCACCTACCTGGCCGTGCTCAACCCGGCCCGCCGCTGCGAGGATCCGTCGATCACGGTGCGGGTCATCGAGTACACCGTGCACACCACCAGCCCCGACGGCACCGAGACCTTCTCGGAGGTGTTCGCGCTGATCACCGACCTGCTCGACATCGAGGCGTACCCGGCGCTGGACCTGGCGTGCGCCTACCCGATGCGCTGGGGATGTGAGACCGTGATCGGGCACCACAAGACCGACATGGGCGCGGGTATGCCGGTGCTACGCAGCCGCGATCCCGAGGGCGTCGCCCAGGAGATGTGGGCGCTGTTCGCGGTCTACCAAGCCATCCACACCCTCATCGGGGCCGCTGTCGACGCCGTCGGCATCCCACCCGAGAAGATCAGCTTCCCGCATGCTCTGGCCGCCGCGACCGACACCGTCTCGGCGGCTTTCCCCCCCTCAGGATCTTGACCTGACCGTGGCCACGTTCCTGCTCAAGATCCTCGATCCCGCCTTCTTCGTCCGCAACCGCCCCGACCGGGCCAGCCCACGACGCACCAAGAAGGCCGGCGACTTCCCCGCCCGCAAGCCCGACGAGCCCAGCATCATCACCGTCACCCGACGCATCGAACTCCACAGCCTCCGACCCCGATCACCTGGTTAAAGCAAGGCCATTGGCCTGGGTTCCCGCCACACCGAAGGATAGGCATACAAAAAATAATCACTCTCACGGACTCCAGCCACTATTTCAAAGGAAATATCTGATGGTTGCAGAGGGCCATGTGATCGACGATCGTCAGACCGGTCGTACCGTGCTCGTTATCGGTGCAGCCGGTCTCATCGGGGTTCCCGTTGTTCGTTGCCTACTTCGCGACGGGTTTCGAGTCGTCGCGGTTGATGACGGTAGCGCCGGAACGTTGAGGACGTTGGATGAGTTCAACGACAGACCGCAGGTCGTGGTACGAGTCGCGGACATCCGCCACCGGGCGGCCTTGGCGGTATTGGTCGCAATGGAACGTCCGTGGGGAGTTGTGCATCTAGCCGCGCGGCATTTCATCCCGCACTGTGAACGGTTTCCGGCGGAAACGCTGGAGGTCAACGTTATGGGTACGCAGCATCTCCTTGACGCGTGCGCGGAACATCCGCCGGAGCGGGTTATCTTCGCCTCGACTGCCGACGTATACGACGTGAGTGCGCACCCGCACAGTGAAGATGATCCCGTTGGGCCGATTGGCGTGTACGGCGTGTCAAAACTGCTGGGCGAGCGGTTGTTGCGCGACCAGGGGCACCGACTAGACGGATGTACGATCGCCGTTGTACGCCTGTTTAATGTATACGGCCCTGGTGATCCTCATCCGCATCTGCTTCCCGAGGTGCTACGTCAACTCCGCCACGGTAGCGTTCTCCGGCTGGGTGATTTGGAGTCTGCCCGCGATTTCGTCTACGTCGAAGACGCCGCAGAAGCCCTGGTAACGCTGCTGCACGTGGGCCAACCGGGGGTGTTCAACATTGGGACCGGAACCGCCACGCGCGGGTGTGAGTTGGTGCAGGCGGTTGCAGAGCTGATCGGCCGTGAGGTCGATGTACAACTGGATCACGACCGCTTGCGCCGCCAGATCCGCCCGAATCTGTGCGCTGTTCCTGACCGTTTGCGGGAAATAGTGCCGTGGTGGCCGCGAGTGTCGTTTCATGACGGTATCCGGTACATGATCGAAGCCCAGTTTGGCGGCGAAGGCTGTGAGGCTTCGAATGCGTACGGGCGGAGGATGTCGTGAATCTTCCCCCGGCTGTGACGTTCCTGTTGGACACGCCGAACGTATGGCGCGGCCTGGCGCTCGCGGGAACACCCGCGCGCGTGCTGGGTCTGGCTGAATACAGCTACCGAGCGGGCGCGGCAGCGACGCTCGTTCTGTGTGATCGAGGCGCCGACTACGGCGTGGCCGAGGACTGGCCGTGTGACGTGCTGCTGGTACATCCGGCCGACTTCTATTCGGTCGGGCAACTCGCGCGGTCAATGGAATCGGTCCCGGTGGACTTCCTGTCGATCTGTGAGGCTGAGTCGCTGCTTGCGATGGGGCGAACGTTGTCCCGCGTGCTCGACGCGCGATTGGTGTATGACGTCCACGATGACGAAGCCGGTGTCGCGTTCAGCCTCGGTGAGGGTCTCCTGCCGTTCCCGTGGGCGCTTTTCATGATCGTCCGGGGAGTTTGGGGCAGCATCCGCCGCGGGTGAGGGTGGCCATGGCGATGAGCGCGTCGGGGCTGTGGTAGCCGTAGGCGCGGCGGGTGAGTAGCCGGATGTGGGTGTTGG
>JBOHEO010000368.1:0-2861 GCA_050701055.1 Pseudonocardia sp. | reverse complement strand
GCCAAGACCGGGGTGAACTTCGAGCACCACAAGAACCGCCTGGGTACCTACTTCCCGTCCACGGTGGCGCTGCTGGATCGACGCTTCCTGGCCACTCTGGATGATCGGCACATCAGCAATGGGCTGGCGGAAATACTCAAGATCGGGCTGATCAAGGATCGGCATCTCTTCCAGCTTCTTGACGAGTACGCCGAGCTGCTGCTCATGGAGCGGCTCGAGGGGGTAACTCCCATCGGCGACATCGCGGCCAGGAACGTGTTCAGTCGAGCAGTCGGCGGCATGTTGGAAGAGCTCCAACCCAACTTGTGGGAAAGCAAGCTGGAGCGGGTCGTCGACTACGGCCACTCCTTCAGCCCCACGCTGGAGATGCGCGCGCTGCCGGCGCTGCTCCACGGCGAGGCCGTCAATGTCGATATGGCGCTGACCACGGTGCTGGCCGAAGGACGCGGCCTGGTCACCACCCACGACCGCGAGCGCATCTTCACTGTGATGCGGCGGCTCCGCTTGCCGATCTGGCACCCGCTGTGCGAGCCAGGGTTGCTCCAGGAGGCATTACGCGACACCGTCCGGCACCGCGACGGGTTACAACGTATGCCACTTCCGGTGGGCATAGGCGGAGCGTGCTTCGTCAACGACCTTACCGACGTAGAGCTCTCCCGAGCAGCCGAAACCCTGTTCGAGCTGGCCGCGCAAGAATCGGCCCTCGGCCGTGCGTGAGGGCATCGTGGTCGCCGACTTGGCCGAACCCTCCAGGGTGTACGGCGTCCACGGAAGCGAAGGACTGTCCCTGTGGAAGTGCCTGGCGCGGCGGGCTGGGCTGTTCGGTTCCTGGGAGGCCGTGGAGTGGGCCTGGATACCGGCCGGCGGGGTGAGCGGCGAGCACCTGCACACCCGGACCGAAGAAATCTACTTCATCCTCTCGGGCCGCGGCCAGATCACCCTGGACGGCCGGCCGTACCAGGTGCAGGCCGGCGACCTGATCCTGACCGGCGTCGGGACGCGGCACGGTCTGCGCAACACCGGGACCGAGGGCCTGGGCTGGCTCGTCATCGAGGTGTCGAGCCCAGCCACAGCCATGGCGCTGCACCGCGCCCACAGGATGGAAACCGAGAAGGAGACAGGAGCGCGGCAATGAGCAACTCGACCGTCATCAACCTGCGTCAAGCCGGCCAGATCGACCCCGGCCGATGGCTGACCGGACCGCTGCGGGTGATCCAACTTGTGACATTGGCACCGGCCGAACAGGCAGAGATCGCCGCCGAGGGTGCCGAGCACACCCTGTTCACGCTGCACGGCACAGGCACGGTCACCAGCGGTGACACCACTGTAACCCTCGAGCCGGACGTGGCAGTCACCCTGCCGCTGGGGACGCGGGTCACGGTCGTCGCCGGCGCGAATGGCCTGGAGTACTTCCAGGCGAGCCTGGACGTACCGACGGACACCGTCGCAACCCTGCACGACGACGGGCAAGGCGGGCAACGATGATCATCACGAACGTCACCAGCCCCGCCCGCACCTTGGGCGCCGACGGCGAAAGCATCCGTTGGCGGTCCCTCGCGCGCCGCGGGATGTTGCACAGCGAGTGCGAGTCGTTCGACCACGTGCGACTCGCCCCCGGCACCAAGTTCGCGCTGCGCGGCCGCGACGCCACCGAGCAAGTCTGGTTCACGCTGCGCGGAGCGGGGGAGGTCAGCGACGGTCCGGGGTACGCCACCGGCCACCCGTTGCACCCGGGTGACCTGGTGGTCTCCCCCCACGGCGGTGACCAGGTCGTGCTGCGCGCCGGCTCAGCCGGCTTGGATGTGCTGTGGTTGACCGTCCTCCCCGCCGCGGTCACCGCGACACTTCCCGGCAGGAAGCCGGTGATCTCGTGAGCATCGACGTCGCCCGCACGACCGACACCGACCTGACCCCACCTCCCGCCGCACGCGACGACCTGCAGCGCGCCGGTCTGCCGGCGTGGCCGAGCGGCCAGATGACTGCCCTGGCCATCACCGCGCCGAAAAAGGTCGCACTGTCCTCGATCCCGATCCCTCGGCCATTTCCGGGCACCGCCTTGGTGCGACCGGAGCTGGTCGGCCTGTGCGGTACCGACCTCGAACTCTTCCACGGCACAGCCTCATACATTCGCGACGGTCGCGCGCCCTATCCGATCGTCTTTGGACACGAATGGTGTGGGGTGGTGGTCGCGGTCGGTCCCGACACCACCGGCGTCACGGTCGGTGATCGGGTGGTCGGCCAGACGATGCTGACGTGCGGGTTGTGCCGGATGTGCCAGCGCGGCAGCCGGAACCTGTGCGAACACCTCGCCGAGGTCGGCCTGTACGGTCACCAGGGCGCGGCCGCGGATTTCCTCCGCATGCCGGTCTCAGGACTCACCAAGCTGCCGGTGTCCGTCCCGGACCGCGCCGCAGCTCTCATCGAGCCCGCGGTCACCGTCGTCGGCGGCTTGGACCGGGTGGCCTGCGGTTTACCGGACCGAGTCGCCGTTCTCGGGACCGGCACGATCGGTCTGCTCGCCATCCAACTTGCAGCGCGGTTGGCGGGCACCGTCCACGCCGTCGGCATCGATGACGCCGGCCTGGAGCTGGCCGGTCAATGCGGCGCGCGCCGGCTGTTGCGGCCCGAGCAGGCTGAACCGGGCGCCTACTCACTGGTCATTGAAGCGTCCGGGGCGAGCAGTGCGTTCGCGCGCGGACTCGACCTGCTCGAACCTGGCGGCCGCATGGCGGTCATCGGGGTGGCAGGCGAACCGCTGAACGGACTGGTACCCGGGGACATCGCCCTACGCGGCATCGACATCGTCGGTATCCGTCACGGTCTGGGCTACTACGACCGCACGATACAGCTCATGGTCGACC
>JBOHEO010000367.1:0-2864 GCA_050701055.1 Pseudonocardia sp. | reverse complement strand
GTGAGGCGATCGGTACACCGTCAGCTGCGACTCGTGGAACCCGTCGTGTGTCGGGCACTCCCAGTAGTCCGCATCGTGATCAAGTTTTTGATGTAGCCCAGGGCCATACGCTTGCCCTCGATCTCCGACAGCGCGTCCAGAAGTCATAGAAGACCGATTTCCTCGAATCGCCAGTCCAGGACCGCCCGAGTGAGCGGCGGGCCTGGAGCGTCCACCAAGTGCCTGCAGCCCTTCACCGAATGGCTGTCTGGCGGCCGACGCTGGAGCCGGTGGTTTCCCAGTGTGCGCGTCGGGTACCGCCGTAATCTGCGTCGATGAATGACACGGTGCGCTACCCAGGGCCAATCCAAGATCACTTATTGTTGTTGTTCGGTAGCCGTATGTAGTCAAGCGGTCGAAGTCTGAATCGAGCCAGCGTGTACTGTGGCGCACCAATTCCGCACTCACGGAAACATCTTGGCCATATCGAGGCCAGGATATTGAAGATGACCTTCTCGTGTTGAGATGATGATTGCTGTCACACAAATTCTCATCGCGGAGAGAAGGTCATCCTGTGTCAGTTTCGCACTACCTCGTCGGTTCGTCAAACCCTGACGCCTCTGACGCCTCTGATGAAGCGGATATTTCCAGTCTGCTCACCATGCTGGGGCGCCTGCCTGATCCGCGCAGCCCGCGAGGCCGGCGGCATAGTCTTGTTTTTGTTCTGGCGGTTTCCGTGGTCGCGGTGCTGGCGGGCGCGTCCGGTTTCCGGCAGATCGCGGATCAAGCCTGCGATCTTCCCCAGTCTTTGCTGGCAAAATTAGGCGGGAAGTGGAACTGGTTCACCTTCAGGTATTCGTGGCCGAGTCGGTCGGTGATACGGCGGGTGTTGGTCGACATCGACGCCGAGGCGCTGGATCGGCTGGTCGGCGCGTGGTTGTGTGAACGCGCTCACCGGAATGACCAGGACTTGCTGGTGATCGCGCTCGACGGGAAGGTACTGAAGGGGGCATGGACTGATGATAATAGCCAGGTGACGTTGTTCTCCGCGATGCTTCATGACGAGGCGGTCACGATCGCGCAGGTCAGAGTCCCTGATGGCACCCATGAGATCACTCAGGTCGAGCGTCTTCTCACCGGCGTCACGGTGCCCGGCGATACGCGTGTCCTGGTCACCTTTGACGCGGCCCATACACAACGCGACACGGCTGAATACGTCAAAGGAAAACGTAATTTTGATTACTTGATGACCGTCAAAGGAAATCAGCCCACTCTGCGGAAAGAAGTGTTTGACCAGTGCGTGACGCTGCTTGCCGGAGCCGCCCATGATGTTGTTGAGGAGCATGACCGTGGCCAGATCACACGGCGGTCGTGCTGGATCACCAACGCGACGGGGATTGACTTCCCTTATGCCCGCCAGGTTGCCTGTGTCCGTCGCGATGTTCTCGATCTCACCGGAGTCCGTTTCAGTAAGGAGATCGCGTTCGTCATCACCAGCAGCCCCAGTGATCAGAGTAACGCCGCTGATGTGAACATCCATACCCGCGGGCACTGGGGAATTGAGAATAAGAGTCACTACGTGCGCGACACCACATGGAGAGAAGACGCCAATCAAACGTACACAGGAAATGGGGCGCACACTATCGCGACGCTCCGGAATTTAGCGCTGGGACTACTTCGATTGAACGGGGTGGAGTGCATTAAAGAAACGACGGAGCGTATTTGCCGGGATCGAAACCGGGCACTTCTCTTCCTCGCTACCTAGCGTGACAACATCAAGACACCGAGCGAACTTGGATTGGCCCTGCCGACGCGCCGCTGCTCCTACTCGGTGACCTCAACGTGCTCGAACCCACCCATAAGCCCGCCCACCGGGGGCAGTTCGCACCGTTCGAATACACCTTCTACACCGCTCTGACCGACCGGCACGGCCTGGTCGACCTCTTCCGGCACCTGCACCCCGAACGCGTTGAGCACAGCTGGGCGCGGCGCCCCGAACTCGGTTACCGCTACGACCATGCTCATGGCTCACACGCCCTACTCGAGCGACTCACCTCGTGTGAGTACGTCCACGAGACCAGGCACCCGTTGCCGGATGGCTCGCGGCTCACCGACCATTCCGGACTCGCCGTGCGGGTGGCGATGACTGCCGCCACGCCGCTGCTACCGTCTGACCCCACCACGGCAGTCAGCGGACAGGCCGAGCCGGAGCCGACACTGTTCTAACCCGCGACTTCTCCTGCGTCGGCTGCCGGACCGAACACCAGACCGACTGCGAGGATCCATCGCCGGATGCCCAACCCCACCCGCACCGCTCCGCGAATCGGTGCCCGTGTGCTGCTGCTCGACACCGCCGACCGCGTACTGCTGATCCACGCGCTCGACCCCGACGAACCAGGCCATCATTGGTGGGAACTGCCCGGCGGCGGCCTCGACGACGGTGAGGAACTGGTCGACGCCGCCCGCCGCGAGATTGCCGAGGAATCCGGCATCATGCTCCCGGACGTCGGCCGCAAGCTGTGGGTGCGCGAGTCCCGATTCCGCTACAAGGGTCGCGACCATCACCGCGTCGAGCATGTACTCCTCGGCCGCACACCCTCTATGGTGCCGCAGGTTGCGCTCCGGCCGAGCGAGAACGAGAAAGCCGGGCTGATCGAGCGCCGGTGGTGGTCCGCCGCCGAACTCCGGCACTGCCAAGATAAACTCCTACCCGACAACCTTGCCGAATTGCTCGACGCCCTCCTCGCGGGTCGCCTCGGTGATACCCCATTGACGCTCGTCGACTGAACGGCCTGCCATGCAAGGAGATCCGCGCCTGGCGCCGACGCCGTGCTTAGCGCTGGTCACCGACACGGCCATGGATAGCCGGAGTCACCGGATCGCAG
>JBOHEO010000366.1:0-2871 GCA_050701055.1 Pseudonocardia sp. | reverse complement strand
AGGATGTTCCAGGCCCCGAGCAGACCAGGTTCGGACAGCGTGAGACCCAGCCACTCGACGAAGGGCGGGCCACCGCTGAACGGCAGCAGCACCGCGAGCACCACGAACGGCGCCTCGATCAGTGAGCGTCGCGCAATCCAGCCCGGCGGGATCCGCGCCACGGCCCACACGCAGGCGAGCAGCACCAGGTATCCGCCGAAGACCGGAAAGGCCTCCCTCGGGGTGGTCACCACGCAGACCACCCCGAGGAACGCCGCCACGATCTTGACCTCGGACGGCAGCCGGTGCACCGGTGAGCTGCCGGGCAGGTAAAGAGGGTGCGAGTGCCCGGCGCCCATCTAGCTGTCGGAGCGGGTGGCGTCGGTGCCGCGACGACGCAGCAGCCAGAACAACCCGCCCGCGAAGATCAGGGTGACCACCACCCCGATCACGCCGGCCAGGCCGACGGTGCCGTCACCGCCGTTCAGCGCGTAGTCGGCGAGCGGGCTGCCGGCGACCGGGCTGTCCGCGGCGTTCTGCGCTATGCAGGTGCCGTTGAGCTGCTCCTCGCCGTCGACCTCGACGACCTCGCAGCCCTCCAGCGTGGCCTTGTCGAGACCGTCGGGATTCCCGCTGGCGAAGTAGGACAGCCCACCGGCGATGAGCAGGGCGACGATGAGGAACCCGACGTAGAAGCCGGTCATGGCGCCGGAGCGGGTAGGTGCGTTCACGACGTGCTCCCCTCGGTGGCGCGGCGCAGTTCAAGCGGCTCGGCCGAGCCGCGCACCAGGTAGATCAGATCCGGCCGGGAGGACGCCACGGCGCCGACGGTGGCGGCGGTGATGATGCCCTCACCGATCCCGATCAGCGCGTGCAGCCCGACCATCAGGGTGAAGACGGTGCCGAGTGAGGCGCCGCCCGCACCTCCGATCGCATACTCGAGCACGAACGCCAGCGAGGCGACGACGGTATTGAGGAACGCTGCGATGAACGCCGTGGCGACCAGCCCGGCGCGGCTGCGGCGGGCCAGCTTGCGCAGCGCGACCGCCACGGCGTAGCCGACGAACACCCCGACCAGCGCCATGTTGACGATGTTGGTGCCCAGTGCGGTGAGCCCGCCGTCGGCGAACAGCAGTGCCTGCACGGCGAGGACGATCGCGATGCAGAGCGCCCCGACCCAGGGCCCGACCAGGATGGCGACCAGCGCGCCGCCCAGGAGGTGGCCGCTGGCCCCGGGCAGGATCGGAAAGTTGATCATTTGGACGGCGAAGACGAACGCGGTGACGAGGCCGGCCATCGGGGCCGTGCGGTCGTCGAGGTCGGCGCGGGCGCGGCTGACGGCGATGGCCAGCCCGATCACCGCGATCAACCCGAACACCGCTGATATCGGTGCGTTGATCAGCCCGTCACTCATGTGCATGGCGAGGTTCACGCTCGGCTCCCTCCGAAAGACACAGCAGACACAACAGACACAGAAGGCACGGCAGGTATGGAACAGCCACCCGAAAGGGTGATGCCGATCAGATTAGACGCACCGGGGAGGCAATCGCAAAGGTTCGGCGACTGAGGCCGAACCGATACCTGCTCGGCCGGTGCTCCCGGCGGGTCGCCGCACACACCTTGTGGCGTCGCACACACGCCGCGACATGTGTGCGGACACCGGAAGGTGAGCGCGACCCTCGTGGGCGCGGCGTAGCGTGGTCGCCGTGCCTGCCACACCGTCCCTTGATCGTCCCCGCACGCTCGGTGCGCTGCGCGCGTCCGGCCATGAGCTCCGCGGGGTCAAGGCCGAGATCCGCCACAACCTCCTCGACGCGCTGCGTTCCGGCCGCGACCCGTGGCCCGGCATCGTCGGCTTCGAGTCCACCGTACTGCCCCAGCTCGAACGCGCCCTGATCGCCGGACACGACGTGGTGCTCCTCGGTGAGCGCGGCCAGGGCAAGACCCGGCTGCTCCGCTCGCTGGTCGGGCTGCTCGACGAGTGGACGCCCGTCGTCGAGGGCTCGGAGATCGGCGAACACCCTTACGAGCCCATCACTCCGGCTGCCCGCCGCCGCGCCGCCGAGCTCGGTGATGACCTGCCGGTGACGTGGCGTCATCGCGACGAGCGCTACACCGAAAAGCTCGCCACCCCGGACACCGCGGTGGCCGACCTCATCGGCGACGTCGACCCGATCAAGGTCGCCGAGGGCCGCTCGCTGGGCGACCCGGAGACGATCCACTACGGCCTGGTCCCGCGCGCGCACCGCGGTATCGTCGCGATCAACGAGCTGCCCGACCTCGCCGAGCGCATCCAGGTCTCGCTGCTCAACGTGATGGAGGAACGCGACATCCAGGTCCGCGGCTACACGCTGCGGCTCCCGCTCGACGTACTGCTGGTCGCCAGTGCCAACCCCGAGGACTACACCAACCGCGGCCGGATCATCACCCCGCTCAAGGACCGCTTCGGCGCCGAGGTGCGCACGCACTACCCCCTGGAGCTCGCCGACGAGATCGCGCTGGTGGGGCAGGAGGCCGAGCTCACCGCCGCTGTCCCGGGTCATCTGCTCGAGGTGATCGCGCGGTTCACCCGGTCGCTGCGCGAGTCCAGTGCCATCGACCAGGGGTCGGGGGTGTCGGCGCGGTTCGCGGTGGCCGCCGCGGAGACCGTCGCCGCCGCCGCGCTGCGCCGCGCGGCCATCACCGGCGAGGAGCGGCCGACCGCGCGCCCCGTCGACCTGGAGTCGGTGCCGGTGGTGCTGCGCGGCAAGCTGGAGTTCGCCTCCGGCGAGGAGGGCCGGGAGGGTGAGCACCTGGAACACCTGCTGCGCCGGGCGATCGCCGACACCGCCCGCGCCCGGCTGCGCGGCATCGACCTGGGTCCGCTGGCCGAGGCGGTCGCGGGCTCCCCGG
>JBOHEO010000365.1:0-2902 GCA_050701055.1 Pseudonocardia sp. | reverse complement strand
CCTGGAAGTCGAACGGGGCTGGCGGGACATGAAGTCGGTCATCGACCTGCGCCCGGTCTATCACCGAGTCGAAGACCGCATCCGCGCCCACGTCGTGCTGTGCTGGCTCGCGCTGCTACTCATCCGCGTCGCCGAGACCACCACCGACCTAACCTGGCAAACCATGCGCCGCGAGCTGCACCGGCTCCACACAGTCACCTACACCGGCCCGACCGGGACCTTCCGCCAACGCACCAACCCCACCAAACCACAACTCGACATCCACGCCCGCCTCGACCTTCCCCTCCCCACGAAGACCATCGCGATCGCCACGTCAAGCTCCTGAACAGGCACAACGCCCCCGCCTAGTAACACACGCGATGAGTCTGTTGCCAGACGTTTCCGCAGCTCAGCCCAAGTCCGCGGACCAGACCGCCACCTCAACTGCGGAACGCAGGACGGTGCTCCTGCCTCGGTCGACGAGCTTCGCGCCAAGCTGGCCGGCCAGCTGCGCAAGAACAACACCGTTCGTTGGCCCAGGATTTGGCTAGGCTCGTTGCGGTGACCACTCCCGCGGGCTCCGCCGACACCACCCTCCCCCAGATCGCACCCAGCGCGTTCGACGCCCACCGTCCGCCGGATCCCGACCTGCTCGCCGACTGCGTGCACTGCGGCTTCTGCCTGCCGACCTGCCCCACCTACCAGCTGTGGGGCGAGGAGATGGACTCCCCGCGCGGCCGGATCTACCTCATGGACCTCGCAAAGAAGGGCGAGATCGGCCTGGCGGGCGCGTTCACCGAGCACATCGACGCCTGCCTGGGCTGCATGGCGTGCGTGACGGCCTGCCCGTCGGGGGTGCAGTACGACCGGTTGCTGGAGTCGGTGCGCCCGCAGATCGAGCGCAACGTCGAGCGCACGACGGGCGACCGGCTGTTCCGCGACGCGATCTTCGCGCTGTTCCCGTACAAGCGGCGGTTGCGCGCGGCGGCCGTCCCAGGAGCGCTCTATCAGCGGCTCCGGCGCATCCCGGCCGTCGCAAAGCTCGCCGCGAAGCTACCCGGCCGGCTGGCCGCGATGGAGTCGCTGCTACCGCCGGTGTCGTTGCGCGAGGCGTTCGCCCGCCTCCCGGTGTACACACCCGCGGCGGGCGAGCGGCGCGCGCGGGTGGCGCTGCTGTCGGGCTGCGTGCAGGACGTGTTCTTCCACCGGGCCAACGAGGCCACCGTGCGGGTGCTCGCCGCGGAGGGCTGCGACGTGCTCGTCCCGCGCGACCAGCAGTGCTGCGGCGCCCTGGAGCTGCACGCCGGCCGCGAGCCGAGCGCCCTGGAACGAGCCAGGAGGACGATCGCCCGCTTCTCGCCGCTTCTGGACGACGCCGGCGTGGACCACGTGGTGACGAACGTCGCCGGCTGCGGTTCCTCGATGAAGGAGTACGCCCACCTGCTCGCCGACGACCCCGAGTGGGCCGAGCGCGCGGCCGCGTTCAGCACCCGGGTGCGCGACGTCCACGAGGTGCTCGCCGACCTGCTGGCCGACGGAGGCCCGCGCGCCCCCCGGCACCCGTTCCGTGGCCGGGTCGCCTACCACGACGCCTGCCACCTCGGCCACGCGCAGAAGGTGCGCACCCAGCCCCGCGCGGTGCTGCGCAGCATCCCCGAGCTGGAACTGCTCGATCTTCCCGAGGCCGCCCTGTGCTGCGGCTCGGCGGGCATCTACAACATGGTCGAACCCGAGGCCGCCGCCGAGCTCGGCGCGCGCAAGGCCGCGAACGTCCGCTCCGTGAACCCGGATGTGATCGTCACGGCCAACCCGGGATGCCTGCTGCAGATCGGCAGGCACCTCGGGTCCGACGTGCCGTTGCTGCATCCGGTGCAGCTGCTCGACGCGTCGATCCGGGGAACGAACATCCCGCGACGGTAGGAACCGCATTCTGTCGGGGGTCGGTTCTACTGTGCGGGGATGAACTGGACCGAGCAGCTCGTCAGCCAACTGGAGTTCCACTGGACGCACCAGCTGCGGCCACGCCTGGACGGCCTCGCTGACGCCGAGTACTTCTGGGAGCCCGTCCCGGGCACCTGGAACGTGCATCCACGCGAGGCGTCGACCGCTCCCGTGCAGGGTGGCAGTGGCGACTTCACGATCGATTTCGCGTATCCCGAACCCGACCCACCGCCGGTCACCACCATCGCGTGGCGGCTCGGACACATCATCGTCGGCGTCTTCGGTGCCCGGGTCGCCGCGCACTTCGGCGGCGCCGCGATCGACTACATGACCTTCGACTACGCAGGCACGGCCGCGGGCGCGCTGCGCCAGCTCGACGCGGTGCACGACGCGTGGGTCGACGGGGTCCACGGCCTCGACGCGGCATCTCTGGCCGCGCGGTGCGGGCCCGCGGAGGGGCCATGGGCCGAGCGCACGATGGCCGAGCTGGTGCTGCACATCAACCGGGAGGCCATCCACCACGGAGCGGAGATCGCGCTGCTGCGAGACTTATACCGGGCGGGGCACGGTGGACGGATCGCATCCTGAGCCGCGGGCCGCCCAGCCCCACATGCACCGGCTACGGCGTATCTCCGGCTGAGACCGCCCACGCTGTACCGACGGTTGGGAGCAAAGGCCGACCCGATCCCGGATCCAAAACTGCGCCTGGACACTACCGATCCGCTGGGCGAGTGCGTCGACCGAGCACTGTCATGCAAGTCTGCATACCGTCGGTCAGGGAGTGCGTGGATCGTTACAGTTCCTCGGCGCAGGTGTACGTCCACGTGCGGCAGGTGACGGTGGAGGGGTTGGTCATGGACGGCTGGGCTGCGCTGACCGCGTTGCTGCGCTCACCGCAGGGACGTGCGGCGCTGACGGGGGGCACGCCGGGGCAGGTCGTGAAGCTGGTCCGGCTGACGCTGGGGTGGACCCAGCAGGACCT
>JBOHEO010000364.1:0-2927 GCA_050701055.1 Pseudonocardia sp. | reverse complement strand
ACCTCGAACCGCGCAACACCGGCACCGTCGCCGCCCTGCTGACCCTGCGCGAGCACGTCATCGAACCGATCCTCGCCGGGGTCCGCAGCCCACGCAGGGGACGCAAACCTGTCACCTGGACCAGCGTCGACCGCGACTACGAGAAGATCCGCATCGACATGCAAACCCTCCTCCAAGACCTGGGCATCCGCGCCGCCGGATAGACAACATCTTGTCGATCGATGTTTCGTAAGCGCCTAGCCGACAGGCCAGCTGATGACGATTCGGGTGTGGTCCTTCTCGACCACGTGCCCCGGTGGCAGGTCCGTGTCGGCGGTTCCTGCCGGGAGTACGTCAAGGCGCGGTCCTGCGCCGCCGTCGCTGCGGTAGCGGTCCCAGCGCTGAATCAGGTCGATGTCGTGCTCGGCGACCTGTGCCGCATTTGGCCCGTGGGCGAGAACTCCGGTTTCGAACGTCTCGGTGCCGGCGATCGGGCGCTTCGTGCGATAGGCGAAACTGTCCGGCCATACCGCCGTGGGGACACCGAGCCGTGCCGGCAGTGACGAGTTTCTTGTCGATCGGTTCCTGCTGTGCCGTGAGAAGGCCGAAGACCGGCAGCCAGGTGCCGATCCAGAGGTCCAGTTCGTCGACGTGGTCGAACTCGACCCCCGACCACCGCTCCAGCCTTGGCTGGAACAGGGCCTCCCGGAGCGGCGCCTCGTCGACCTGCTCGTCTCCGTCGACTCGGAGCGCAACGCGATCTCTGTCGAGTGCGATGAGGCGTTCGGTGTGAGCGCCCGCTCCCTGCATGGGGACGAAGCTGCACAGGCGGACATCCCCACCTGCCAGTCGAGGGCCGTAATGATCCCCGACCTGGTCCAGGGCGACCGTGCGGGTCAGACCGCGTAGCCGCAGCGGGACGACGATCCGGCCGTCGACGGCGAGCTGGTCCACCCATGCCGGCGGGATGTCCCACGCCCGAACGGTAACGATCACCCGGTCGAAGGGAGCGTGGTCCGGCACGCCGTCCTCGGCATCGGCCAACACCACCTCGACCTGGCGGTATCCCGCAGCCGCGAGACAGTCCCGGGCACGCTCGACAATGTCGGGGTCGATGTCGACCGAGACGACCTTCCCGGACTCGCCTACCAGCTCGGCGATCAGCGCCGCGTTGTAGCCACCCGAGCCGATCTCCAGAACCCGCATTCCAGGCTGCAGTTGCGCCTGCTCCAGCATCACCGCCTGGATGTGGGCGGCGGAGACCGTGCTGATCACCGTGTCGTCCTTGTCCCGCTTGGACAGGGCGGAGCGGTTGGAAGCGTAGGCGGTCTCTTCCTGTGTGGCCGGCGGGGGAGCTGGTTGTCGTAGCTGCGGTCGTCGAACGGTCATTGCCAGTGGGTTGCCGCGTGGCTCGCGCCGGGGAAGCAGCCCCGTGCGTCTGGCGGAGGAATGCCACACCGCGTGCTACCAGGCGGACGTACTGGCGCGGCCCTGGGCGCCGTCGATGCAGATGTGGGCGCCGGTGACCCAGGATGCGCGCTCGGAGAGGAGGAACGCCACGACGTCGGCTACCTCCTCGGCCGTGCCCAACCGTCCGTGCGGCAGGTCACGGTCGACGAATGCCTGGAACCGCTCCGGGTCGGACTCTCGCATCGAGTCCCATCCGCCGCCGGGAAAGAGGATGGATCCGGGGCTGACCGCGTTGACGCGGATTTGTTCTGGGGCCAGCTCGTGGCCGAGCTCCATGGCCAGGTAGATCCCCGCGGCCTTGGCGGCCCCGTACTGAGGGCGCGGCGCCGGTTTCCAGCCGGAGGTGCTTCAGCTGCCTCCTCGACGAACCGCTCGACGTCCCCGGCTCGGGCCACGTCCGCAACCGTCCCGTGGGCCGGCACGCCCTCGGCGCGCAGCTCCGCCACGGTGCGCGCGAGATCGGACGGGTTGCGGACACAGATTCCGACCGAGCAGCCTCTGGGCCAAGGCTCAGGGCTGAGGCTTGCCGTCACCAATGCAGCAGCCAGCCCACGGCATCGCAGTACCTGAGAAGCCTGCGCGAGAACGGATAGGCGACCGTCGGTCCTGATGACTACAGGCGAAGGGGCGATTTCGCCAATAGATCGAAGCCGTGTAAAATTCGGCCTATGGACCGCCGTTTCTCTCCGCGTACCCAACGAACCGAGTGGCGCCCTCAAGCACCCAAGCTTGCACCGTCTTTGATGACGGCCGAGCTGCCAGCTCACGACTTGACAGACGAGGGCGTGTACCAGTCGCTTGAGTATAGAGGAATAGACCTCTCGGCCCGCATTGCAGAGTCACTCGAAATGGAACGTTGCCGGCTGACCAGTGCAAAGCTGGTAGGTACCAAGCTCCAACGAGCTGTCATCTCTGACACGCTTTTCGAGCAATGCGACCTGGCCAACCTTGACGTACGTGAGTCCTCGGTCATTCGCACCAAGATAACGACCAGTCGACTTACGGGCACGTCGTGGATCAACTGCCTGTTTCGCGATGCAATCTTTGATTCGACGCCTATCGACCTGGCGACCTTCCGATTCTCACGTTTCAAGAAGGTCGTGTTCCAAGGCTGTAAGCTGCCACGCGCCGACTTCCAAGATGCCGACCTCCGGGGCGTTCGGTTCGAGCACTGCGACCTAACCGGCGCCCAGTTTTCCAATGCGGAGATGGCAGGCGCTCGTTTCATAGATTGCTCGCTGTTTGGTATAAACGGCGTGTTCAGCTTCAAAGGGGCAATCGTCAAGAGCGCTGACGCTATGGACCTGGCCTACAGTCTCGCCAGTGCCCTTGGTATCATCGTAGAAGACTAGGGTCTCCTGCCGTTCCCGTGGGTGCTTTTCATGATCGTCCGGGGAGTTTGGGGCAGCATCCGCCGCGGGTGAGGGTGGCCATGGCGATGAGCGCGTCGGGGCTGTGGTAGCCGTAGGCGCGGCGGG
>JBOHEO010000363.1:0-2928 GCA_050701055.1 Pseudonocardia sp. | reverse complement strand
ACCCTAGCGTCCAGCTTCCGACGCCGCTGCGTGACCTGTTTCGCCGATCGATCCGGTTGATCGGCTCGTTTTCCCACTGTCGCCGACGGCCACATGACTTCACTCTGGCCCTGGGGAGACCTTGGGCTCAACGACCACGGGCCACCGCACCACCAGCGGCGGCCCGTGGTCGGGCTACCAAGTCATCCGGGCGTTGAACAACCGGGTGTACCTCGGCGAGTTGACCTTCCGGGAGAACACCGTCACCGACACCCACCCACCGACCATTGACCTCAAGGTCTGGGAACAGGCCCAAGCCATCCTGGACGCGCGAGGCGAAAGCCACGCCCACCGCGCCGCGTCCGGCTCCGACTACGTCCTCACCGGGCGGCTGCGCTGCCCCAAGTGCGGCAAGGCCATGATCGGCACACGGGCGACCGGGCGGAACAAGACCTACCGCTACTACACGTGCTGGAACCTTGCCCGCTACGACGCCAGCAAGTGCGACTTCAAGCGCCTCAACGCCGATGAGGTCGACGTCGCGATCCTGGACGCGCTCGCCACGTTCTACCGCACCCGCCACGACCTCATCCGGGACGCGATCACCGCAGAGCAGGGGCAGCACCGGGCGGCGCACGCCGACCGGCACGCCGAACTCGCCGCCGTCGACAACGAACTGGCCAAGACAGGGCAAGCCATCGACCGCTACCTCAGCGCGTTCGAGCGCGGCACGATGGACGAAGAACTCGTCGCCGACCGGCTCGCCGAACTACCCACCAAAACCAAGCAACTGCGCATCCGCCGCCATGACCTCACCCTCGCCCTGGACGACGAACCCACCGCGCCCGAGCCCGCTACCCTGGCAGAGGTCGCCGACCGCATCACCGAGATCATCACCAGCGGCATCCACAACCAAACCAAAGCACTCGTGGAAGCCTCGTCGCCAAGGTCACCATCACCGGACCCGACCGGCTCATCCCGGTCTTCCGCATCCCCCAACCCGACAACCACAACGGGGCCGCACCCGCTCTAGCAGCGGATACTGCCCCGAAGGGAATGGTTCGCACAATGACTAAATCGGTGGGCCCCCGGGGATCGAACCCCGAACCCGCGGATTTCTTTTCCTATTCGAGCACCCGCGCCGGTTCCACAGCGGCGCTGCGGAATGCGGGGCAACAACGCACGTCAGAGCGGTGCGGACGTCGATTCTGCGGGACGAGGCCCCCCGTTCCTTGCGCGCCGGTGCCGGTCGTTTGCGTCGAGTAAGCGCCTGGTGATCTTGTCGAGCGCACGCCTCGTCGGGCAGCCGCCCGGGCGGCTGCTGCCCTAATGCTCCAGGAGGCCACAGCGACGCCCCCTCCCTTTCGGTGTCCAGCAGTATCCAGTCCCATCGCTCGCGCTAACTCTTGTAAGCGGGTGTAGGCCGTGAGGTCCTCCTGAGCGAGGACACATCCGGAGCCACGCGCCCGAACTGCATAGATGCCCCCAGCCCGGCGGTGACCTCCGCCACGACGTTCCCGCCGGACTGGGCTCCCCCACCCATCACCAGATCGATACGCAGAGGAGACCTCTGATGGCGATCGTGGTGGAGGTTTCGGGTGTGGGCGAGGTGTAGAGCTGCTGCGGCTTGTCGGCCGGTTCGGAACGGACCGAGAGTGTGTTCCGGGTCGCTGTCGAGGTTCGCGGTCCACCCGTCGATACCACCGTGCGCCCGATCACGATGCAACGTGCCCAGGAGACGCCCGTCGACGGCCGACCTGTTCGCGCTCGGCGATCCGGTGATGTTCGACGGCGACGACCCGGCCGACCCGTTCGGCCGCGGTGTCGTGGTCGAGCCGACGGCTGAGGAGCTCGCGCAGGCCGAGGACACCGTGCTCGGGTTCGACCCGGCCGACCCGCGGCACGTGCTCGTCGAGTGGCCGGCGTTCGATCCCGTCGACGGCGCGACCTACCGCGAGTGGACGGCCGCGCTGTGGGCGGGGATCGGCGGTGGGTCTTCTGCCGGTGCGGCACCAAACAGGTGCCCCCCAACCCCAGCAGAAGAGTTACAGTTTCCCGGGGACGCCGACAGACACGGAGGGTAAGATGACGCAGCCGACAACGGTCACGATCGACAATATTGAGGTCGACAAGCGCGGCGGCATGCCAACCTGGGATCAGGGCAGCGCGCGGTACCACATCAACCTGCACTACGCCACGCTGCACGTGACCGAAGAGAGCGAAGTCAAGATTCAGTACTACTTCAGTGTGAACGCAGGCCAGATTGACGACGCGTTGCCGGAGAAGGAGGAGCGCGGTGGTCGGTCGACAGTGAAGCGCAACGGTAAGACCGTGCACACCAAGCAGAAGTTCTCCGCGCTGCCGGGTCCGGTGCAGGCGTTTATCCGAAGGAACTACATCGATCTGATCAGCTAGTGGTCCGGTTCGTTCGAAGTCGCCTAGCTCTAGGCCGAGGCGTTTTAGGGCTGCCACCGTGCTTCCGGGGCTTCACGGCCGTGGCGCTCGGCCTCCGAGCGTCACGATGCGCGCGGGCCCGAGAGCGCCTCGTCGGCTGCTGCCGGCTCGACACTCGCGACCCAGAACCCACCTGGTTGGTTCCGGTACCGGTCACCCACGGACGCTTCCCGGTCATCACTGATCGTCTGCATTCCTCTGGTCGTCTCGATCACCAACACGGAGTCAGCGAGCACGAGGCATTCCAGGACGCCGTCCCGAACGTGAGTCATTAGCACTGTTGCGGATGGCGTGCCGGGGGTGCGTGAGGTCGGCATCCTCCGTGGCGAGTCGCTACATCGGCGATTGATTGACGGAGCGCGTGCTGGAGGGGCTTGGACTCAACTGGTCAGAGCACCACCGGGTATGATCATGATGGAATCCGACCCGTGGAGCGATGTACGTGGCAAGTGGGAATGAACTGATCGACGATGAGCGTGACGCAATCATGATTGG
>JBOHEO010000362.1:0-2929 GCA_050701055.1 Pseudonocardia sp. | reverse complement strand
CCCGTGCCGGCCCTGCGTTCCCGCGTCACCACCCACGGCCGCAACGCCGCCGGAGCCCGCGCCCTCTGGCGCGCCACCGGCATGGGCGACGGCGACTTCGGCAAGCCCATCGTCGCCATCGCCAACTCCTACACCCAGTTCGTCCCCGGTCACGTGCACCTCAAGGACATGGGCGACCTCGTCGCGGGCGCCATTCGCGAGGCCGGCGGCGTGGCCCGGGAGTTCCACACCATCGCCGTCGACGACGGCATCGCGATGGGTCACGGCGGCATGCTCTACTCCCTGCCGTCCCGCGAGGTGATCGCCGACGCCGTCGAGTACATGGTCAACGGCCACGCCGCCGACGCGCTGGTCTGCATCTCCAACTGCGACAAGATCACCCCTGGCATGCTCAACGCGGCGCTGCGCCTCAACATCCCCACGGTGTTCGTCTCCGGCGGGCCGATGGAGGCGGGCAAGGCGGTGGTCGTGGACGGGGTGACGCAGGCCCCGACCGACCTCATCACGGCGATCTCGGCGTCGGCCTCTCCTGCTGTTGACGACGACGGGCTGGCGGCCGTCGAGCGCTCGGCGTGCCCGACCTGCGGGTCGTGCTCCGGAATGTTCACCGCCAACTCGATGAACTGCCTCACCGAGGCCCTCGGGCTCGCCCTGCCGGGCAACGGCTCGACGCTGGCCACGCACGCCGCACGCCGCGAGCTCTTCCTGGAGGCCGGCCGCACGGTGATGGCGCTGGCTCGCCGGTGGTATGCCGACGACGACGCGTCCGCGCTGCCGCGCGCCATCGCTACCCGCGCGGCGTTCGAGAACGCGATGGCCCTCGACGTCGCGATGGGCGGCTCCACCAACACCGTGCTGCACATCCTGGCCGCGGCCAAGGAGGGTGAGATCGACTTCGACCTCACCGCGATCGACGAGGTCTCCCGGCGCGTGCCGTGCCTGGCCAAGGTCTCGCCGAACTCCGACTACCACATGGAGGACGTCCACCGGGCGGGTGGAATCCCGGCCATCCTCGGCGCCCTGCACCGCGCCGGGCTGCTGCGCACCGACGTGCACACCGTCCACTCGCCGTCGCTGGAGCAGTGGCTGGGCGAGTGGGACATCCGGTCGGGCCAGACCTCGGAGACGGCCCGGGAGCTGTTCCATGCCGCGCCGGGCGGGGTGCGCACCACGGAGGCGTTCTCGACGTCGAACCGCTGGTCCTCCCTCGATACCGATGCCGTAGCCGGCTGCATCAGGGACCGCGCGTATGCCTACACCGTCGACGGCGGGCTGGCCGTGCTGCGCGGCAACATCGCCCCCGACGGCGCCGTGATCAAGACCGCCGGCATCCCCGAGGACCTCTGGCGCTTCGAGGGACCCGCGCGGGTCGTGGAGAGCCAGGAGGAGGCCGTGTCGGTGATCCTCACCAAGCAGATCCAGCCCGGCGACGTGCTGGTGGTGCGCTACGAGGGCCCGGCCGGTGGGCCCGGGATGCAGGAGATGCTGCACCCCACCGCGTTCCTCAAGGGCGCCGGGCTCGGGGCGAAGTGCGCGCTGATCACCGACGGCCGGTTCTCCGGCGGGTCATCCGGGATCTCGGTCGGCCACATCTCCCCCGAGGCCGCCCACGGCGGGGTGATCGGGCTGATCGAGGACGGCGACCGGGTGCTGATCGACGTCCGGACCCGGACGCTGCAAGTGCTCGTCGACGACGCGATGCTGGCCGAGCGGCGGGCCAAGGTGGAGGCGTCCGAACGGCCCTGGCAGCCGACGGACCGCGACCGCCCGGTGTCGAAGGCACTCCGTGCATACGCCGCCCTGGCCACGTCGGCGCACACCGGAGCCGTCCGCCGGGTGCTGTAAGCGTCATGATCTCAGAACGCTGACGTCCCGTTCGGCGAGTGCGACCGGCGCGCGTCGGACCAGAGGTCAGAGGTCAGCGCCGGACCCAGTGCGTCCAGGGCGTGGGTGGCGGCGTTGAGCAGTTCCGCAGCCCGCGCCGCGCCGAGGTGGTCGGCGGCGAATCCCAGGTAGCCGATGTTCGCCCAGACGTCGGCGCAGTGCCGCTCGACCTCAACCAGCTCGGCCCGCGGCTCACGGCCCAGCAACGCGACGAGCGCCTGCCGGTACGCCGAGTCGTCGGCCGCACCCTGGGCCCGGAGCACCGCCAGGTCCTGCCATGCGGGGGCGACGCGGGCGTTACCCCAGTCGATCAGCACGGCACCGGACAGGGTCAGCAGGATGTTGCCGCGATGCGGATCGCCGTGCACCAGGGTGGCGGGCAGGATCGCGAGCGCGGCGAGCACCCGGGCGTCGGTCGCCCAGCCGCGCAGCGCCGTCGCGGCATCGGCGAAGACCTGGTCGCCGGTGCGTTCCCCGGCGGCGTGCACGTGCGGGAGGATCCGGTCCAGGCAGAGTGCCCGCCACCAGGCCGCGTCCACCACGGGCAACCCGCGGGGGCGCTTGCCGAGCCAGTGCACATGCACCCGGGCCAGTGTCGTCCACACGTCGTGCGGAACGTCCGGACCCTCGGCCAGTGGCGATCCGTCGTAGTACGGGACGACGAGCCAGTCGGGTCCGGCCGCGAGCAGGCGCGGCCGCTCCACCCCAGCGACCACGGCCAACGCCCGCATCGCCGCCACCTCGGTCGACGAGGCCCGTTTCACCACGACGGCCGGCGCGCCGGCCAGGTCGACCCGGGTGACCGCGCCGGCAACGTACCCACCGGTCAGGGTCTCCCGCCCGGTCACGACGACCGGCCGGCCGAGCCACCGGGCGACCGCGGGCAACCAGGCGACGTCCGGCGGCGCCGTCACCGCAGCAGGAAGAACACGAGCAGCCCGGCCGTCACCCCGATGACCAGGCACAGCATCCCCCACGCCGCCGGGCGCCGGTGCCAGGTGCGGCCGTTGTCCAGCGCGATCCGGCCGGGACCGATGAGCACGAT
>JBOHEO010000361.1:0-2941 GCA_050701055.1 Pseudonocardia sp. | reverse complement strand
ACCCCACCCCCCTCACCCCGCCTCAACTGCATGAACCCGCCCAGGGTGACGGGGTGAGGCACCCCCCGCTGACCAGCAAAACCCGCTGAAACCCCGGGGTGCGGCCACCCATCGGCTGCCTCACCCCGCTACCCCGCCATGCCCACCAACCGTCACAAACAGTCACAAGAACATGGAGATTCGCAGTGAGGTTCCGCGCCCGCACGACCTTCATACCCGAAGCTCGGTGGACGCGCGCCCCGCTGCATCAAACTCCCTAATGGGGAGATCCGCATTCGCCGACCAAGGCGACCTCATCTCCAAGCTCTGCCCGCAGCACTACCACGGGGTGACGATCACCCGGCTGTCCGAGGAGCTGCCCGAGGGGGCCAAGCCCTACAAGACCCGCAACGGCGCCTTCCACGTCAACGCCAAACGCCTGGCGGCGCACCACACCGGCCACGACCACCACGACGGCGACGGCGACGGCGACGGCGATCAGCCCGGCGACGACACCGAGTGACCGTTGGGGCGGTCCGGCTCAGGGAGCCAGTCAGCGAACGGTCAGGGAGGCAGGGAGATGTCCCTAACCCGCTCCCTGCACCCACTCCCTCGCCCCCACCAGCACAGACACCGGATAGGGAGCTAGGGAGCAGCACCGCTCCCACCAGCAAAAACCCCCACAACACGGGATCGAGCCGCCACCGCGCGGGTCCCTCCCTTCCCCCGCACACCCACACGACGCTACCCAACGTCACCACCGCTGAGGACTCGACATGACACCCACCACCACCAGCAGCACCACCGACACGACACCCCGAGGAGAAGCGATGACCGCACCCGACGAACCGGCCGGGGCCGGCGCGGTGGTGTACCTGCTGCACTTCGACCGCCCCTACCGCCACGCCCGGCACTACTGCGGCCAGACCACCGACCTGCCCGCCCGCATGCCCCCCCGGCGCGCCCAGGTGCTAGGGGGGCCCGGCTCAACGCTCCCGGCCCGCTCGGGCGTGCATGCGTCGCGGGACGGTGAGGCCGGACGGCCGGCTCAGCTCCCCGCGCTCGGAGTGACAGCCTGCTCGCGGGTGTCACTCGGGTGTCACTGGGTGTTCGTGCTGGTCAGAGGCCGTGCAGTAGCGGAGTGACAGCGGTGGCGCGGCCATCGAGTCGTCAGTCGTTTGGGATGTCGTAGTCGAGGATATAGCGGTCGCCTGGTAGGACTTGGACGTAGGCTTCGCAGGGCATCGAGTTGCCCTCGTAGCTTGTACGCACTACGCGAGCGACGGGGATACCTGGGGCGATTTCGAGAGCCGCGATCTCTTCTGGGGTTGGCATGCGGACGGTGATCTGATCGTGGTAGCGGGCGGCAACGTGCCCGAGGTCTTCGAGCTCCTGGTCGTCTCCCTCGGGGATGTCGGCAGGGTCAGGGAGACGGCTCTCTTGCACGAAGGGCAATGGGTAATAGCTATCGCCGAGCATGGAAGGTGCACCGTTTGCCCACATGACCCGTCGCCGTGCGAGAACTTGAAGGTCTTCGTCCAGGCCTAGAAGGGCTGCGATCTCATCGTCGGCGGCGATGATCTCGCAGGTGACGATTTGGCGGGTGTCGAGTACGCCCTGACCCTCGACCATGGTGGTGAACGAGTCGGCACCGGAGCGCACGCGCTCCGAGCGCGACCCGAGGCGGTTGGCGCTGTAATGGATGGGCCGTTTGTCTCGGACAAAGCTCCCTCGCCCTTGCTCGCTTTCGATTAGGCCTTCGTTGCGGAGAACACCTAACGCTAGGCGGACCGTGCCGCGACTGGCTCGGTAGGTGGTTGCGAGGACGGTCTCGGTGGGGAGCTGCGAGCCGGGAGGCAACTCCTCGATGCGGATCTGTCGACGGAGGATGTCGGCTAGCTGGTGGTAGCGCGGGCGCGGGTCGAACCTCTGGATGGTCATGGGGGTTGGGTCGTTCCTCTCGCTGAGCAACATGTTCAGACAGTCTAACGACTACTTGACCGCCCGGGGGAGCGATGGTAGCTTCAGCTTCCGCAGGTTGTATGAACAAGTGGACTACTGGACAACCCGCCGCACCGCCGGCGGTGACAGGAGGAGCGATGAGGACTATCCCCGAACAGTTCGTCACGGCCCGGCTCAACGGCCGTCCGACCCCGGTGCAGCTGCCGCATCGGCGCTGGGCCGCCGCAGACTACGTGCCGGGCGCCCCGGAGAGCGACCCGCACGAGGGCGCGGTGGTCACCATCACCACACCGGTCGGTCTGGCCCTGGACGATGTGGTCGCGGTGCTGTTCGACTGGAACATGCCAGACGGGGAACTCGACGACGACAGCGTCGTGCGGGAGCTGGTCGCGGCGACCGTGGTCAGCGGTGGCTGCCTTGGAGTGGAGGAGCTGCGCTGCCGCCTCCTCGGTGAGGCCCCGCGCGACGCCGCGTCGGCCGCGTACCTGGCGTACTGCCGTGAGCGGGCCGCGGCGGTCTTCGGCGCCGGCCCCTGCCCGCGGCAGGCGTCGCGCACCGGCCGCGCTCTGACGGGGGTGTCCTGAGATGGGTGGGACCGCGCTCAAGGCCGCCCGGCACGCGCGGGGATGGACCAAACCGGACCTGATGCAGGAGATGCGCGCGGTGTCCGCGCGGGTTGGTGAGCGGCTGCCTGTGGACACGAGCATGCGCGTGAGCGTGGCGCGCTGGGAGAACGGCCACCGGCAGCCCGGAGAGTTCTACCGGTGGCTGTTCTGCCAGGTGTACAGCGCCACCCCCGGCCAGCTGGGGTTCCCACCCTTCGAGCTCCTGCCCGAGGTCGCCCCCGGCCACGCCGTGCTCACCGCGCTGCTCTACACCGCGCCGCTGACCACCACGGAACTGGCCACAGTACCCCCGGCCCGGGCCCGGATGTACGCGGCCTGCGCACTCGCCGACCCGCGCACCCCCGACCCGGCCGACCTCGCGGCCGGGCTGGACC
>JBOHEO010000360.1:0-2961 GCA_050701055.1 Pseudonocardia sp. | reverse complement strand
ACCAACCGCAGGATGCGGTTCATACACGGTGACCGGTCCGCCGTTCGCCGTCCACCCGCCGACCGGAGCCCACCCAACCGAAACCGACCGCGACACGCCTCGTCGGGCTGGGGCGAAGCCCCGTTAGCCATAGAGTAGACAATAACCTTGGCGCCATGAAAGGTATGACCTGACAGTGTTGATCATTGTCTGCTCGTGCGCGCTGGCCTGGCCATGCCCATCGCATTGCTGGTGGCACCGACTGCGACGGGCTGCGACGGCCCAACTCGGGATTCTGATCAAGGGCCTGCGCTGGTATTGAGGGCCAGCCGGGATGTTGACCGCGCTCGGGTAGGTGCATCTCGGCGAATTCGCCGGTGGGCAGCACCTCGACCAGCCAACTCGAAATCAAGTCGGGGACGGGCATGCTCGTGTACACGGTGACCGCAGCGGCCTCGGGTTGTCGAGTCGTGCGATGTGGGTGGTTGGTCTCCGAGGCCACGACCTCACCGAGGGTGCCGGCCAGCCGGGGTTGCCCTTGCCGGTGGACCCGCCACGCTTCTTCCCAGCCGAGCGTCCACGCCGATCTCGGCGATCAGCTCCTGGGCGGCGGCGACGCCGACCCCGGTGATCTCATCGAACCGCTGCACGTGATGGGAGAAAGGGGCGATCACCTCCTTCGAATCCCTTCGGGCGCGCACATCGAAACCTCGCTTTGACCAGCACGAACGGTCGGGGCGAGATCGTTCTTGTGGTCACGCTTCGGTCCCCACGAAGTCCTCGTTGCGCAGCTCGTCGCACTCGGCGCTCCATGGCGGTGCGGATGCGAGGCCAGAAGATGATCGTGACCACCGTCCTCCCGGCCATGCGGCACGACCCGGCGTTGGCCCGAGGGCCGCAGCGGTGTACTGTTGGGTCATCCCCCCAGGAGCTTCGGTTGCTGGGTGCGAGGCCCCGCTTCGGCGGGGCTTCTGCTTTTCCGGCGCTTTACTACCAGCCGGCCGGCTTGGTGATCGTCCCGGTCGTGTCCTTCAAGGTCGGCGGGAACTGGCTGGCCGCGAGCACGCCAGCTCGGATCTGCTTGAAGAACGTCGGCTTACAGCTGAGCAAAGCACGGCTGCGCTTCTGCGGCGGCTGCGGGTTGAGGATGCCGACGACCATGCCCAGCTCGTGGCAGACGATGCGCATCGGCTCGGTGAGGTCGCTGTCGTTGCTGACGATCACGAACGCCTCCGCGTCGCGGCGGAACGCGTCCGCCAGCAGATATGTGGCGAGGTTGACGTCGGAGCCCTTCTCCTCGGTCCGCAGCACCTCGACGAACCTCGGCCCGCCAGGCGAAGGGCTCGCGAGCGGCATCGTCGCCGTCTTGGTGAGGAAGTGCCCCAGGTGGATCGACAACCGCGGCAGCGTAGCCAGAGCGCGAAGGTAGGTGTCCTGATGTACCGGGTCGTGCAGCTTGCCGGCGCGGGCCGCGACACGAGCGGTGAAGTACCGCAGCCGCCGCACGTCGTTCTTGGGCAGCATCCGCGCACACAGCGCTTCAAGGTCGAGCCAGCGGTACGGCGTCCCCTTCAGACAGCCGTAGTACAGGTTGAACCCGTCCACGTACACATTCGTGCGCATCCGCGCGAGGCTATCCGCGAGCACCGACACGACGGCGGCCAGTCCTCGCCGCCGAAAGATGATCTCTGGCCACAGTCTTGGCCACGAACTGCGGTGCACCAGCGCCAGAGATGCCCACCCCAGCGCGGATCGTGCCAGCGAAACGCCTGGTCGCCTGCCATGTGGGCGTCGGCGTCGCAACTACGGATCAGAAGGTTAGGGGTTCGAATCCCTTCGGGCGCGCCACACCAACCTCGCCCTGACCAGCACGAACGGTCGCGCGAGATCGTTTTCGGGGTCCGGAAGTGGGCGGCGATCCACGGTGCGGTCCACGAGCTTGCGCGCTTGCGACGTTCGGGTCGACCGGTTCGCCAGCCACCCGTCTCACGGCACGATAGTGAAGGCGACCGTATGCCGCGGTCGGACGGCGCGGAAGTGCCGATGGTCAAGGGTGGCGATCTCGGAGATGCCCAGCCGCTCGGCGACGGCGATGACCGCGGCGTCGGTCGTACCGAGCGGGAAGTCGGCGTAGGTCTCGACCAGCTCGGCCATGCGGTCGTAGTCGGAAACCTGGAGATCAACCACGAACAGGGCCCCCTGCGCGATCGACCGCAGGAACGCTGCCTCGACACGAGCACCGCCGGCCCGCCCCAGGAGATAGCCGACCTCGGCGACGAACGGGGCCGGCACGAGGATCTGACGGCCCGCGAGGTGCAGGCCGGTCAGGAGGTCGGTGCACGCCCGGTTGTGCTCGTCGTCCCGGTCCGCAGCGGCGACCAGCGGCCCGGTGTCGATGACGATCAATCAGGAGCGTCCGAAACCGTCGGCCAGCAGATCGTCGTGGTTACTTCCCAGATCGGACCGGCCACTGGCGAAGGAGGCGAACCACCGCGGTGGCCACTCGGCGGCCGGCTGGAGCCTCCGCTGCCGGCGGGCCTCGGCGAGCACAGCTAGTACACGCTCGTCGACCAGCTCGTCGACGAGGCGTCTCAGTTCCTCCCGCTCGGCGCTCACATGGGCAAGGATAGCGGGCAAGACCCACGCCGCCATGGAAGCAGCGCGCCGTGCGGACAAGATGATCTCTGGCCACAGTCTTGGCCACGAACTGCGGTGCACCAGCGCCAGAGATGCCCACCCCGGCGCGGATCATGCCAGCGGAACACCTGGTCGCCTCCCATGTGGGTGTCGGCGTCGCGACTACGGAACAGATGCTCATCGCGTTGCCGAACTCGGCCCTATGAGGATCAAGGCGCCACCTCCGGCGACGCGGGCCGGCAAGCCGGCCCCGCTCGGCTCGCGCGCTCCTGCCTTCGGCCCGCGGGCGGCCGGCGGGTCGGGCGAGCCGGCGCAGACCCCGCCGGACGTAGGACGGATCCAGAG
>JBOHEO010000359.1:0-2977 GCA_050701055.1 Pseudonocardia sp. | reverse complement strand
GAGACCCCCACCCCCACCGACACCTGATCCGGCCACGCCACCACACCCTCACCCATGATCGGCGACCGTGCCAGCCACACCGGCGAACATGACAACGCCACGCCGAGCCGATCAAGAACTACCAGGTCAACAGCTTGATCAATTTAGGCTAAGTGGCATTGCACCTGAGCCCCGCCGGGCAGGTCCACACCGTTCGCAGGGTGACCGACCACCTCAGGTGCACGCACGCCGAGGACTACTGCGCGATGCCCACGACGGACATCGATCATCCCCCACTCACTAAGCAGTGCGGCCGATCGATGTGCTGTCCCGGCAGCCACCTCGTAGTCACGAGTCAGCTCCTTGTTGCTGGGAAGCAACGAGCCGGCCGGTAGCCGGCGTCCAGGATCTGCGAACGCAGATCCGCAGCAACGACCTCGTACGGACTACGGGGCTCGCGGTCGGCTGAGTTGATCGAGCCTGGCGAGCTCGACGGACGCTGCGGTAGGCGATCCAGGAGCCCGGCAGAGGCCCGCTGGTCCGCCTCCGACACCCACGCCGCGTAGACCCGCAGTGTCGTCGTGCCCCCGCCGCCGTGCCCGAGCCGCCCCGCCACCGTCCGCACGTCGACACCACCCGCGATCAGCTCCGTCGCCGAGTAGTGCCGCAGCTTGTGGATCGTCGTTTTGATACCGATCCGGCGGGCGAGGCGCGAGTACCGTTGCCCCACCGTCGCTGGCTTCAGGTGCGTCGAACCGTCCACGTCGCGCGAGAACATGAACCCGTCGGCCGGCAGCTCGCAGCCCAGGCCGGCGCACAGGTCCATGTACCGCTGCCGGTGCCCGGTCAGCAAGGTCACCGTGTCCGGGTCGAGGGCGATCCGGCGGTGCTGGTGGGTCTTGGTGTCCTTCTCCCACGTCTCCCCGTCGAGCTGGGCGATCGAGCGCGCGACCGTCAGCACCCCGTTCACCACGTCGAGGTCGTTCCAGCGCAAGGCGCACAGCTCTCTGCGGCGGAAGCCCGTCACCATCGTCAGCCACACGAGCACGGCCCAGTCCGGGTCCGACCACGCCTCGTTCGGGATGCGGGCCGCCTCGTCCGCGCTGGGCGGCTGCGGTTTGGCCGCTGGCTGGACCCTGTTGGCTATTTCTGCGACACGGCTGTCGATCTCCATGGCGTTGATCTTCTTTGCTGGCATGATCTTGACTGTGGTTGGTCTTCTCTCGTTCACGGCCGCAGAATGGAACCTGTCATGTCGGGTCAGCCGCGCCCGTTGCCGGAGGTCCCGGCCGACACCGCCAGGGCGGCCAAGGCCGCCTTCCCACGGGGTGGTTTGGCGATCCGGGTCCGTGATGAGCTGGGCGAGGTGTGGTCCGATGAGCGGTTCCGGTCCCTGTTCGGGGTGCGTGGCAAGCCGGGGATCTCGCCGGCCCAGTTGATGATCGTGCTGGTGTTGGCGATGGTGGAGAACCTGACCGACCGGCAGGCGGCGGACATGGTCCGCCGGGCGATCGACTGGAAGTACGCGCTCGGGCTGGGGTTGGACGATCCGGGGTTCGACTTCACGGTGCTCAGCGAGTTCCGTACACGGCTGGTGGCGGGGTCGATGGAGACCGAGGCGCTCGATGGGCTGCTGATCGCGTTGGCAGGGCTGGGGCTGGTCAGATCGGGCGGTCGGCAACGCAGCGACTCCACCCACGTGCTGGGCAGGTTGCGCAACCTGAATCGGCTGGAGCTGGCCGGGGAGAGTATCCGCGCGGCGCTGGAGGCGTTGGCCGCCGCGGCCCCCGAATGGCTGGCCACCGTGATCGACGAGCAGTGGGCGCGGGTGTACGGGAGCCGCATCGATGACCTGCACCTGCCGGAGAGCGACACCAAGCGCGCCGCGCTGGGGGTGGCCTACGGCCGCGACGGCTACCGGCTGCTGGACGCGGTCCACGGCGCCGGCGCGCCGGTATGGCTGTGCGAGCTGCCCGCGGTCGAGACCCTGCGCAGGATCTGGGTGCAGCAGTTCTACCGGGTCGTCGACGGGGACGTGGAGCGGGTGATCCGGCGGGAGAGCGAACAGGGGCTCCCGCCGGGCAGATCCAAGTTGGTCTCCCCCTACGACCTCGACGCCCGCTACAGCGAGAAACGCGGCAAGGGCTGGACCGGCTACAAGGCGCATTTCACCGAGACCTGCACCACGGCTGCCGAGGACGACCCCGACACCGGCCGGCCCGCCGCACCGAATCTGATCACCCACGTGGCCACCACCGCGGCGACCGTGCCCGATGTGGCGATGACCGCGCCGATCCACGACAGCCTGCACCGCAAGGACCTGCTCCCGGGCGAGCATGTCGTCGATGCCGGCTACACCTCCGCGGACCTGCTGCTGGACTCCCGGGCCCGCGGGATCACCCTGCTCGGCCCGCTGCTGGCCGACACCTCCCCACAAGCCCGGGGCGGCGGCCACACCACCGCGGCGTTCACCATCGACTGGCAGGCCAGGGCGGTGCGCTGCCCGCAGGGCGCCACCAACACCAGCTGGAGTCCGTGCCTCCAGAACGGCACCGAGGCGATCGTGGTCCGGTTCGACACCGCCACCTGCCGGACCTGCCCGGACAGACCCAAATGCACCACCACCACCCGATCGGGACGCCAGCTGTCGCTGCGCCCACGCCCAGTCCACGAGGCCGTCGAGGTGGCCCGCGCCGAACAGAGCACCGACCAGTGGCACAACGACTACAAGATCCGGGCCGGGGTCGAGGGCACCATGCGCCAGACCACCCACGTCACCGGCATCCGCCGCGCCCGCTACCTGGGCCTGCCCAAGACCACCCTGGAACACAACCTCGCCGCCGCAGCGATCAACCTCATCCGCTACGACGCCTGGCTCACCGAAAAGCCCATGGACAGGACCCGAACCACACACCTGCAACGGATCTTCACTGCCGCAGCATGACGCCCAGAATTTGCCAACAGGGTCCGGTGAGGGCTGAAACGGACGTTATTGGCC
>JBOHEO010000358.1:0-2984 GCA_050701055.1 Pseudonocardia sp. | reverse complement strand
CCGCGGTCGCGGTGTCGTCCCCCACCGGACGGGCGGGCGAGGACACCGCGACCAGACGCTCGGTGAACTCGCCGGGAAACAACTCGATCCCGCCCGCCGTGACGGTGCCGTCGGGATCCTGGTGCCACTCCCCCGCCTTCACCGCGCGGATCACCTTCTGGGTGTCCCCACCCAGGCGTGGCCCGCAGACGCGCGCGTTGACCGAGATCTCGAACCGTCCGTAGGTGGCCATGTCGGTGGTGAGCACGACGTCCTTGACGTTGACCTCGTCGCGCAGGATGCCCGAGAACGGAGCGAGCAACTCGGCGTCGGGCGCCGCGACCGTCAACGTCGCGAGCGGCAGCCGTACCCGCAGCCCGCGGGCCTTGCGCAGCGACAGCGCCGCCGAAGCGACCTGACGCACCCGGTCCATCGCGTCGACGAGGGCCCGGTCGTGCGGGAGGGCGCCGCCCAGCTCGGTCGATGCGCGCGCCACCGACGCCCCGCGTCGCATCGATGCGCGCTCCGCCGGCACCACCCGTGCCGGCCAGTCGGTGAGGTGGACCGAGCGCCCGCCGGTGAGTCCCTGCCAGATCCGCTCGGTGGTCAGCGGCAGCAGCGGGGCGGCGACGCGCGTGATCACCTCGAGCACGGTGTGCAGGGTGTCGATCGCGTCGGCGTCGCCGGCCCAGAACCGCGACCGGGACCGCCGGACGTACCAGTTGGTGAGCACCTCGGCATGGCCCCGGAGCAGTGCACAGGCCCCGGCGATGTCGTAGGCGTCCAGCGCCGTGGTCATCTCGTCGACGAGCGACGCCGTCTTCGCCAGCACATACCGGTCGAGGACGTGCCGGCTGTCGGTGCGTGACCGCCCGACCCGGTTGGCAGCCCCTGCGTAGAGCGACAGGAAGTACCAGGTGTTCCACAGCGGCAGGATGGCCTGCCGCACACCCTCGCGGATGCCCTGCTCGGTGACGACGAGGTTGCCGCCGCGCAGGATCGGCGACGCCATGAGAAACCAGCGCATGGCGTCCGCGCCGTCGCGTTCGAAGACCTCGCGCACGTCGGGGTAGTTGCGCCGCGACTTCGACATCTTCTGCCCGTCCTCGCCCAGCACGATGCCGTGCGCGACGCAGTTCTCGAACGCCGGCCGGTCGAACAGCGCCGTGGCCAGCACGTGCAGGGTGTAGAACCAGCCGCGGGTCTGCCCGTTGTACTCGACGATGAAGTCGCCCGGAAAATGGTGCTCGAACCAGTCGCGGCTCTGGGTCGGGCCCGCGAGCGACCCTCCCGCGTTCTCGAACGGGTAGTGCACCTGGGCGAAAGGCATCGAGCCCGACTCGAACCAGCAGTCGAGCACCTCCGGCACCCGGCGCATGGTCGACCGGCCCGTCGGGTCGTCCGGGTTGGGCCGGGTCAGCTCGTCGACGTAGGGCCGGTGCAGGTCCGTGGGCCGGACGCCGAAGTCGCGCTCGATCTCGTCGAGCGAGCCGTAGACGTCGGTGCGCGGGTGGCGCGGGTCGTCGCAGACCCAGACCGGGATCGGCGAGCCCCAGTAGCGGTTGCGCGAGATCGACCAGTCCCGCGCGCCCTCCAGCCATTTGCCGAACTGCCCGTCCTTGACGTGCTCGGGCACCCAGGTGATCTGTTGGTTCAGCTCCACCATCCGGTCCCGGAACGCCGTGACCTGCACGAACCACGAGTCGACGGCCCGCTGGATGAGCGGCTCGCCGCAGCGCCAGCAGTGCGGGTACGGGTGGTCGTAGGTCTCGTGCCGCAGCAGCACGCCGTTGACGTGCGGCGCGCCGTCGCGCAGGTCACGGATGATCTGGTGGTTCGCGTCGAACACGTGGATCCCGGCGTACGGCGGCACCGCAGGTGTGAACTCGCCGCGCCCGTCGACCGGCACGACCACCTCGATGCCTGCCGCGTCGGTGACGACCTTGTCCTCCTCGCCGAACGCGGGCGCGATGTGCACGAGCCCGGTGCCGTCCTCGGTGGTGACGTAGTCGGCGCCCAGCACGACGTGCGCATTCTCCCGGCCCGCGAAGAAGTCGAACGGCGGGGTGTAGGACAGGCCGAGCAGCTCGGCGCCGGTGAGGTGGCGCAGGACGCCCGGCTCGGAACCCAGCTCGCGGGCGTACGCGCCGACCCGGGCCGCGGCGAGCAGGTAACGCTCGCCGGCCTGCTCGTGATCACCGGCAGCGGCCACCAGCACGTAGTCGACAGCCGGGTTCACCGCGACGGCCAGGTTGGCGGGCAACGTCCACGGGGTGGTCGTCCAGATCAGTGCGAGCGCGCCGTCCAGATCCGAGCCCGGTGCGCGAAGCCGCAGCCCGACCGTGACCGCCGGGTCCTGTCGATCCAGGTAGACGTCGTCCATCTTGGTCTCGGTGGCCGACAACGGCGTCTCGCAACGCGAGCAGTACCAGAGCACCCGAAAGCCCGAGTAGATCAGACCCTTGTCCCACATGGTCTTGAACGCCCACATGACCGATTCCATGTAGTCCAGGTCGAGGGTCTTGTAGTCGTTGTCGAAGTCGACCCAACGGGCCTGGCGGGTGACGTAGTCGCGCCACTCGTCGGTGTAGCGCAGCACGGATGTGCGGCAGGCATCGTTGAACGCGGCGATGCCCATGTCCTCGATCTCGGACTTGTGCTTGATCCCCAGCTGATGCTCGGCCTCCACCTCCGCGGGCAGCCCATGGGTGTCCCAACCGAAGCGACGCTCGACCCGACGTCCGCGCATGGTCTGGTATCGCGGCACCACGTCCTTGACGAAGCCGGTGAGCAGGTGGCCGTAATGCGGTAGCCCGTTCGCGAACGGCGGGCCGTCGTAGAAGACGAACTCGTTGCTGCCGTTGTCCCCGGCCGGGCGGGCCTCGACGGAGGCGACGAACGTGCCATCGGCCTCCCAGGCGTCCAGCACCTCACGCTCCAGCGCGGGGAAGGACGGATGCGCCGGGACGGCGGGATAGCTGCTGGCCATGTCTGCGGTGCTCCTC
>JBOHEO010000357.1:0-3009 GCA_050701055.1 Pseudonocardia sp. | reverse complement strand
TCGAGGTGGGGCTGGTAGCGGTAGGCGGCCAACACCTCGGCGTCGGTCAGGGCGGTGTCGTTGGTGATCAGGGGGAAGCAGCCGTCGGTGGCCGCGTCGTAGGCCAGCACGTCGAGGCGGGTGTCGAAGCTGATGGTGTAGCGGGTGCGGGTGTGGCGGCGGTAGCGGGTGTTCGCGCCGGGACGGCCGCGACGTTCCTGACGGTAGGTCTCTTCGACGGTCTCGGTGATGGTGTAGCTGACCCAGCGCTCGCCGCCGGCGCGGGCCAGCACGCCGGCGGCCTCGTCGTCGACCGCGACCCGGGTCTTGAGCCGGCACTTGGGCCCGGCGAGACGGGCGGCGAGGGCGGCGATGGCGGCGGCGCCGGCCTCGATGCGGGCCTGGCGGGAGGCGGCGTCGCGGGCGGCCTTGGCGGTGGAGTGCACCCAGATGATCCGGTAGCCCTCCGCGGAGGGCAGCGGGGCGGACACGGTGCAGTACACCTGGTCGGGCTCGTCGAGGCGGGCCCGGGTGCGCGGGCCGCTTCGGTCCAGTCCGGCTGGTGGGTCTGGGCCCAGTCCCGGAACCATCGGTCCTCACCCCGGGAGCGGGGTAGCACGGTGACGAACCGGCCCCCGCCGCCGGCGATGTGGCCCATCGCCTCGCGCGAGCACAGCTTGGAGTCGGCGACGTAGAGGAAGTCCGCCCGCCCCAGCAGGGCCACCAGCCCGTCCCAGGTCGGCACGTGGGTGGGGTCGTCGGTGGTGTTGCCATCGGCGAGGCGGTAGGCGATCGGCACCGCCCCGTCCGCGGCCACGGTCAAGATGAACACCAGATGCTTGAGGTCGGGGCGGTGGTCCTTGGAGTGCCCGAACGTGATCACCGGGGTGGTCTTGCCGCCGCGCGGGTCCCGCCGCCGACACGTCCGGATCGGTCGAGCACAGCGCTCGCAGCCGGGCGAACCCCTCGGCGTCCCGGTGCTGGGCCAAGACGTTGACCAGGCACCCCCGGCGCGACGCCGCCGTGGTCAACCACCTCAGCGACGGCCGGATGAGATCGGCGCTGATCGCCACGAGCAGCGCCCGGTAGAACGCGTCGTGGTGCCACCGGTTGGGGTGGCCGTGCTCGCACAACCACCTGACCGGGATCTGCCGCCGGCACCTCCCGCCGGCGTCGGCACCGCTGAGCAGCCATCGGTCCTGCCAGGTCTGGCCCGGCTGGGCGCCCAACCAGTCCAGCAGCAGCCCGACGCCTCGCTGGTAGACGCCCCGGTGGCGGCCACCAGGGCGCTGCGGCGTGAACGGCGCGCTGGTCAACCGCGACCAGACCGCGTCTCGCTCCTGCCGCGTGACAGGCCAACCCTCCCCCGCAGGGCGCGCGAAGGGTCGAGCATGACCCGGGGCCGGCTGGGCCGGCTCGGGTGTGTCGATGACGGGGATGACTACCGGGCTCATGATGGGCTGGGCCCGCCGAACAGGACCGCGAGCGTCTCGGGCCGGTAACCCGGGGCGGGGGCCGAGGCGACCCGTTCGGCGGCCTGCCGGGTCTGCTCGCCGTGGTGGGCCGGCACCCGGCGGATCACCTCTTCCTTGCGCGGGGTGAGGTAGATCTGCGTGGTCGACAGCAGCGCGTGTCCGAGGACGAACTGCACGTCGGTGAGCGGGAGCGCCGGATCCTCGGCCATCCGGTAGGCGGCGGTGTGCCGCAGGGAGTGCAACGTCGCCGACCCGTTCGCCTTGCCCACCGCCCGCTCGAACATGCGGTGCGCCGCGTGGTAGGTCAGCGGCCGCGCCGGGCGACGCAGCGTCCACCACAGCGGGTGGCGGCGCCAATACTGTAAGGCGCCACGCTCAGTGAGGATGACGGCGTCACGGTGACTGCGGTTGTTCGGGATTGATCAAGGCCCCGTCCCGTGGTTCGGGGCGGGGCCTTGGTGTGCGGGTTGTCGGTGTGATGCTCATGGTGTCGTTATGATCGCCTCAGGATTACTCGGCGGTGACCTCGGTGACGGCGGCGCGGGCGGCGGTCTCGTCGACGATGGTCTTGTTCGCGGCGTAGGTGGCGACGAGGGCCTGCAGCGCGAGGTTGTTCACCGCGCGGGGCAGGCCGCGGCTGGTCTGGTGGATCAGCGCGGCGGCGTCGTCGGAGAACAGCTGGTCGCTGCGGCCGACGAGCTTGAGGTGGTGGGTGAGGTAGCCGCGGGTCTCGGGCTCGGTCATGCCGGGCAGGGCGTAGCGCAGCGCGATGCGCTGGTCGAGGGCGGCGAACGCGCCGAGCTTGATCCGGCGCCGCAGGGTCGGTTGGCCCAGCAGTAGCCCGGTGAACGGAGCCACGCTGTCCATCTCGCTGTTGGTGAGCAGCCGGAGCTCTTCGAGCTGGTCGGCGGAGAGCAGATGCGCCTCGTCGACGGCGACGACCACGGCGCGGCCGCGTTCGTGTTTCTCCGCGGCGAGGTGTTCCATGGTCTGGGCGATCAGCGCGGCGGTGTGGAAGCGGGGAGTGCCACCGAGGCCGGTGACGATGGCGGCGTAGAGGCCGCGGGAGCCGATCGCGGGGTTGGGTAGGTAGATGATGGTGTGCCGGGAGGCATCGAGCTCGGCCAGGGCGGCGCGCAGCGCGACGGTCTTGCCGGCGCCGACCTCCCCGGTGAACACCCCGAGCGCGGCCTCGGTCACGCACCAGCGGATCCGGGCGACGGCCTCGGCGTGGCCGGCGTGGCGGTGCAGCATGCCCGGGGCGAGGTCGCGGCGGAACGGGGTGCGGGTGAATCCGTAGAACGAGCACAGCGTGTCCAGGGTCATCGGTGCTCCTCGGGGTTGTCGGCGAGGTCGGCCGGGTCGGGGACCTCGGTGGTGGGGCCGCGGTGGGCCATGGCGGCGAATGCCGCGAGCTCTGCTTCGAGTTCCAGGTCGGGCGGGGCCGCGGCGACGGCCGAGGCGTCGGTGTCGGCGAGGGCGAGCAGGTCGGTGTCGTAGCCCAGCCGGTGGACATCTGGTGGTGGCCGCCGGCCGGCTCCCGCGTCCAGCGGGT
>JBOHEO010000356.1:0-3027 GCA_050701055.1 Pseudonocardia sp. | reverse complement strand
GGCGCCGCCCGGACTCCCTGGCGACGACGGCCAGGCGAAGGCCGTCGACGGTGGAAGCCGCCGACTCCACGTCGAAGGCGCCGTTGCCGACCTGGCCGGGCAGCGCGACCCCGGGATCGGGCCCGGTGAGTCGGCGGATCCGGCCGCCACTGACCACCAACCCCGGCACGTCCGCGCCGGGCTGCACCTCCGCGCTGAGCCCGGCCGCGTCCTCCCGCGTGAGGTCGGAAACGCCGGGGAGCAGCGGTTCCCCATCGACCAGGAGCCGTACCCGAGCGACGTTGACCTCGGCCAGCGAGAGCACGACCTGCGCGGCCAGCAGCGCCCGGCCCGGCTCGTCGAGGTCACCGAGCCGGGTGAGATCGACGATCAACGCGCCGTCGGCGCTGACCGCCACATTCGAACGCAGCCGCGCCCCAGCGGCAAACTGGGTGACCGCGGCGCCCAGCAACGCGCCGGACGGCCCGGCCAGCAACAGTTCCAGGACCCGGGAGGACTGGGCCCGAGCCGGCACGCTGGGCAGGTAGCGCAGGTCAGCGACCGCGGTGCGCCGGACCGGGTCCACGAAGTAGATCTTCACGGGACGGTGGTTCTCCTTGAAGACCGCGAGCGGCACCACCACGCCCGCCGGCGGCGCGCTGATCCGCCACTGCCCGTCCAGGCGAACCACATCGACGTCAAGCTGTACCGGCGACTGGTCGGGCTCGAACGCACCCGCCGAGGTGAGGCGGCCGATCGCGGTACCGCGGATCCGGATCGTCGTGGCCCCGGTCGCCGAAGCCGAGGCACCGGGAGCGGGGACGGTGTCGAGCTGGCCGTCGAGCACCGTCAGCCCGGCGGCATCGTCCCAGCTGTTCGCCGCCTCCGGTGTGAGGAAGCGCCGGGCCGCGCCATGACCGTCGGAGCTGGCACCGGAGGCGTTGACGAAGCCGCGAACCACCTCGGCCGCGTCGCTCCCGTCGACGGGGCCCGGTGGCAGCACCGGGGCGTCACCGTCGGTGATCCGCCGCAACACCTGCACCGGTGACTCGTCCGGCACACTCGCGCAGCCCGCCAGGCCGGCCAGGGCCAGCAGCAGAGCCAGCGCCAGGGTGCGGATGCGCGCTGCGCGGATCACCGCGACTCCCCCGACCCGACGTCCTCGGCGATGCGCCCGGTCCCGAGAGCAGGTTCGCCGGCAGGCAGGTCCGCCGGGTCCTCCGCCGATGACCAGGACGGGACGGCGGCGACCGCGGGTCGCCCGCGGGGCGGCGTCGGTACCGCCGCGGCCGGTCCCGCCACAGCCGGTCCCGGCCCGGAGGGTCCCGGCGCGCCTTCCGCAGGGCGAAGCGGCAGCGGGCTCGTGTCGATCGGATCACCGACAGCCCGGGGCAGCGTGAGCCGGAACGCCGAGCCCTCCCCCGGACGCCCCCACGCCTCCAACCACCCGCCGTGCAACCGGGCGTCCTCAACGCTGATGGACAGCCCCAGACCGCTGCCGCCGCTGCGCCGCGCCCGGGACTCCTCGGCCCGCCAGAACCGGTTGAACACCAGCTCCGACTCCCCCGGCCGCAGCCCCACCCCGTGGTCGCGGACCAGCACGGCGACCGCGTACTCGTCGCGGGCCAGCGTGACCCGCACGGGGAGTCCTTCCCCGTGATCGATGGCGTTGGCCACCAGGTTGCGCACGATCCGCTCCACCCGGCGCGGGTCCACCTCCGCGTACACGCCGACCGGCAGGTCCAGCTCCAGCGGGGTGCCGGTCTCGTCGGCAAGGCCGCGCACCGCCTCCACCGCCCGGACGACGACCCCGTGCACGTCGACCCGTTCCGCGCCGAGCTCGGCGACGCCGGCGTCGAGGCGGCTGATCTCCAACAGGTCGCCGAGCAACGACTCGAACCGGTCGAGCTCGGCCACGAGCAGCTCCGAGCTGCGCCGCAACGACGGCAGCAGCTCCTCGCGCGAGGCATAGAGCACGTCGGCGGCCATCCGCACCGTGGTCAGCGGGGTGCGCAGCTCGTGGCTGACGTCGGAGGTGAACCGCCGTTGCAGCGCACCGAACTCCTCGAGCTGGCGGATCTGGGTCTGGATGCTGCCGGCCATCTCGTTGTACGACTCACCGAGCCGGGCCAACTCATCGTCGCCCCCGACCGGCATCCGCTCGTCGAGATGCCCGTCGGCGAACCGCTCGGCGATCTCCGCGGCCTGCCGCACCGGACGCACCACCTGCCGGGTGACCAGGCTCGCGATCCCGGCCAGCAGCAGCAGGAGCACCAGCCCACCGACGATCAAGGTGTTCTGCACCAGACCGAGCGTGCGCCGTTCGGCGTCGAGCGGGAACAGCAGGTAGAACTCCAGTTTGGGCCCGGCGGTACGCACCGGCTGGCCGATCACCAGGGTGGATTGATCAGCGCTCGTGGTGTAGCGCCGCGCCAGTACGCCCTCGGCGACGGCCTCGCGCAAGTCGGCCGGCACGTCCTCGACCGGCCCGGCCGCGATCTCGGCACCACCGACGACATCCCCGCGGCGACCGGTGGTGAGCACGGCGCGGAACTCCCCGGCCGTCGGGGAGGAGGGCTCGGCCAGGCTGGTGTTGGTCAGCCGCTCCAGGGCGTTGTTGAGTTCGCCCTGCGCACCCTCGCGGTCGGGGTCGACGCCCGCCAGGTCCCGCTCCAGGACCACCCGGCCGGCTTCGGCCCTGGCCAGGGTGTCGGCCTCCTTGCCCTGCAACAACCGGGTGGCGATCTGGGTCTGCAACACCAGGCCGAGCACGACCACGACGGCCGCGGACAGGGCGAGGGTACTGATCACCACCCGCACCTGGAGTGACCGGCGCCAGACCGCGTTGAACGCGGCAGCGAGCTCGTAGCCGAGCCGGCGCGTCCGGTGCACGCTCCGGCGGGACCGCCGCACGACGGGCAGCCCGGCCAGGCGCTGCCCGAGCCGCCTGACCCACCTGGTCATCCGACTGATCTCACGGGGGGCCGGCCTTGTAGCCGACGCCGCGCACGGTGAGCACCACCTCGGGGTGTTCCGGGTCGCGCTCGA
>JBOHEO010000355.1:0-3046 GCA_050701055.1 Pseudonocardia sp. | reverse complement strand
CTGCGAGGAGGGCTTGGGCGAGCACGCACAGAGTGATGTCGAGGTCGACGTTGAGGTTGACCATGGAGGACAGGGCGTCGGCGTGGAAGGCGCGGATGATCTCGGCGAGGCGTTGGGCGATGGTCATCCGGCGGGCGTAGCGGGTGATGAGCTCTTTGGTTGTGGTGTCGGTGTCGTTGGTGATGATGACGGTGGGGGCGTCGCGGCCCAGTCCGGTGACGATCAGTTGGCGCAGGGTGTTGGGGTATTTCGACAGTTTCACGGCCGGTGACTCGTGGACTTTGGGCCGGTTGTGGCGGCCGGGTCGGTCGAGGGTGATGGTCTTGTAGTCGCCGGGTTTGAGGTTGTTGATGTGGCGGAGCAGGGCGGGTGAGCGCATCCGCAGGGTGAGGAACTTGACGCCGCGGGCGTCGAGCTCGGCGAGCACGGGTTGGGTGGTGACCTTCTGGTCCATGACCAGCATTCGGGGGTCGTGGCCGCTGGCTTGTTTCCAGTGGTCGCAGAAGGCGATGACCTCACGGTTCTGGGTGGCTTTGCTCAGGTCGGCGTTGGCGTAGACGAGGTTGTGGGTGCCGGAGTCCTGGGCGAAGAAGGTCAGCACCGAGCGGGAGCGTTGGGAGCGGGTGGGCACGTAGTGCTTGTCCAGGGCGGGGTCCTCGCCCCAGGCCATGACGGCGTGGAAGTCCAGGTCGAAGATGGCCTCCTCGCTGGTGGCGAGCCCACCGGCGATCATCGCGGTGTCCAGGGCGGTGAGGAGCGCGCGTTGGTTGTCGTGGCTGGTGCGGTAGGAGTAGTCGGTCAGCGCGGACTTCTTCGGCAGGGTGCCCAGCCCGGCGAACAGGGCCGCGGCGGGGTCGGTGAGCAGCAGGTCATCGACGTGGGAGACCCGCCGGGTCCGGGTCAGCTTCAACGCCAGCAGGCTCAGCAGCCAGCTGGTGGCGGGCACCACCCGGGTGCCGGGGTAACCGGCCTTGGCGATCAGGGCGGGCAGGTCCAGGGCGACCAGGTCGGGTATCAGCAGCAGCAGCCCCGCTCGGCTGGTGTCGAGCCGGGCGGGCCAGGTGGTGAAGTCCAGCGCGGCGGTCCTGGGTAGCTGGGTGTCGCGACCCGGGGTCGCCGGTGCGGTGCTCGCCTCCGGGTCCGGGCGCCGCAGCAGCCGCCCGAACCCCTCCTCGGTGAGGATCTCGCCCACGCCGGTGCGGTTGAGCGGTGTGCCCTCGCCGGCCAGGCGCGCGGAGATCTCGTAGGTCGACAGCCCTTCCCGGCGCAGCTCGATCACCCGCCCGCGGGCCCGGTCCTTGGCCGGGGCCACCCCGGGTGGTGGCCCGGGCCTGCGGGGCGGGGCGAACAGCTCCAGCTTCCCCGCCCGGTGCTCGCGCACCAGGTTCACCATCGCCCAGTGGGTGTAGCCGAAGCGCTCTCCTGCCTGGGTGTAGGTCAGCCCGTCGACATGGAACGCCCGCAACGCCTCGTAGCGACGGTGGTTGACCTGGTCCGGCGCGAGGAACGCCTCGCCGCCCGCACGTTGCGGTGATCCGGCTGCCATGACACGGTTTCTATCACCGACGGGTCCGGCTCTGCGTGACCCGGTGAGGCCCGGACCCAGCGTGGCCGGAACCAGTTCTCGGCATGGTCGCAGCTCAGAGCATGTTCAGGGCGAAACCCCAGACGATCATTACGACACGGTAACGAATGTCAATCATGTGATTTGACAAGAGGATCGGAGCAAGCCAGCAACCGACGGCTGAGCAGTGCTCCAGACGTTGTCGCAGGTCAACGGTCTGAGACTCGGCTGTCATGCATCCGTTCCAGTAGTTGGGGTTGCCCCGAACCACCTACGTGGAAATCCGCGCTAAAGAAGGGCGACTCCGAGACGGTCAACATGAGCCGGTCGTTCGACGGTTCGATGCAGGTGGTCGTCAAGGAGAAGAACCCGAGCAGCTGGAAGACCCTCGGGACGGTCAACATCGACACCGGCGATGTCGCGCCGGCCGTGTTCAAGGCCTCTGGGGCGCACTACGAGCTCTGATACACGATCAGCTGACGTTCTGCTGTTCTCGCTGCCCGGCCGGCCCGTCTGGGCCGGTCGGGTACCGACCGTCTGGAGACCGAACGATGGCACCCGATCTCGACGCCCTGACCTGGCGACCCGACCCGACCAGCCGCGAGGTCACCAGGGAACGCCTCGACGCCGTCGCCTTCACCCCGATGACCGCCCGGCTCCGCAACGAGCTCATCACCCAGACCTACGGCGACCTCGCGCAGGCCATGGCCGGGTTACTCGGCACGGCCGACGCCACCTGGGCCGCGTTCGGCCAGTGGGCCAGCACCACCGTGGGTGGCTACCTGGCGGTCCCGGTCCCGGTGCTCGGCACGCTGATCGGCCGGGCCTTCGGGGACGGCAACCGCGACGTCTTCGCCGACATCGGCCGCGCCCACACCGTCTTCCTGGACACCGTGGGGCGCGCCAACACCGACGGCGGGGACCTGGTGCTCGCCTGGCAGACGTGCGAGGAACGCCTGCGGAAGAGGCTGTTCAGCCCGCCCGGCGGCCCGCTCGACGCGACCGCGGAAGGGCTCTGGCGCGACGTGCCGGCATGCACTGGTGGTCGCGCCGACCGGCTCGGGCAAGACGCTGGCCGCGTTCCTCTGGGCGCTGGACCGGCTGGCCGCCGAACCCGCGGCCGGCATCGCCGCGCAACACCGGTGCCGGGTGCTCTACGTCTCGCCGCTCAAGGCCCTGGCGGTGGACGTGCAGCGCAACCTGCGCCGGCGCCGGGCGCTCGTCGAGCGCACCGAGGTCGGGCACCGGCACCTCGACGGTCACCTCGATCGTCTTCGGCGTGCGCGGCGCCACGACCTGCACCGGCCGCGCCCCCGCCAGGAACGTGGATACCTCGTCGATCGGCCGGATGGTGGCTCCCACCGCGACCGTGACGGGCAGCCGGGCGACGTCCTGCACGCGCGCCAGCGCCCCGCCGCGCAGCAGCGCGGTGGCCGAGCCGCCCAGGAAGATGCCGCCGACCTGCGACGACCGCACCAGCTC
>JBOHEO010000354.1:0-3109 GCA_050701055.1 Pseudonocardia sp. | reverse complement strand
GCGTCGGTCGGTTGCTCACCGTGATCGGGCTGACGGGGGTGGTGCTCGGGCTCGGGTCGACGGCGGTGGTACTGCTGGTCGTCCCGCCGGCGTCCGCGGGTCTCGCGATCGCCGTGCCGATGCTGCTCGCCGGCGTCAGTGGCGGGTTCGTCGTCTCCCCGAACGTCACCATGGCACTGCGCTGTGTGCCGGTGCGGATGGCGGGATCGGCGGGTGGGGCACTGCAGACCGGCCAACGCATCGGCGCGGCGGTGGGCGCGGCGACGCTGGCCGGGTTGTTCTACATGGTGCTGGCGACGACCGGCGGCGACTTCCCGCCAGCGGTCGCCGTGGCTCTGGGCGGAGCGGTACTGGCGATGGGGTTCGCGCTGGTGATCGGCGTCGTTGACTGGTGTCGCGGACGCCGCCGGCCGGAGGCGCCGGACCGGGATGAGTCGCAGCCGCACGTCGCGGACACCCACGCCCACCATTGAAGATCAGATTTTTGATAGCGGGCCGCGACACGTCGAGCGGGCAGGTCGCGCGCTCGCACCGGTCTGACGCGCCCACCGTCCTACCGGTCACGCGGGCTGAGCTCGGTGACGCCCATCCCGTCCCCGAGGACGTCATCGCTGCGGCGCCGCGGGCGCAGCTCCCGTGGCCGATCGTGGCCGACCAGCTCGGGGTGGACCGGCGGCGTGTGCAGGATCTGCTTGACCTCGACCCCTCGTTGGGCCAGTAGACGCTGCTGTGGTCGGGTGGACCGTCGCCGGTGGACGTCACGGCGACGCTCCACCTCGCTGGAACAGGGCAGCCCGGCCGCCACGGCTATCTCGCGGCGGCCGGGCCTTCTTCTGCCCGCCCGAGCCCGCGACCGGGGGGGTTCCGCGGGCCGGGCGGACATCTATGGGCGGCGACCCCGCTTCACGACCACGGGCTTGGGCTGAATCCCGATGACTCGGATGCGCTGCACCATCCGAGGTTCCTCGCCGCGCGCCCGCCAGTCCGCCGCGCACTCCGCGCACTGCTCGGTGTCGTCCTTGAGGAGGTCACCGGTGGGCACCAGGCCGCACAGCGTGGCTTCTTGGCCGACGATCACCACGTGCGCCCGCGCACCGCGGGCAGCCACCGATCGCGTCTCGAAACCCCCGCCATTCGCCGCTCCGGCCGCGGGGCTCACCAGGTCTCCCGAGTAGGGATGCAGGACTGGCAGTAGCCCCGGCCGGGTTCGACCATCGCCGCGGGGCGCACCTCCTGTCCGCAGATCGCGACGTAAGTGAGGCCAGCGCCGCCGTCGCGATGGTCGGCGTCGGTGGACAGGAGATGCGCCCGCAGGGTGGAGGCGTCGACCATCTCAACGGTCTTGGGCTTGGGGATCACCTCCCGTGCCCGGCGGCCGTTGGGCCGGTGTCTGCCTGTTCCGAACACGGCAGGTAACGCAGCGAACATGTTGCGGGACTTGTCGAAGGTCTTCGCCGTTCCGGACGCCGGGCACGCCTTGGCCTGCGCGCAGCTCACCGGGTGCCCCCCAAGGGGACGGAGCGCAGTGCTGCGGTCCACCAACGCTGCTTCGGCGATGGTGGCATCGTCAGCAGGTCCTCGCACGACAAGCAGCGCGGTCCGGGTGGGATGACCATCGCGCACACCCGCACCAGGTGGCCGCAGACCGCGCGGTAAGTGCCCTGGCCCGCGGCGACGCCGGCTTCCATCTCCTCGAGGGCGACGGCGTGATCCTGGCTGTTGGTGGCCGAGATCAGCCACACCAGTAAGCGGCGGGGCGGGGGAGCCGGTATGGCGCGGCGCGAAGGTATAGCACGAAGTGCGGCAAACATGCGGTGGGACGTTAGGAGCGGGTCTGCTCGTGCTCTTGCTGGTGCGACAATCCCGGCGAAACTACACGGGCAGACCCGCCCTGTAGGCCATGCCGCGAAGCTCCCGGCCCACCGCGTCCCGCTTGACCCGCGTGAGCAGCTCGGCGAGGATCTCGCGGGCGAACGGGTTCCGCTGCACGCTGTGCGGGTAGATCAGCTCCGCCCGGCGTAGCGCGCGCACCGCATCTTCCCAGCGGCCCCGCAGGTGAGCGAGCGCACGGCCGTAGTCCACCCAGAAGTACGCCTGCCGCGACACATCAGCGGCATCGGGGCTCAGGCCCTCGGCGATACTCACGGCCCGTCCGTTGTCCCCCATCTCGATGGCGCCCGCCATCGCGTACAGGCCGATGTTGAACGGTCCGAACGCGAGATGAAAGGCGTTTCCCTCGCCGGTACGGGCCGCGAGCTCGGCGGCGTACTGCAAGGGTGCGGCCATGTCTCCCGGGCGGGAGTCCGCCGCGGCCGCCACGGTCTGGCGCATCGCGCGGAACCCCGCCAGCTGCATCGATTCCGGCGTCGTGAGCGGGACCGTCACCGAGTCCAGCTCAGCCTGGGCCAGATCGAACGCGCCCGCCACGATCATCACTCGAGCCGTGCTGGCTGTGGCAAGACCCAGCGCGGTGGGGGTGTCGCGGTCCTCGGCTGCCCTGGCGGCCAGCATCGCAGCTTGCGAGCACAAGTCCAGCGGCGCGCCCGTCGTCCGCAACCATGCCACGGTGCCCTGGGTATGCAGTAGTACGGCCAAGTCGAGCAGCTCCGCAACATCCCGGCCGACGCCGATGCTGGCATACATGTCCCGCATGATCCCGGGCAGCCCGGCACCAACCTGCTCGTACTCGCAGCGACACGCAGCCCTGACCAGCTCGTTGACCCGCTCCCGGAGTACGTTCACGGGCTGGGCCTGGCCGCCGCCGTGGCCGTGGTTGATCGCCATCAGCGCATGGCGCACTGCACCGATCGCGGAGTCTGTGTGTCCGTTGGCGGGCGCGGGAATGGGCAGCGAGGTCAGCTCCGACGGTGCGATCTGCAGGGCGTCCGCCAAGGCGACGATCAACGACAGTCGGTCCAGAGCCCGTTCCCCGTTCTCGAGTCGGGACAGGTGACTCTCGGAGATGCCAGCGAGCCCGGCGATCACCGCGAGCGACTTGTCCCGCACAGTCCGGATTCGGCGCAGGCGACGACCGATGGTGCGGTCGTCGCCTAGCTCGGCGGTACGCTCATCCATGTCCGAGACTCCTCCTCGGTCCACGCCCCCGGAG
>JBOHEO010000353.1:0-3189 GCA_050701055.1 Pseudonocardia sp. | reverse complement strand
GGCGTCGGCGCCGGCGGTGACGAGGACGACCGGTTGACCCGCCAGCACCCCCCGCACCGCCGCCGGACCGATCCGCATGGCGAACCCGTCGGCGCCGCGCTGGGCCGCGGCGAGCACGTCCCGTTCGGCCGTGAGCTCCTGCACCCGGGCACCGAGGTCGTCACGCTCGGTGGACACCGCCCCCAGCAACCGGTCGGACACGCCACTCGAACCGAGCAGCACCCCGACCGCGAGGGCGAGGAACACCGCGGCGAGGGACACCGCGTGGTACCTCAGCGAGATCACCCGAACCACCCCTCGATCTGGGCTCGTGTCGCCGACCACGCCTGGGTCAGCCAGGCCAGCACCGCGTCGCCGGCGTCGGAGACCAGCAGCGCGGCGAGCATCGCCACCAGCGCGGCGCCGATCATCAGCAGGACCGCTCCGACGGAGATCCGGCTGCGGCACAGCGAGGCGATCACCCGACCGTCGACCAGCGTTGCGCCGAGCTGCAACCGGGTGAGGAAGGTCGAGGCGTTGCTGCCGGAGCGTCCGCGGTCGAGGAACTCGACCATGCTCGCCGACAGGCCCACGGTGACGACCATCGCCGCGCGGTGGTGGCTGGCGAGCAGCAGCGCAAGGTCCTCGGGATTGGCGGAGCTGGGGAAGGTGACGGCGCCGGCGCCGAGATCCTGCACCCGATGCAGGCCGGGGGCCTGCCCGTCGGCGAAGGCGGGGACCACCACGTCCGCCCCGCAGGTCAGCGCCTCGACTGACACGTCGGCCGGGTCTCCGACGATGAGGTGCGGTCGGTACCCGGCCGCGATCAGCGCGTCCGCGCCCGCCCCGACCCCGATCATCACCGGTCGGTACTCGCGGATGTATCCGTGCAGCCGCCGGAGCTCCGCGACGTGGTCGAACCCGGCGGCGACGACCAGCACCTGGCGGTCGGCGAGCTCGACGTCGATCTCGGGCACCCCGGCGCCGTCGAGCAGCAGCGCGCGCTCCCGGCGCATGAACTCGATGGTGTTGGCCGCGAACGCCTCGAGCTGGTGGATGAGCCCCGACTTGGCCTCGACCAGGGCGTCGGCCACGGAGTCGGCGGTCTGCCGGGTGCCCTCGGCGAGATGTACCGCACCGGCGTACACCGCACCTTCGTGTAACCGCACCCGGCTGCCGTCCTTGATCGCCCGCATTACCTCAGCGCCGACCCCGTCGATGAGCACGATCCCGGCGGCGACCAGCACCTCGGGTCCCAGGTTGGGAAACCGACCCGAGATCGACGGCGACGCGTTGACGACGGCGGCGACCTCGGCGGCGACGAGCGTGTCGGCGGTGGTCCGGTCGAGATCGACCTGGTCCAGCACCACGATCTCGTCACGCTTCACCCGCCGCAGCAGCGCGTCGGTGCGTCGGTCGACCCGGGCGACACCGGACAACCCGGGAAGCTCATATCGGGGGCGGTGCAGCAGACCGGACAGCTTCATGCCCGCACTGTGGCATCCTGGACACGGAATACGGGGAAGGCACGCCGGGCGAAACCCCCCTGGCCGGTGATCAGCGCTCGGGAACCGTCGGCCGGATCACGCACGGTCACCGGTTCCCGGGTGACGCTCACGGCACACCTCCGCCGACGGTTCCCGGGCGACCGATCACGGCGGACGGCGGGGTGGCCCAGTAGTGATCATCGACTCGGAACGCCGGACCGCGCGCGGTGCAGCTCCACGTTCCGGTTCGCCGATCAAGAAGGGGCGGCGAACGGCCTCCCGACTAAGATCATTACTTCGGAACGCCGAGCCGCGCCGAACACGTCCCCGGGTTCCCAACTGTGGATCATGGCCGGCGCCGGCGCCGGCCATCAGGCCCGAACCGCAGCCCATCAAGCCCGAACCACGGCCGCCTTCTTCCGGGTGCGCCCACGCCCCACCCCACCCGACCCGGTGCCGCCTGCCGTGTCTTTCCGATCGGCCTCCCGGTGGGCCCGGGCAGAGGCCAGCAACTCCTCGGCATGCGCGCGGCCGGTGCTCGTGTCGTCGAGCCCCGCCAGCATCCGGGCCAGTTCGACGATCCGGTCGCCCTCGGTCAGGGTCCGCACACTGCTTCGGGCGACCCCCGACCCGCCCCGCACCGACTTGTCGACGACGAGGTGCCGGTCGGCGTACGCCGCGACCTGCGCGAGGTGTGTCACGACGATCACCTGGTGACGGGCGGCGAGCCGCGCCAACCGCCGCCCGATCTCCACCGCCGCCCGCCCACCCACCCCGGCGTCGACCTCGTCGAACACCATCGTGGGCACCGGGTCGGCACCGGCCAGCGCCACCTCCAGCGCGAGCATCACCCGGGACAGCTCGCCGCCCGAAGCGCCCTTGTGCAACGGCTGCGGTCCGGCCCCGGCATGGGCGACGAGCCGCAACTCCACCTCGTCCACCCCGTCGGCGCCGGCCGCGAGCGCGGCACCGCCGACCCGCAACGTGTCGGCCGCACCGGGTGTGGCCTGCCGCGGCGAGATCGCCACCTGCAGCCGGGCGTCGGGCATGGCGAGCCCACCGAGCTCGACGGTGGTGTCGGCGGCCAGCCGGGCGGCCGCCTCGGTGCGGGCCGCGGTGAGCACGATGGCGTGCCCGGCGAGCTCGACGGCGAGTGCGTCGCGCCGAGCCGCGAGCGCCACCACCGCCTCGTCGGACAAATCACATCCATCGAGCCGTGAGCGGGCCTCGTCAGCCCAGGCGAGCACACCGTCGACGTCGGCGGCGTACTTGCGGGTGAGCGCCTTGAGCTCGACCTGACGGGCGAGGACCGCGGCGAGCCGCTCCGGGTCGGCGTCGAGCCGGTCGAGATAGCCGGACAGCTCGCCCGCGACATCGTCGAGCAGCGCCAGGGCCTCGGCCAGCCGGGCGTCCAGCACGGTGAGCTCGGGATCACCGGCGGCAGCGAGGCGGTGCCGGGCGTCGCCGATGAGACCGGACGCACCCAACTCCTCGTCAGCGCCGGCAAGCGCCGCACGGGCGGTGCTGGCCGCGGCGCGCAGATCATCGGCCGCAGCCAGCCGCCGGCCCTGATCGGACAGCTCACGGTCCTCACCCGGCCGCGGGTCGACCGCGCCGATCTCGGTGAGCCCGTGGCGCAGCAGGTCGGCCTCCTGGGCGAGCCGGCGCGCGCCGTCGCGACGCTCGGTGAGCTCGGCCGCGATCCGCAACCACTCCGCTCGGA
>JBOHEO010000352.1:0-3206 GCA_050701055.1 Pseudonocardia sp. | reverse complement strand
GCAGCTCCCAGCGCCCGACTAGCCCACGACCTCAAACGCATCAAGGAGCAAACGGCGTCAGCGGGCGACCACCCCCATTTTCAGCCCGGAACGGGCCACCCGCCAGGGGGAACGGAGACTAGCCCGACGAGCAGCAACCGCGCGTCGTCGTGGCGGCGCGCCGCCTGACCCACCAGCGCCGCCAGCCCGACGTTGAGCCCGGCCACGGCGAACACCAGCCAGAAATGGGTCGGGTGGTGCTCGAGCACGACATCGGCCGACGGCACGGCGACGAGCAGCCCCAACCCGACCAACGGCAACGACAGGTGGAACAGCCACACCACCAGCCGGACCGGGACACCCCTCGTTCGCTGCTCCATACCGATCCCCCTGAGCTCGATTCGGATGGTAGGGGACAGATCGCCCGATCTAGTCTCCCGCGCGCCGGCGCAACCCGTCGAGGTCGAGCACCGTCATCGTGCGCCGGCCGGTCGTCAGCAACCCGCGGGCGCGTAGCACCCGCAACGCCTTCGCCACCGCTTCCCGCGACCCCCCGACCCAACCCGCGAGCTCGTCCTGGGACAGCGCGACGGTGATCCGGACGCCGTGCTCGTCGGGTGTGCCGAACCTTATCGCCAGCTCCACCAACCTCCGGGCCACCCGCGCCGCGATGTCGTAGGCCGCGAACTCGACCCGTTTGCGGTCCGCGTCGCGCAGCCGCGAGGTGACCATCCGCAGCAACACGACCGCCGCCCCGGCATGCGTGCGCAGGAACTCCACGAAGGCCGCGACCGGCACCACGAGCGCCACCACCGGTTCCAGCGCCCCGATCGACGCACCCCGCGGCGCGCCGTCGATCGCGGACAGCTCGCCCAGCAGCGCGCCCGGGCCACGCACCGCGAGCACGACCTCCTCACCCTCCTCGGTCAGGGAGAAGACCTTGACCCGCCCGGCGACCACGACCACCACCGTGGCGGAACGCTCTCCCTCGAGGAACAGCGACGCGCCCACCGGCCAACGCCGCTGCCGGCCGCGCTCGACCAGCGCGGCCCGGTCGTCCGGGTCGAGCCGGGCCATGAACTCGTCGGGCTCGCCGTCGCCACCGGGGCTACTCACGAGCCTGCGCCATGGTGACCTTCCGTCTGCGGGTGAGGTAAGTCGGAGGTAAACGGCCGCCGGTGTATCACAGAGCCAGCCTGTGTCCCTTTTTACACAACGGGACCAGTTTCGACGACCGCGACTCCGCCCGGTGTCAGGCGCAGGATCGCTCCAGGAGGTGGACGGCATGCGAACCCACGACAACACCGAGGTCGTCCCCCGACCGGAGGGCGTCCTCGCACCCGCGTTGAGCTACCGCGACCGGGCGATCCTGCGGGCGGTGGCGGGCGGGACAGCCGAGCTGCTCGTCAGCGTCGAACCCGACCTGTTCGTCGACGGGTTGTGCTGTAGCGACCAGGTCGCTGCGCACCGGCTCGCCCACGCGGGACTCATCGCCCCGGCCGCACCGGCCGCCGCCGGACAGCGCGTGCGGGCCCGGCTCACCCTGGCCGGGCAGCAGGGACTCCTCGCGAGCTGAGCGAGCGGGCATCACACTCCGGCCCGCCCGCAACCGTGCCCACACCGGTTGCGGGCGGGCCGGCACCATTCGCCGTGTTCCGGTCACCGCGAGGCGGAACAGCTCCTGGTCCGCGGGAGGGGCCGGCGTGTTCGCCCGACTGGCTCGCCACCCGCCCCACGAACCTCTACCCGACCCGCAGCCCACCGCCCGACCCGCGCTGATCACCGCCTGGGAACCGTCGACCGCAGTCGCCCCGACTCTGTGTTCCCAGCCCGTGATCACCACCTGCGGTCTTGAAACACATACATGCAGCTCAAGCTCTGCAGGTGGCGATCACTGGCGTCCGCGACGATGGTAGGCCATGATCACGGGCGGCCACCGCGCGAGGTTCACACCAACCACAGGTACGGGGAAAACCCCCTATTACGGCACTCCGGGAACGCTCGATCCCAGTATCGATCGCCCGGACGTACAGGCCGCAACCCGGATGGCAGGGGCCGTCGCGATCTCTAGATTCTGTCTCACGCCAGAGCACCCGATCGTCCGGCGACCAGCAGCCGGACGGGAACCGGCAACGACCTGCAGGAGAACATCATGATCATCCCCAGCTACGACATCGGCACATTCGACATCGACAACCTCGCTGTTGGCGGCAACGGTGGCGACGGTGGCAACGCCACCGCGGTCAACGCCGGGAACATCAACTTCGGTGGGGACCAGACCAACTCCGCCGCCGCCAGCGCCGACGGGGGCGACGGCGGCGACGCAGGCGCGGCCGACTTCGGCTTCGGCGGCGGCGACAACTTCGCCTTCGGCGGCAGCGGGGGCGACGGCGGCGACGCCACCGCGGTCAACGCCGGCAACGTCAACATCGGCGGCGACCAGACCAACTCCGCCGCCGCCAGCGCCGACGGGGGCGATGGCGGCGACGCAGGCGCGGCCGACTTCGGGTACGACTTCGCCGGCGGGGACAACATCGCCGCAGGCGGCGACGGCGGCAACGGCGGCGATGCGGTCGCGGTCAACGCCGGCAACGTCAACATCGACGGTAACCAGGACAACTCCGCCAACGCCGACGCCGGCGGTGGCAACGGCGGCGACGCAGGGGCCTTCGGCTTCTGACCCGAAAGTTGCAACGTGCTCACCATTGAGTGAGCAGAGCAGGCCCCGCTTATCGACTGGCGGGGCCTGCTCGTCGCTGCCGGTGATCCGCAGACCCGAAAGGGCTCCGCAGGAGAGCCGCGGACACGTAGAGTGCTCACGAGCCTGAAGCACAAGGATGATGCATCCGGCCGTGTAATGGGACATACTGCGCCGGGCCTGATCCGATGAGCATGAGCTGAGGCCACCACCAGGGGGAACCATGGAAGTCCTTAGCCACCGACTCCACCCACACCTGCCACAGCCACCCTCCTTGAGCCGCGGCCCAGCCGCGCCGGGCCGCGGCCGGGCGTCCGAAGCATGACCGCGCTCGTTCCGGTCCCGCCGGACTACCCGGCCCGCGACCAACTGCCGGGCGCACGATTCATGCCATCCACCGAGCACCAGCCGGCCGAGGACAGGAACCCGGATGCCCAGCACGACGGTCTACTCGCCGAGCGGGCATGGCTGGACGGTGACTGGATGACCGCGATCACCGCATGCGATCGGGTGCTGGTCAGCGGCACCG
>JBOHEO010000351.1:0-3230 GCA_050701055.1 Pseudonocardia sp. | reverse complement strand
ATCAAGGTGTGGAGATGGCGGCACACGCGAGGTGTACCATTGCCACCGATATTCCAGTCTTCTTTTGTGACCCGCACTCGCCGTGGCAGCGCGGCTCGAACGAGAACACCAACGGCCTTCTGCGGCAATATCTGCCGAAAGGCACAGATCTCTCGGTCCACAGTCAGGCCGAACTCGACGCGATCGCCGATCGCCTCAACGGCCGTCCACGCCGTACGCTAGAATGGGCCACGCCGAGCGAGAAGCTCAGCGAATTGCTAGGAAACGCCGATGGCGCTCTCACTGGTTGAAACCAAGCCAGCCGGGCCAGCGCCGCCCGCAGCGGCGCCGAGTCCCACACCCACCCCGGCACGATCCCGCTCGCCTCACGGGCGGCCCGCACACACGCCGCGCACACCGGGTCGGGGTTGTACCGGGACAACACCGTGACCCGGCACCCCACACAGATCCGCTTCCCCGCAGCCGCCTTCCCCATCCCCAGGTCCTTCCCACCGGATCTGCCCCTTCATCCGCCCGCGCGGAAGGATGGAGTGGCCGCACCTTAGCGCAGGCAGTCCTCTTCTCCTGCGTCAACGCGCTGTAGCAGTTGATCAGTATGGCAGTCCCAGTCCGACCAGGAGCGCGGCGATCATGCGGGACGGTGTGCGGAGCGCCTCCATCGCCACCACGTCCAGCGGCGCCGGCGCCGTTGCTGCCGGGGTGGCCCGGTCAGTCGCTCGCGGCATTCCGGGCAGACGGGCCCGGGTGGCTCGTACAGTGAGCAGACGATCACGGTGTGGCCACACACCGCGGGAAACTGGCCGATGCCGGCCGCCAAACCGGTTTCCATCGCCGCCTCAGTGACGGCATGGTCGCGGTAGTCGGTAGACGAGATCATCCACACCTAGCCCGGCCGCTCGACCGTCGGCGCGCGGGTCACTGCGCTCGTCCCCGTAAACGGGCTACCGGAGTAACCGCATGGCACCGCGCGTGCCCACACGATGCGATCGCGACGACCGGCTCTCCCCCACACCTGACGAACCCCACCGACCACTCGGATACCGACGGTGCCAGCGAGGGCACGGAGCCGGAGTCGTCGGTGGCAGCGGTGGCACAGCCGGGGTGTCGGGCCACCGGTACGGGATAGGTTGATGCCGTCACGGCACCTCTGACAGCGGGACCGCACCCGCATCAGCGGGTGCTTCCGGTGCGGTGCTCGCCGGGGCCGGCAGCCAGGGTTTCGCCGGCGAGGATCGCGAGGCTGTGCAGCCGGCATGGCCAGCGCTGCCACTCGGCCGGGCCGCTGCGCGGGCAGGCGGTGCAGCGGCCGGTGCCGTCGCGGTCCCGCAGCTCCCCCAGCATCGGCGCCAGCGAGTGCACCCGACACACGTCGAACACCAGCCCGACTCTGCCCGCCTGAACCAGCCCATCCCAGGCGTCCGAGGTCACCCCCACCACCGCTCGCACGTAGGGCGGCAGCTCGGTGTATGTCGACTCCGCGTAGGGCCGATCGTTGAACGGGTTCACCTCCTCCAACGCGAACACCTCCGACAGAGGCCGCAGCGGCGGCACGGGCAACGAAGCCAGATCGAGGGAAGGGAACGTGGTGGCTGCCTGCATGGCGACGACTCCTCCTGTGTTCAGGTCCTCCTTAGGACTGGCACCAGTGAACACCAGCGCGGCGGAGTCGTCAACAGGTCCTCATGAGGACTATGCTCGCGGCTCGGGACAGAGGAGGGCCGGCACCATCGACGGCACGGCACGGGCACCGAAGTACCAGCGCATCGCGGACGAGCTGCGTCGTCAGGTCCGTTCTGGTCAGCACCCCATGAACACCCGCCTCCCGGCCGAGACGGTGCTCGCCGAGCGCTTCAGGGTCAGCCTGCCCACCGTCCGACAGGCGTTGGCCGCCCTGCGCGCCGAAGGGTTGATCGAGTCGCGGCAGGGCATCGGCACGTTCGTCAAGGACAACCGCAAGCTCCAGCGGCGGTCACGCCACCGCTACGGTCGCGCCCGCTCGGACCGGCAGCTCCTGACCAGCCATCTGCGTCACGAGATCGTGTCCGCCGGCCCCGAGCCGACTCCGCCGCACATCGCCGAGGTGTTGCCGGACTCGGCCGAGGAGATGATCGTCCGCCGGCGCGTGCTCTACGACCAGGACACCGGCCGGGCCGAGGAGATCGGCGCGAGCTACATCCCGGCTTCGATCGCGGCCGGTACCTACGTCGCCGAACCCACGGTCGTGCCCAAGGCGCTGTTCCTGTGCGTCGAGGAACTCTCCGGCAAGCGCTACGCCTACGCCCGCGACCGCTGGGAGGCGCGGATGCCCTCCACTGACGAGGCCGACATGTTGGGACTCGCACCCGGTGCGGCCGTCCTACACCTCGTGCACACCGCGGAAGCTGAAGACGGTGAGGTCCTGGAGGTCTCGGAGTCCATCTGGCCGGCCGAACGTGTCGCGATCCTCGACGAGTACCCCGTTGCGGCCGACCCCGACGAGGACACGCCAGGATCGGAGGTCTGATGACGCGCACGACCCCCGCTCACGACGCCAGCATGCTCCGCAACCACTGGTGGCCCCGACCCGGTTGGTACCCCGGACGGATCGTCTACACCTGGCATCTGACGTTCCAGGACGATCCCGAGCTGCACCGCCTGGCCAGGGCCTACCAGAACGCCCTACACGGTCTCCCGGGGCTTCACCCCGTCCCGACCGAATGGCTGCACCTCACCATGCAGGGGCTCGGCTACCTCGACGAGATCACCGACGAGCAACGGGCCGCAGCCATCACAGCGACACGGCGAGCACTCGCCGGGATCGAGCCTTTCACCCTCACGTTCGACCGACCGCACGTCCTGGATGAGGCCATCGCCGTGCCGCCAATGCCTGCGCGTCCCGTGGAAGCTGCCTACTCGGCGATCCGGGCGGCGATGCGTGACGCCCTCGGCGCCGACCACCTGCACACCGGACCGGAACAGGCGCGGGGCTTCCGCCCGCACGTGACATTGGCCTACAGCGGCATAGAGGCGCCGTCCGAGCCCTACACCGGCGCTCTGCGAACCGCCGACATCGGACCCGCAACAGTGCACGTCCACGAGGTCAACCTCATCCGCCAGGAACGCCTACTGGACCCGCACTGGCTCTACCGCTGGCAGACCGACAGCACCGCACCACTCGGCTGCCCCCTGCCGGACGGTCCGCCATGATCATGAAGCGCGCCGTGTCCAAATCCTCCTTACCTGTTCCAGGC
>JBOHEO010000350.1:0-3295 GCA_050701055.1 Pseudonocardia sp. | reverse complement strand
GGGCCGCGGACAGCGCGGCCCGGATCCGGGGCTTGTTCAGGTCGACGCCGCCGACCCGGGTGGCCCCGATCTGGGCCGGGGCCGGGAGCCGGTCGAGGAACCCATCGCCGATGAACGTGTGATCGACACAGTCCAGGGTGGTGGTGAACCGGTCGACCATGGCGGCGAGCCGGGCGATGATCGTCGGGAAGTTGTCCAGGACCCGGCCGCAGCGCAGCGCCCGGGTGTTGTGCACGATCGCCTCGAAGCGCAGCACGTGTTCGCCTTTGGTGTAGGCCTTCAACGTCAAGTTCCCGAAGTGAATCTTGAACAGAGTCAGGTCGTACCGAGGTGTCTCGATCACGGCTGCCAGCCGAAGTGACAGGTCACCGGTGCCGTTGCGGCCGGGCCGTTGTTTGGCACCGAACAGGGTCCGCAGGATCGGCACGTCCAGCCGGGACCGGGTGCGGTCCACCACCCGGTCGAACACCCGATCCATCTGCGCGCCCACGGTGAACATCAGGTTGCGGCTGTACTCGGCCTGATAGACCAAGTAGCCGTAGCCGAACCCGGAACGGGCCTGCTCGTCGACGTCGAGACCGAAGCACAAGCACGCGGTGTAGATCCACCGGTCGATCACCTGGGCCAGGCGCCCTATCGTCGCGGGGTGCGACAAGGTGTCTGCGACCTGGGCCAGGGCGGCGGGGTCGGCGATGCGGGTGAAGCAGTTGCCCTCCTTCGCGTATCCGATGCCGGCCGCCCGGGCCGCGGCGGCGACGTACTCGTGGCCGCCCGAGGATGACCTGTGCGCCGAACGGCGGATGCCCGGACATCTTGATCGTCATGTGGCCCCAGTCGGGGTCCATGATGTGGAAGGAGTAGTGGTTGACGAAGGCCCGTTTCTTGGCCAGGTTCGCGATCTTCCCGCCAGTCGTGCGGGTGACCTCCCAGACCGGGGCGATCGCGCGGGCGACCAGGATCAGGAAAACCCCACGCTCGACCTCGTGGGTGGCCAGGTACTCCTCCCGTCGGTGATCACCCGGGTGCGGAACCTGCCCGGCGTGGCCCGTGGACCGCGCCGCATCAACCTGCGTTCGAAGATCAGACTGACCTGGTCGGGGCGGCCGGCGTCGAGGTTGTCGCGGATGACCTGCTCGAAGAACACCCGCCCCGACACCGGCCGGTCCAACATCTGGGTCAGCGAGAACTCCGCCTGCAGCACCGAGCACTCATACCGGTAGCCGGCGGCCCGATCGGCGTCGGTGAACGCACTGGGCAGGATGGCAAGCCACTTGTCGAGCAGCGCCTGGATCTGCTCCGGGCCGAGCCGGTCGCAGATGGCCTGCACCGCGGTCGGGTCATCGACAGTGGCGAACCCGTTGTCCAACGCGGTGAACCCGACACCGGCCTTGCCGGCCTGGCGTTTGGCCCACTCGTGGCCGTTGATGCACAACCGGGCGTTGTAGGGGAAGTAGGAGCAGAACTTCAGGAAGAACGGCCCGAAGTCACAGTCGACGGCGTAGACGTAGAAGTGGTTGACCACCCCGGTGGCGCGCACGATCCACGGATAGGCGCGCCCGTCGGCGCCTCGGCGTTTCTCGGTGCGGAACAGCCCGGTCTTCTCCTGCGCCCGACCGATGAACAGCACACCCTCGTCGCGGTCGAACCCGGCCAGGTGGGCGTGCATGATGTCGTCCTTGCGCTCGCCCCGGGCGAAGTCGACCCACGGCACCTGATGGTCGCGGGCGAAGCGGCGGATCGCCGTGGTGAACCCGTCGCTGATCTTCCCCAACGGTGCGGTGGAGGCGATCGGCAGGTCGAGCTGGCGGTGCACGTAGGCGACCAGCCCGGCCGCGTACTGCAGCCCAGGCACGTACACGTCGAGATACATCCGGTCGATGCACTCGATCTCGAACACCACGTGATCAGCGAGGACATCGGCGACGGTACGCGCTACGGTCATGGCTGGGCTCCGGTCGGACGGGCGGCCAGCAGGCCAACCAACCGCTCCGAGCGGTTCATACACCGGACCGGCACCCCCGGTCACGGTCTCCGCGCCGACCGGAACCCACCCACCCAGCCCGACCACGGCATGGCTCGTCGGGCCGGGGCGCAGCCCCCATTAGACCTTCCGGGCCAGCTTGCGGGACGACTCGGCGGTGCGGACCGCGCCGATGACGGGCAACCGGATGTGGCGGCGGTCCGCACCTACCCCGAACGCGCCGGTGGTGAACCGGCAGCTCAGACGGGATCGGTGTTTCGACTTGAACCGCGGCATCCGGGTCCGCCCGGCCTGGTGGTTCACCAGTGCGGTGGGCGAGGTTGGCGCACCCGGAGGCGTACGCCTCCTTCGAGTTCTCCGCCCACCACGGGGCGACATCGTGCTTGGTGTCGTTCCACATCTTCCGCAGGCTGTACGCGGAGGTGTTGATCCACGGGGTGAGCTGGTCCCCGGACAAGCCGTAGGTCTGCTCGGCGCCGCGTTGTGCCCGATTCGCCCGCACCCGAGCGAGCGCCCAGTTGTAGGCGACACGCTGCCCGCCGCAATGCGACCGGAACACCTCGACTTGGGTGTCGGCCGGGTCCAGTGCGAACAGGTACGCCCGGATCACGACGGGTCACCCGGTGCCTCGTCGGGTACGTTCTCGATCGCCACGACCGCAGCCGCCGCCCGCCGAGCGGCGCAACGGCGGCCGTACAGTCGGGCGCGCATGAAGGTCAGGACCTCAGCGAGGTCGCGGGCCAGATCGTCGGGCAGCTCCGCGTCGTATAGGACACCACGGTCCGGCCGTGCGCGGGCACAGTCGCGAACGACCTAGCGAAACTCCCGAAAACGACCTCGACCCAGAAGCGAACATGTGTTCGATACTACTGCATGGCCGGTCGCGCCGCAGTCGGTACCGTCGCCACCCCATCTTGGCACGGAGAGACGTGTACTAACACGTCCGGGCTAACAGTTGGCAACCCCAGGACCGCGCCCGGCGGGCGCTGTACGCCGCCGCCGCCGACGTCGCCAGGACAGCGACCCTTCGTCCGGAGTACGGGACCGCTGTACGAGCACGGCGACTATGTCTCCTGCCCGGGTTGCGGGGCATGGTTGACGGCGAACAGTTCACGGATTCCGGTGGCCACGCCGCGTGCTTTGATCCACCTGATTGACCTGACGGACCTGACGCGCCTGCTGGCGAGGAGGCGCAGGAGGTCGCCGCGGTGGTACTGGCCGCTGGCTGGACCCACGGACCTGCCAGGGGTGTCGAGGACCGGTAGAACCTGACGTCGGCATCCCCGCTGTACGGTGGCGCGCAGAGATGAAGAG
>JBOHEO010000349.1:0-3296 GCA_050701055.1 Pseudonocardia sp. | reverse complement strand
ACGGTGGCAGATCACGGCGGACGGGATCACGTTCTTCCGGATCGAAGGAGTGACGGTCTCCCGTTACACCTACCGGGGACACAAGATCCCAACCCCATGGCCAACCACGAACCCCGCCTGACGGCAGACACCGTGGAGAGCCCGTTGCCGAGAGATCGGCACGACGGGTTCGGCGAGCGGCCCGGGGAAACGGACCGGTGGAAACACCGGAACCGCGCCCCGGGCCGACTCAACAACCTGATCGGCCGCAACCCAGCCTCGACGGCCAGCTCGGCGAACCTCTTGGTGACGTCCGCCAGCGGGAGCGGGTTGCCGTCCTCACGGGCGAACACGAGGTCGTGGTCGACGTAGGCGGCGCCCCACTGGGTGCGCTCGGTGTCCTGCGTGAGCCGGTGGGCGAGCAGCACACCGGCGGTGCCGCCGTCCAGCTCGACGATCCTGGCGTCGCCGCTGGCCGTCTTCGGCGGCCCGAACGCGTGCCCCTTGTGGACCTTCCCGCACGACGGGCACGGCCGCTGTCGCTCGGCGGGTAGGTCGACCTGGGTGAGCTGCTGGCGGACGACGAGCACGCCGCGGGTGAGGTCGACGTCGGCCCAGCGCAGGCCGCAGGCCTCCCCGCGCCGGAGCCTGGTCGCGGCGATCAGCTCGAACAGCGGGGCGAGCCGCTCGGCACCGAGGGAGTCCAGGAACGCGCCCAGCTCGGCCGGCTGCCACGGGCGCACCTTCGGCCGGGACGCGGCGGGTAGCTCGATGTCCGCGGCGGCGTTGAACGCGACCAGCCGCGCACGGCGGGCGGAGGTGAGCGCGGAGCGGAGCACGCCGTGCGCGACCCGGACCGTCTTCGCCCCGGGCGCGGGACGGCCGGGCTTCCCCTTGGCGACGGCGCGGAGCATCGCCGAGACGTGCGTCGGACGCAGGTCCCGCAGCCGCAGGTGCCCAGGTGCGGGACCAGGTGGTCCCGGATGTTCTGCCGGTAGCTCCGCTCCGTCGTCGGGCGCAGCCCGGCGGCGACCTTGTCCTCGACCCACCTCGTCAGGAACTCGACGACGAGCAACCGGCCGTCGTGTGCGTGGGTGCCCTCGTCGATCGACTTGATGACGATCGTCATCGCTTCCTCGGCGGCGTCCTGGGTGGGGAAGCCACCACCCACCGTCGCCACCACCGACACCGCCGCCAAGATCGCCGGACTGCGCGCCGACATCGACGCCATCGCCACCGAGGGCGCCGCCGACCCCGCGCACCTCGCCGACGACCTCGCCGCGCCGCCGCGAAGCCAAACGCCAGGACCACGTCGTCGAGCGCGAACAACAGGTCCGCCAGCTCGACCAGTTTGGTTCCCTGGTCGCCACCCCCGCGATGGACGCCATCAGGGGCTACACGACCAGCACGGCGGAGGCCCGCAACGCACTCCGCCATGTCGCCGAGAAGCGGGTGTTTCAACGCACCGCGGACAACATGCCAAGGCGGATCAGCGACGCCCCCAAGCTGATCACCGCATGGTGGGCGGCGTACCAGCAACTCGCCAGCGCCCTACCCACCGGCAACCCCGACGCCCACCGCTACCTCGCCGCCGAACTTGACACCTGGGTTGACATCCACAACGGCTACCTGCAAGCCCTCGCCGTAGCCGACGACGGCCCCCGCTGGCTTCCCTGGCCCGAACACGGCGACGCCCGGCGGTCTCCCCCGCGGCGTCCACTACGGCGCCCACCCGGCGGCGTGCAGCGATGCCTGAGCAGCCCCCACCCCCCTGCGGACCGTCGACCCGCTCGGCTGCTACAGCTCGGCTCAGCGCGAGCTGTACAAGCGTCTCGCCGCCACCGACCCGACCGACCTACCCGGCGTGCTCACCGCGCTGGACGACCCGGACCTGCTCAACGCACAGCGGATGGTCGGCACCGCAGCCCGAAAGAACTGGGCGCTGCGCGACGCCGTGACCGCCGCCGTCCACCGCCGGCGCCACCGCGGGGCCTGGCCCATCGAAGGCGTCCGATGAGTGACCTGCGGGCACGCTCCGTCACCGTCACCGCCCAGCTACGCCTACTGGACCACTGGGAGCGGCTAAACCGGGACCACTTCCACCGCCGCCTCACCCGGCCACATATCCGGTTTGCCACCCCCGCCGTCGCCCACGCCCTCGCGTCCTACACCCCTCGACGCGCCGACGGCCGCCTGCCGAAGATCACGATCGACCACCACCTGCTCGACGGCACCCACCCGCTCGTCGACCCCGACGCGCCGCTGGACGGCCGCTGGCGGCTCACCGCCGACGTGCTCCATCACGAGGTCGTGCACGCCGCGCAGGACCACCTCATCGCCGGCCACCCCCACCGGGCGACCCACTGGGACCACGGTGCCCTGTTCTGCAAGCTCGCCGACCGCGTCGGCCACACCCTCGGGCTCCCACCCGTCGCCGACCCGCACGGGTGGCCCTGCAACCGCCGCGACCCGACCTACTACCTCGGTGCCCTCCGCCCGTGGCGACCCGGACCCACGGACCCACCCACACGGCACCGCCGACACTGACGAAAGGCCACCGATGCCCACCACCACCCCGAACCCCGCCCTAACCGCCCCGTTTCGCCCGCGGCCAGGCGGAGCTACAGGTCGGCCATCGCAGCGGGCCGCACGCTGCTGTGCACCTGCTCCAGCGCGTCGTCCCAGCCGATCGTGGCCTGGCCGACGTGGCGGGATGCGGAGCGGATCGCGACCAGCGCCAGTCGTAGCGCGGCGGGCTCGTCCTCGGCCTGCACGCTCGCGCAGACGTCCACCGCACCGGTACCCAGGTTCACCCCGACGTCGGGGTCGGTCAGGTGGGGCTCGACGAGCAGGGCGTCCATCATGGCGTCGGTGTGCCGGTCGAGAGCGTCGCGGTCAGCGCCGGGGACCAGGTAGCGCAGCTCCACGTAGTAGCTGTTCACAGCTTGCCCTCCTCCTCCCAGCACGTCTCGCGTCTCAACCATCCCACCAAGTTACGTAGGTAGCCAGCGGTGGATGGGGTGAGATGCACGGTCTTCTTGTGCAACCCGCACGGGCAGTACGCCTTGAAGTACTTGCGGCCCTTCTCCACCCGCCACCCCTGCGCCTCCAACGAGCGGAGCAGTGCCTCGATCTCCTTGGTCTGGTGTCGGGGCCGTGGGCTCACGGCGGCCATCCTGTCGTCTCGGTGGTCATCAGCGGTCACCGCCCCTACCCAGCTACCACAGGATGCGTCCCGGCGCGACGCCGCGCGGGCAGGGCCCAACGGCCAGACCACACGCACCACGATGTAGACGACGAGCACGGCGGCCGCGGCC
>JBOHEO010000348.1:0-3327 GCA_050701055.1 Pseudonocardia sp. | reverse complement strand
CGCTTCCAGCATTCGCACAAACTGAGCCCGAATCTCGGGGAGCTCCCGACGCGGAAGGCGACGCTGCTTCATGTCTGATATCGTAGCAAGAAAACGTCGAGTCCGCTAGTCCAGTTTCTGGTTAGTACCGTGCGGCAAGCACATCACGATCAGACGGTGCCAGAGATCCGAGGTACTGCACGAGCAGTGTAGCAAAGCTGTTGGGTAGCGGGAGACCGGCCGCTATCGCTCGCACTGCCGAATCCGTCGGCAGTACCAGCCCGCCATCGGGCTGGTACGTCGGTGGCACTGTCGTCTGAGCATCTGACGCAAGACCACCACCTACCGTTCCCGCACCAACCGGCCTTCCCTCCTCCCCCGGTAACCGAAACCACAACAACCCCGCCGGAATGTGCAAGATCCGCGCCCAGTACACCAATGTATCCAGATTTCGGATCGGCGGCCCGGTCTCAATCTGGCTGACCTGGGGTTGCCGCAAGCCCAGCCATTGGCCGAGCAGGGTTTGGGAGATACCGCTTGGGCCGTAGGCAGCGTGGTGGTGTGGGTGGAGGCGGTAGGCACGGGCTACCCGGCCGATGTGCTGAGCCGCGAAGGCCCCCTGGAACTGCTCGATCTGCCAGAACTCGTCAGGCACCTGCGGCGGAGCGATGAGCTTACCGCGGGAGGCGCGCTCGCAGCTGGCGCACTGACGTCCGGTGTTGTCCTTCGCGAGGCGTGTGCCACAAGGGCAGTAGTACCGCCGTGCTTGCCGTGACCCCATACCGTCCCCTCTGGGTTGTGACCGATTCTCGGGGAGTGTAGCGGGGGTTTCAGCCTCCGTGTGACGTGGCGTGACCAGCGAGGATGGCCTGCCCTCGCGCGTGAGGATGCGCCACGCGGGATACGACCATCGGATACCCGGGATACGTGAAGACACGCCTTCCGCTTTAGTGATTCCAGGCCCCAGGGCCGAGAGGTCCCCGGTCCTGGGTGCCGCTGCGAAGGCAGTACGACGAGCACGGGAAGTGAACGATGAGGACCATAATTGGCGAAGCCCTATGACTCGGCGTGGTCCCGCAGCACAAGTAGCGCCGGTCGGCTGGGTGTTCCTCGGCCGCCACCGTGCGGGCGGGTATACAGTCCGGTGGCGACGGGGCGATGTGGCGGCATACGTGCTGAGCGGTCAGCAGTTGGGGAATCACGGAATGACTGAGGTAGTAGATACCATATCGGTGTTACCGAAGGGCTGGACTGATCTGGCGGAGATACGGTTGTTGGGGCAAAGGTGGCTGAGGGGGCGGTGAGAAGTCTCGGGTTCGTCGTGCCCGGTCACCGTCACCGCGCCCGCGACGCAGTAGCTCGGCGTGCCTGGGCAGGCAGAACTGTCATGGTCAGTGTCCACCGGCTGACCGGTTCCGGCCGAGGCGGGCCCAGCCCAGCTCGGGCCGGCCCAGCAGGTGCGCCACGAGCAGTTCGGTGCTCGCCGTCGCCTCGGGATGGCTGACCGCGTGCCACGGGCGGTGCAGCGGCGTGCCGGGCACCGCGAGCTCGACCAGCAGTCCCTCGGCGAGCTGGCGGTCGACGGCCTGGCGCGACACCAGCGTGACACCGAGCCCGGCCTCGGCCGCGGCGACAACGGCGCCGGTCGGGCCGAGCGTGAGCTGCGGCGGGTCCACCTCCAACGCGCTGAGCAGCGCCCGGCAGGTGGCCCGGGTACCGGAGCCCGCCTCGCGCAGCAACCAGGTGGCCAGGCCCGGGACGAAGTCCGGGACGACGGCGGGTGGCCCGACGACGACGAGGGTGTTCGGACGGGTGGCCCGGATCCGGCCGGCCAGTTCGTCCGGGGGCCGACCTGCGACGACGAGGTCGGCGTCGTGCTGGGCGAGCAGCTGCCACACGTCGTCTCGTGGCGCGACCTCCAACCGGAGCGCGACGCCCGGGTGCCGCTCCCGGAACGAGGCCAGCAACGCGGGGAGCACATGCTCCCCCGCGGTCGTCACCGCCGCGAGCCGGACGAGCCCGTGCTCGGGGTCGGCCTCTCCGCGCGCCGCCGCGAGGGCCTCGTCCTGCAGCCCGAGGATCCGCCGCGCGTAGGCGGCATAGCGATCCCCTGCGGGGGTGAGGCGCACGCCGCGGCCGTTGCGGGCCACCAGCGGCACCCCGACCTCTGCGGCCAGTGCGGTGATCGCGGCCGACACCGACGACTCGGTGACCACGAGGCGGCGCGCCGCCGCCCGGATCGAGCCGGTATCGGCCAGGGACACGAACGCACGCAGGCGGGCGTTGGTGGTCACGGCGGCCTCCTCCCGTCGAGCCCCGCTGCCAGCAGGAATCATCCCAGCACCGCGAGTTGCCCATTCCGACCCGGCGAGTCGCGCACTTCAACACGGCGAGTCGCGCACTCCAGCACGGCGAGTCGCCCGATCCGGCACGGCGAGTCGTCCGTTCCGGCACGGCAGCACGTCGATCAAGGATCTGCCCGCGTGGCCGGCGCGTCCGTGACAGGGCCGGAAACGAGGCCCGCCACCGGCCCGACCACGACCACGGCGGGTGGGTTGACCTCGTGTTCACGCACCGCCGCGGCCACCGTGGCCAGGGTGGCCCGCAGTGCGCGTTGGATCCGCATCGTCGCGTCCTGGACCACCGCGACCGGGGTGTCGGCGGGGCGGCCACCGTCGATCAGCGCGTCGGCGAAGGCCCCGATCCGCTCCACCGCCATGAGCAGCACCACCGTGCCGCGCAGCCGGCCCAGCGCCGGCCAGTCGACGAGACTGCGCGGGTCGCCGGGGGCGACGTGCCCGGACACCACGACGATCTCGTGTGCCACCCCGCGGTGACTCACCGGCACGTCGGCGACGGCTGGCGCCGCGAACGCGCTGGTCACCCCGGGTACGACGGTGACCACGACACCGGCCTCAGCACAGGCCAGCACCTCCTCGAAGCCGCGGCCGAACACATACGGGTCGCCGCCCTTGAGCCGGACCACGAACCGTCCGGCCCGCGCATGGGAGACGAGCAGCTCGTTGATCCGGACCTGGTTCATCGCCCGGCCGTAAGGGATCTTCGAGGCATCGATCACCTCGACGTGCGGGCCGAGCGTGTCAAGCAGGTCGCGCGGGCCCAGCCGGTCGGTGACGACGACGTCGGCGCGCGCGAGCAGCCGCCGGCCGCGCACCGTGATCAGCTCAGGATCGCCGGGGCCGCCGCCGACGAGCGCGACGCCGGGTCGCACCGGATCGGCCGTGTCGTTGACCAGCCCGGTCTGCAGCGCCTCGACCAGCGCCGTTCGGACGGCGGCCGAGCGGCGCGGAGCACCACCGGCGAGCACCCCGACCGTGAGCCCGTCGT
>JBOHEO010000347.1:0-3368 GCA_050701055.1 Pseudonocardia sp. | reverse complement strand
GACACGGGGTGGCGCGCCCCCCCGTGCAAGTCGACGTCGACGGCGACTTCGCGCTCGACGACCTGCTGGCACTCCCGGAGGTCGGCCCCGCGCGCAGGATCAACGCCGCCCCAGCAACCCTGGCTGCGTTGTGGCAACTTCACGCAGCCGACCACGCCGAATCGACCGGCGGTACTCAGCGTGGCGCGGTCGCCATGCAAGCCGCGCCGACTGAGGTCGACGCCGTCCTCCTCCACCGGATCGAAGCCAGCGGCCTGTTCCGACCGCCGGTCCGCGAGCAGGTCGCGGCCCTGACCCCGGACCTCGGCGCGGCCTGGTTGGCGCTGGCCGCGCGCTGGGTCGATCTCTCCCAATCCTGTGGCGACCTGCGTTTTCCTCAACCCGGCTTGCAAACTCACCGGTGCGGTCTGGCTACACCACAACCGCGCCGACGGCGCGTGGCGGGAGCCAAGCCTGACCGGTCAGGTCGCCGCCGTCGGGCGTCTGCTCGGTGAGGCCACCGATCGGCTTCGGCGCCGCTTGGCCGACCGCATCGTTCTCGCCGAGCCCGCCGGTCCCAGCGGCGAGGCACTCTGCCCAGGTCGGCTCGCGGGTGAGAGCCGGGCGCGGATCGCTGTGCTGGCGGGCTCTGGTTCGCGCAGCGCCGGGCGTCTGGTGACCGCAGCGACCACCGCAGGGCTACCGATCCAGGCCGTGTGTTGGTACATGCCCCCGCACACCGGGTCGACGGCATGGTCGAACTACTCCAGCGCCTGGTACCCGCCCGCCCCGCCCGACCATTCAGCGTCGCCCAGCTTGCCGAGCAGCGTCCCCGCTACCACGGCCGAATCGTGGGACGACGTGGCAGCAGCGATCCGCGCCGCCGACGCTGACGTCGTTCTCCTGGTCGGGATGCCTGTGGTTCCGGACCACGTACTTGGCGCCGCCAGGCTGGGTGTCCTCAACGCCCACAACGGCGCCCTGCCCACTCACCGCGGTATGGACGCCGTCGGCTGGGCACTACTCAACAACCAGCCAGTCGTGTGCAGCCTGCACCTGGCCCGGCCCATCGTCGACACCGGAGAGGTCATCGCAGCTCACCCTGTACCGATCGCTCCCGCACATACGCTGGCAGCCCGAGTGAAATCCACCCAGCTCCGGCTCCTACTCGCCGGAGCCGCGCACGTCGCGGCCACGGGCACCTTGCCCGACCTCACCCCACAACCTGCGGCTGGCACCCAGTTCTACCGCCTGCATCCTCACCTCAAGAGGCTCCTGGACGCCTCGCCCTACGCCCTCGACGACAACCCGCAGTGGACGGTGATTCAGCCATGACAAGCCCGCCGCACCCCAGCTTCACCCAGCTCGGGCAGATCGACTGGAACGACACCACGTCGATCCTGAACGGTTGCACACCGCTGTTCGAAGCGCTGGCCCACGAGCCCGCCCTGTTGGCCGGGCTCGTCGCGCAGGTCGCCGACGACCCGCACCTGGCCGAGATGGGCGAAGGCTACGACTTCATGGACAAGCTCGTCCTCTATGACGCCGCGGACCTCGGTGTTCGGCTTCGGCTGCACGTCTACCAGGCGGGTTTCTTCGACCGGCCCCACAACCATCGATGGAGCTTCGCCAGCCACATCCTGCGAGGCGGCTACACCCACCGCATCTTCGGCCGCGATGATCAGTTCGGCGAGGACACCGACCCCGACAGCCTGCTCCCCATCCACGAACGCCTTGAGCAGCCCGGCTCGACCTACGCCCTGCACCACACCAGCGTGCACACCGTCCAAGCCGAGGCCGACACCGTCTCCCTGCTTGTACGCGGCCCGTCCGCCAAACAGCGGTTCCTGATCCTCGACGCAGCTGCAGGCGGCTTCTTCTGGGTGTACGGCGCGGCTCAAGAATCACCCGAACAGCGCGCCAGCAAACGCTTGACCCCCGACCAACTCACCAACACCATCACCCGCATCCAACGCCTTATCGCGGACCTCGACCCGGCGAGCCGATCCGCAACTCTCGACGGAAGGTAGAGACACCGTGAGCGACGACGACGCTTGGCAGGGCATGCTGTTCGGCGCCACCTCAGCCGAGGGCGAGACCACCGAGGATGGCCCAGTCGATGAGTTGCGCGTCTGCGCACTCAACGTCAACAGCCCCAACCCAAGCCGCGCACAACGCATCGTCAACTGGCTGCTGGCGACCAAGAGCAACACGCTGGTGCTCACTGAGATGCAGCCCTCCGAAGGAGGACGCCACATGCTGGCCGCCCTCGACGCGGAGGGATTCACCACCACGTGCCCGCCCGGTTGGAAAGACACCCGGTACTTCGCCGCCGTCGCCACCCGAAGTGTCAAGGCCACTCCGGTACAGCCAGCCGGGTTCGATCCCCGCATCACCGCGGTCGACCTCGCCACCGACGCCACGACCGTGCGCCTCGTGGGTCTCTACGGCCCCACCAACGGCATGACCCCGGAAAGCAGCCACCGCCGCCGCGAATTCCAGAGTCGATTCCTCGACTACCTCGCCGAGATCAACAACTCAACGCTGTGCGTGGTGGGCGACCTCAACGTCGTCGAACCCAACCACCGCCCACACCTTCCGGCCTTCGAGGACCACGACTACGCCTTTTACACCGATCTGCTCGCGCTTGGCCTCCGCGATGCCTATCGCGAACTCAACCCCGCCGGCGGTGACCACAGCTGGTTCAATCCCCGCTTCGGCAACCAACGCCTCGACCACAGCCTGGTCAGCGATGGTGCAGGGGACATCCGAGCGTGCGCGTACGACCACACCACCCGAAGTGATGGCCTGAGCGATCATGCAGCGCTGCTCACCACCATCGGTCTGCCGGCCGACCGGGCGGCGACGAACGGCCATCGAACCTCGTAGGCAACACCGTTCGGGATGACGTGCTAGCCGACCAACGCCGGAGTGCCCAGGCGGGCCAAGAGCTTGTCGCGAAAGCGCGCCATATGCGGATCGAACCGATCGTGCGCCCACTCTGCAGGGTCATCCAGGGCGAACCAGCGAACCTCGTGCGCTTCTCGGGGGTCCGCCTCGATCCGCATGTCCTGATCGGCGGCCAGCACGAACCAAAACGACACGTCCGTATGACTGTGCTCGCCGCGCGTCTTCGTGACGGTCAGGAACAGTGGGCTCATCCCCGAATCGCGAGTGGAACTCGCCGTCGATACGCAACTCCTCGGCGGCCTCCCGCAGCACCAACGCCAGGGAGATGAGGTAGTTCGGGGAGCGGCGGATTTTTGGTGGTGATCTTCGATTTGTGTACGGAGAGTGATACCGGTTGGGGTGCATGGTGGTGGCCCGGTTGTCTGGCCGGGTACGCCGGGTTCCGGCCCGGGGGTGGTGTTCTGGTCGGGGGATGAGAC
>JBOHEO010000346.1:0-3407 GCA_050701055.1 Pseudonocardia sp. | reverse complement strand
CAGCTCATGTCCCGATTTCAGTGATCATGCGGCGAGGGCGAGGGTCTCGGTGAGTTCTTTGATCGACTCCGTCGGGCGGCCGTCGAGGTCGTGCCAGGTGAAGCGGAGCAAGTCCCATCTGTCGCGCACCAGCGCGTTGCCCTTGCGGCGGTCGGCGCGGAACCGCGCGGCGTCGACATGCCACGCCCACCCGTCCACCTCGACGGCCACCTTCAAGGCCGGGAACGCCAGGTCGATGCGGTACAGCCCGAAGGGGTAGCCGAGCACCCATCCGGTGATGCCGGCGTCACGCAGGAGCTTGACGAGCAGCCGCTCGGCGGCGGAGTCGGCCCGATCGGCGGCGGCGATGATCATCCGACTCGCTCGGGCGAGCCGGGGCTGCCGATGTTGCGGCAGAACGCTCGGTAGAGCGCAGGGAACCGGACGTGACGTTGCAACGCGCGATCGAGGAACGTCGAACCGTCCAGCAGTGCGACCGCGGTCTCCAGCACAGTGAGTGGCTTCTCCGTCACCAAGACGTCGCGGGTGCTGACCAGATCACGAATGTGCAGGTCGCGGCGCTGTATCCGGATTCCTGGCTGTGGTCGGGGCTTCTGCCCGGCGGGCACGGTCACGTCGATCACCAATGGCAGCGACGGCCGCATCCCGTGCCAGAACGCGGCCGCCGGTCCGGTGACGCAGGACTGCTCGCCTGCCCATAGCCACGCCGCACCCACCCGGACTTCGTCGGTATAGCGATGTCCCCCGACGAGATAGATGCCGGGGTGAAGCCGCTCCCACGAGCCTTCCCGCGCGCGCCGCTGCACCGCCGAGGCTGAAACACCGTGCTCGACGGCCTGTGCGAGGGAGATCACACCACCTGCCGGGCAACGAGATGATCAAAGGACACGGGCACAGCATCCGCAACCCGCTCGAGTTTCGAGGCCGTTTCACCGAACTCACGCCCATGATCGTCGAAATCGGGACATTCGGTGCGCCACCGCAGCTGATGTCCCGATTTCGGCGATCATGAAACAGGCGGGCAGGCTCGACTCGCGGCCGAGGAACTGACCCAGCGCGGGCTGGCACTGGACCCGCCCGCAGCCGAACCCGACCTGGATTCGGTCGACGACCTCGACGCCACCGGACCGCGCCCGCTCGTCGATGAGATCGGCGACGAGTTCATCGCGACCGACCACCCCGCCCACACCGATACCCGCCCAGCCACCCCCGACACGTCGGTCCACCAGGAGCAAGTCGGTGTCGGCGAGGTCGAGACAACCCGCCCTCCCGTGGGTGACCGCGCGACACCGGCCATCGACTCCGCGACGGCGGGTCAACCGGCATCCGCTGCTCACCGGGACAGGGACATCGCCCAGACACACGCCCAGACACGCCACAGCCTCGACCAAGCCGGCACCACGTGCTCGCGGCCTCGCACCAGCGTAGGCAACGCCGCAGTGCCGCCACGGTCACCGACCAGCTGCGGTGCCGCGCCGCCACCGCCGAGCTCGCCGAAGCCGATCGGCGACGCCGCGACCGCGGCGCAGAACCCGTGACCCAAGCCGCCTGCCGCGTCCTGGACCATGACCTCGACTGCGGCGAAGGCCTGCACGACCGCTCGTCGATTGACTTCTAGCTAGCTTGTTTGTGTTGCCGGGCTTGTGCTGGAGCGGGGTGCGAGCGCCACCACGGAGGTTGAGTGCCACGGCGGCGGTGCGAGGGGGTTGGGCTGCTACACCGGGAGGTACGGGCTGGGCCGGCCGTACCAGCTGATCCGCAGGGTGTCGCGGGCACGGGTGGCGGCAACGAATAGCAGTGATCGGGCCTTTCGTTCCTCGCGCAGGTGGCGCTGGGGGTCGTCGGTGCGGATGCGTTCCCAACGTCGCGGTGCGCGGTATGACGCCGTCGCACACTGCGACGATCGCGAGCCACTGGTACACCACGCCCTTGAAGCGGTGCATCGTGCCGACGTGGATCTAACCTTGGCCCAGCGGCCGTTCCTTGGTGAGTTCGGCGCAGGTCAGGTGCGTCTCGCTGACCAGGTGGTCGATCACCTGGGCGACCTTGTTCCGGTCGGCGTGCGGCCGGCTGCTCTGGGTCGGCCGGCCGCAGAGCGTCGGCGCCGGAACAGTGAGCGTCGGCTCGTTGAAAGGCGCCCCCCGATCGGATTCGTCTCCTGGTGTCATGACGTCCTCCCGCCCGACCAGTTGCGCTCGATGGAGACGATCTCCAGTCGTGCGCCCATGCCCTCCAGCGCCGTCGCCGCCTGCAGAAGCGAGACCTTGGCGAAGGCGAACAGGGAGTTCGCGGTCAGTGGCACGCCGTCCTTGAGCAGGACGGCGTAGACGACGGTCGGTGCACGAAACGTCCGATCGACGGGGTGGTCAGCCGGGATCTTGTCGACAAGCTGGGCGCGGGCGTCGGAGTCGAAGCGGAGCGTCTCGACAGCGGCCCGGCCCTGGGCGAACAGATGGTTCAGCGGCGCCGTCCTCGACGCCTTCTTGACGCAGATGAGTTCGCCCGCGGGGCCAAGCACGTCGGCGATCTCCAGGCCGCCGCCCCGGAACCGGGCGGTGTGCACGGTCTTCTGGTCGAGCAGCACGTAACCGTCGTGTTCGGCAACGTGCGCGTTGTATCGAGCCTCATCGTCCCCGGCCGGCCACGGCGGCAGGACGACGCGGCTCGGGCGGGTCAGGAGTTCGGTGATCCGCTCCTCGATCACGGTGAGGTACTCGGCGCCGATCTCGTACCACTGGCCCTGCCAATAGAAGTAGCTCACGGCGCCGTCGGCGATCTCGGCGGTAAGCCACTGGTCGGCGGCGAGCCTGCGGCTGATGGCCTCGGCGCCGTCGGCGTCGGCGAACATCTGGATCCGGCCGTTGCGCAGGGCCCGAAGGCGCTGTCCGGCAGGCTTGTCGCGAACCCGGCCGAGTAGGTCGTCGACGTCGAGGTCCGGCACCTGCTCGGCGCGTCCGCCGCACCCAACGGAGAACGACTCGGCAAGCTCGTACCGGTCACGGCACTCACCGGGCACCGCGAGGGCGACCTGCTGTGCGTTGGCGTCGCCGAGCATTACGTCGAGACGCTCGTCGAGCCGGTGGGCCTGCTCGGTCGACGGCTTCAGCGGGCGGATCTGGGCGATGAAGCCGAGGCCGGGCACGGGATCGGGCCGGGCGCACACCTCCTCGATCTGCCGCAGGTCGTGGGTGCGCCGTGAGGCGCTGTGGTTCGAGTGGAGGTGAGAGACCTTCGCCGTTGATCCTGTCGCAGCGGGACGGTGGAGCTGGGGGCAGCCTGGTCCGGGTGGTGCCGGGGAGGGTGGGAGCAGCCCTGACAACGCCGGGGCTGGCCAGTACTGCCAGATGGTCGGGGTTCGGCAAGCGGGATGGAGAGGAGTACGCGAGGAACCGGCGTGTGACACCCCC
>JBOHEO010000345.1:0-3432 GCA_050701055.1 Pseudonocardia sp. | reverse complement strand
GTACCGGGGTGGTGGTCCACCGGGCGGGTACTGCCGCGGGTTCGCCCAGCCGCCGGCGGGAGTCCCCCCGGATGGTGCGGCCGGCGGGGGGTCCTGGGATCGGGTGCGGTGCAGGGCGAAAAGCTCGCTCCCGATCCGGTCCAGCCGTCGCCCGAGCTGACCGACCTCGGTGGCGAGGGCGACGAACGGGTCGGTGTCCTCGATCGGTGTCTCCATGCCGACGAGGATCGGCCATCCGCGCGCGCAGCGATTCCGTACCAATGCTGACTTCGGATCACGAATTGGTCACGCTGGGGTCTTGGCTGCGCGACGGCTTGCGTACCCTGCTGACCGAACGCGCGCGACGTGGAGGGGAGGCTGTGATCCGGCCCACCGCTGAGTCCTCCCGGCGGATCACCAGCTTCGTCCACCAGCGCAACCGGCTCACCGGCGGCCAGCAGCACGCCTGGGAGCGGTGGTGGCCGCTGCTCGGTCACGATGTTGCCGATCTGGTCGGCGACCCGGCGGCGTACGTCCCGCAGTCGTGGTTCGGTCGCGTCGCGCCGTTGCTGCTGGAGATCGGCCCGGGTACCGGAGAGTCCACCGCCGCGCAGGCGGCAGCGGCCCCCGAGACGGATCATCTGGCCGTCGAGGTGTTCGAACCCGGGCTGGCGCGGCTGCTGATGCGCATCGACACCGCCGGGCTCACCAACCTGCGGCTACTGCGCGGAGACGCCGTGGACCTGCTGCGCGTAGCGGTGGCACCGGGCACCCTCGACGGCATCCGGATCTTCTTTCCCGATCCATGGCCCAAACGCAAGCATCGCAAGCGCCGGCTGGTGCAGCCGGAGTTCGTCGCCCTTGCCGCCGCCCGGCTGCGACCCGGAGGCTTTCTGCACCTGGCCACCGACTGGGACGACTACGCCACCCAGATGCGGGCGGTCTGCGCGGCCGAGCCGTTGCTGGAGAACACCGCAGCCGACCGGCCCGGCGGCTGGACGCCCCGTCCGGATCGGCGCCCGGTGACCAGGTTCGAGGAGCGCGCCCGCGTCGAGGGCCGGGAGGTGCGCGACCTCCTCTACGTCCGGCTCCCGTACTCCTACCACGATGAGCCCGATCCCGACCCACGTCCGGCGTTACTGCCACACCCCGGACTCGAGCCGGATAGGGTCCCACCATGACCCCGGATCCCAGAGCGTGACCGCCGAACCGTCGGGGCCCGCCCCGCGTGTGCTGCTGGTCTGGGACGCGCCGAACATGGATATGAGCCTGGGGACCCTGCTCGGCGCGCGGCCGACGTCGGCGTTCCGCCCGCGATTCGACGCCGTCGGCCGCTGGCTGCTCGAGCTCGCCGGTCCCGAGGCGGTCGCCGAGGCCACCGTGTTCACCAATGTCGTGCCGGGCAGCACCGAGGTGGTGCGGCCGTGGGTAGAGGCGCTGCGCAACGTCGGGTTCGCGGTCTTCGCCAAGCCCAAGGTCAACGAGGACTCCGACGTCGACGACGACATGCTGGCCCACATCGGGCTGCGCGACGACGAGGGCGCGCTGCGGCACGTGGTGGTGGCCTCCGGCGACGGTCGGGCCTTCCGCGAGCCGCTCGAGGTCCTCGTCGAGCGGGGCATCGGCGTCACCGTGATCGGCTTCCGTGAGCACGCGACGTTCGCGTTGAGTTCCGAGATCCTCGAGTTCGTCGACCTGGAGGACATCGACGGGGTATTCCGCGAGCCGCTGCCGCGGATCACCCTCGACACGCTGCCCGAAACCGGCGCCTGGCTGCCGCCGTTCCGCTCGCTGCGCTCCCTGCTGGAGCCGCGCCGATGAAGGACGAGACGGTGAAGGACGAGACGGTGAAGGACGAGACGTCAGCGATGAGCTGTTGAGTATCGCCGTCCGGCTCACCGCGCCGGTCGTCCTGCCCTGCGACCCGGCGTGCTCGGTGCTGCGCGATGGCGTCGTCGACGTGGGCGCCGCCGGCGACATCACCTGGGTCGGCCTCCGCTCCGACACCCCGCCGACCGACGCCCCGGTCCGGGCACTGTCCGGCGCGCTGCTTCCCGGGCTGGTCAACACCCATGCCCACACCCCGATGATCGTGCTGCGCGGGGCCGGCGGGGACCTGCCGCTGCTTCGCTGGTTGCACGAGGTCGTCTGGCCGATGGAGGGCCGGCTCACCGCCGACGACGTGCGTGCCGCAATGGCCGCCGGCTGCGTCGAGCTCCTGCGCACCGGCTGCACCACCACCGTGGAGATGTACTTCTACACCGACGCGGTCGTCGACGCGGTGACCGAGGTGGGGTCCCGGGTCCTGCTCACCCCGGGGATCATCGACGCGCCCGGCTGGGACCGGCTGGGCCCCTGGGAGCAGATGCGCGACGAGATCTCCGAGCGCATCGACGCCGTCGGCTTGCGGTCCGGGCCGGGCGGGCGCGTCGAGCTGGGTTACGGACCGCACGCGGTGTACACGTTGCCCGCCGCCGCGCTGCCGACGATCGCCGAGCACGCCCGTGCTCGCGGCGCGCTGCTGCACGTGCACGTCGCCGAGACGTCGGGCGAGGACACCGCACAGCGCGCGGAGTACGGATCGGTGCCGGCGATGTTCGAGCGACTCGGCGTGCTCGGCGGGCGCGTGCTCGCCGCGCACGGCGTCCAGCTCTCGGATGCAGACATCGCGCTGCTCGCCGCCCGCGGCGCGGCCGTGGCACACTGCCCCGGGTCCAACGCGAAACTCGCCGCCGGCATCGCTCGGGTCACGGCGCTGCGCCGCGCGGGGGTGCGCGTCGGGCTGGGCACCGACGGCCCGGCCTCGGGCGATGATCTCGACCTGTGGGGCCAGGCCCGCCTCGCCGGGCTGCTGGCCCGGGTCACCACCGGTGACGCCGCCGCCCTCACCGCTGCCGAGCTCCTGCTCATGGCCACCCGCGACGGTGCGGCGGCGATCGGCCGCGACGACCTCGGAGCCCTGGAACCCGGCCGGTGGGCCGACCTGGTGCACCTCGACCTCAACGACGCGGCCTTCGCGGCCCCCGAGGACGACGCGCAACTGCTGTCGAACCTCGTATGGGCCGGCGGCGCACGGCTGGTGCGCGACGTCTGGGTGGCCGGCGAGCAGGTGCTGGCCGCCAGCGAGCCGACCCGGGTGGACCGCGCCACCACGACGGCCGCCGTCCGCGCGGTAGCCGCCCGGATCCGCACCTGACCCTCCCCTCCCCTCCGCCGGGTGGGTTTGGGGCGGGCTCGCCAGGTCGTGCCGGATCTCGACGACACCCTGGCCAACCGCAGCTACTAGACGGTATGGAGGTCCGGGCTGGGGCCTCGCCACATGTGAACGTGGGTTGCCGACAGGAGCGGGTCCTGGCCGGTAGAGCCACAGATGTGGGAGGTCCCAGTGAGCGGGAATCGTACGAGTGTTGGTCTGGGTGTGCACGCACGGTCGGTGGTTGGGTGCGGGTTAGA
>JBOHEO010000344.1:0-3480 GCA_050701055.1 Pseudonocardia sp. | reverse complement strand
TCGCTCACGGCGCCGCTCCCGGCCGGGGCTCGCTGATCGGCGCTCCGCCGCCGCTGGGCGCGGCCCGCTTCTCCGCGTAGGCGACGGCGGCCTCCCGCACCCACGCCCCGTCCTCGTGCGCCCGGCGGCGGTGGGCGATCCGCTGCGCGTTGCACGGCCCCGACCCGGCGATGACGGCCGTGAACTCGGCCCAGTCGGGTTGGGTGTAGTCGTGCGCACCGCGCTCGGCGTTCCACGCCAGCCCCGGATCCGGCAGCGTGACGCCCAACACCGCGGCCTGCGGCACGGTCATGTCGACGAAGCGCTGGCGCAGCTCGTCGTTGGTGTGCCGCTTGATCCCCCAGGCCATCGACTGCTGGGAGTTCGGCGAGTCGCCGTCGGGTGGGCCGAACATCATCAGTGCCGGCCACCAGAAGCGGTCGGTCGACTCCTGGACCATCTCCCGCTGCGCGTCGGTGCCGCGCATCATCGTCATCAGCAGCTCGTAGCCCTGCCGCTGGTGGAACGACTCCTCCTTGCAGATCCGGATCATCGCCCGGGCGTAGGGGCCGTAGGAACAGCGGCACAGCGGCACCTGGTTGCAGATCGCGGCCCCGTCGACGAGCCAGCCGATCACGCCGATGTCGGCGTAGCTCAGGGCGGGGTAGTTGAAGATCGACGAGTACTTCTGCTTCGACGCGATGAGTTTCTCGGTGAGCTCCTCGCGGTCCACCCCCAGCGTCTCCGCGGCGGCGTAGAGGTACATGCCGTGGCCGGCCTCGTCCTGCACCTTGGCCAGCAGGATCGCCTTGCGACGCAACGACGGCGCCCGCAGGATCCAGTTCCCCTCCGGCTGCATCCCGATGATCTCCGAATGCGCGTGCTGGGCGATCTGGCGGATCAACGTCGCGCGGTAGGCCTCGGGCATCCAGTCCCGGGGCTCGATGCGCTGGTCGGCGGCGATCGTGGTCTCGAAATGAGTCTCGAACTGGGCCTCGTGGGCGGCCACCGCGTCCTCCAAACCGGCACTCCAAACCGAATGTTCGTTCGGTTCATGGTGCCGGACGGGGCGGTGGTCCGCAAGGTGGCGGGCGGCGGGTCGTGATCGTTCCGAGCGGGACGTCAGCGTCGCGATGCCGACCGTGGCGTAGCTGTCGGAATGATCATGGCCAGCGGGGGAACCGCGCAGGTGCCGGAGCCGTCCAACTCGCCATGGATCTCGGCAAAACGTTTCGCGGCTCGGTGGCGATCGCGGGCGGCGCTGTCACCGCCCGGCAGCTGCGTGGCCCGCGGTTCCGGCAGCTGTTCCACGACATCTACGTCCGCGCCGACGTCGAGGTCAATCTGGCACTGCGGTCGGACGCGGCGTATCTGCTGGTCGAGGGGCGCGGAGTGCTCGGCGGCTACTCGGCGGCCGAGATACTCGGTGCATCGTGCGGACCTACGGACGCTCCCGCCGAGGTGGTTGTTCCTGGCGGCCACCAGCGCGCCCAGCCGGGGCTCTGTGTCCACCGCGGTCTCCTTCTCCCCGATGAGATGACCGAGGTCGACGGCATCGGCGTCACGACCCCGATCCGAACCGCGTACGACCTCGCCTGCGGGCCGACCCTGGTGGAGGCCGTCGTCGCGGTGGATGCGCTGGCCTACGCCCACAGGTTCGAACCGGCAACACTCGCCGTCATGGCCCGGCGGCACCTGGGGACGCGCGGCAGCGGAGCGCTGGCCGAGATCATCGGACTGGCTGACCCACGTGCCGAGTCGCCGATGGAGACCCGGATCCGGCTGGCGATCGTGTTCGACGGGCTCCCGGTACCGGTGTTGCAGCACCCCGTCGGCGCCTACCGGCTGGACATGGCCTACCCGGACATCCGGCTCGCCATCGAGTACGACGGCGCGGAGCACCGGAAACAGCGCAAGGCGATGCGGGACCTGGACCGGCAGGCCCACCTGACCGCTGCCGGTTGGACGATCCTCCGGTTCACCGCCTGGGAGGTTCTGCGGCGGCCCTGGCGCGTCGCCGCCCGGGTACGCCAGCAGCTGATCCGGTGCGAGGCCGTGTGATCATTCTGAGAGCTACCTCAGCGTCGTTCCGGCGACGCTGAGGTAGCCTTCGGAAAGATCAGCCGGCGGCGGGGAGGATGCCGTCGAACACCGCCCGGACGACGTCGTCCGGTAGCTCGCCGCGGCCCGGCCGGTACCACTCGACGAGCGAGTTGACCAGCCCCGACAGCAGCCGCGCGGCCAGCGCCGGCTCCACCCCGGCCCGGATCTCACCGGCCTCGACGGCCGCCCGGACCAGCGCGGCGATCTGCGCGTCGAACGCCCTGCGCCGATCCAGCGCCCACCGTTCGGACTCGGTGTTGCCCCGCACCCGCAGCAGCAGGGTGACGTAGGGCAGGTCGTCCTGCAGCACCGCCACCTGGCCGCGCACGATGTACCGCAGCCGGGCCGACGGCGATCCCGTGGTCGCCTCAGGTTCGTCGAGGATCGCGAAGAGCCCGTCCAGCGCCCGCTCCAGCGCGGCCCGCAGCAGCGCGTCCTTGCCGGCGAAGTGGTGGTAGAACGACGACTTCGTGATCCCGGCGGCCCGCGAGAGGTCCTCCATCGACGTGGCGTCGTATCCGCGGGAGATGAACTCCCCCACCGCCACCTCCAGCAGCGAACCCGGACCACGGCTCGGTCGGCGCTCCCGACGCCCGGCGGTCTCCCCGCTCGGCGATGCCGATGCCCTACTCATCGGCCGTGGAAGGTGGGCCGGCGTTTGGCGAGGAAGTCCCCGACGGCGCGGCGGTGGTCCTCGGTCCCCGCCAACCGGGCCTGCGCGGCACCCTCGGCCGCGAGCACCGCCGGCAACGCATTGACCGCACCGAACCGTACCGCCCGCTTCACCTCGACGTAAGCCCTGGTCGGCCCGGTCGCCAGGCGCCGGGCCAGCTCCAGCGCCGCCGCCAGCACCTCCCCCACCGGCACGGCCGCGCGCACCAGCCCCCACGCAACGGCGTCCTCGGCGGTGAAGGTCTCGTTGAGCAGCAACAGTTCGGTGGCCCGGGGGACGCCGACAGCATGCGCCAGGCTCGCCGAGAGGCCCGAGTCCGCGGTGAGCCCGACCCCGGTGAACGCGGTGCTGAACTTCATGCCGATCGCGGCGATTCGCAGGTCACAGGCCAGAGCGAAGCCCAACCCCGCGCCGACGCACGGACCGTTGATCGCCGCGACCACCGGGAACGGCAGGTCGGCGAGGCCTGCGACGATCGGGTTGTAGTGCTCGGTGACGGTGTCGAACGCGGTGGACGGGCCGAGGCCCAGGGCTTTGGCGTGCTCGCCGAGATCCTGGCCGACGCAGAACGCCTTCCCCGCGCCGGTGACGACGAGCACCCGCACCTCCGCCGCTCCGGCCAGCCCGGTGATCGCCTCGCGCAACGCGACCTTGAGCTCGACGGTGAGGGCGTTGTACCGGGCCGGGCGGTTGAGGGTGAGCACGGCGACGGCGGGGTCCTGGGC
>JBOHEO010000343.1:0-3492 GCA_050701055.1 Pseudonocardia sp. | reverse complement strand
GCCGAGTACGGCACTTCTCGGCCCACCCGGACCCTCTCGACCAGGCCCGCGCTCTCCAGGACCTGCAGGTGCTTGGCCACCGCCTGCCGGGACACCGGCAGACGATCGGCGAGGGTCGTCGCGCTGGCTCGGCCGGCGTCGACGAGGGCGTTCAGGAGCTGCCGGCGCGTCGGGTCGGCCAGCGCGACCAGGACGATCCCGACCTCCTCGTCCGTCCCACCGCCCGCGGGCTGCCCGACGCCGGGGGGTTGTTCCGCGGAGACCTGATCGGCGGTCACGCCGGGGCGCGCTCGGCGTCTCGCTTGGCGAAGCCGAGCTGCATCTCCCAGCCCTCGATATTGTCCTCGACGGCCGCCGCGCGCCGCTCGGCCGATGAGTACAGGGAGGCGAAGCCGCTCTCGACGACCCGCAGCAGCGTGCCGCCGTCCTTCTCGGCGAGGAAGAACTCCACGAGCGTGGACGTGCCTTCCGCAAGGGTCTGACCGGGGTCCTCAGCCGCCCGGTACGCGACGTAGTGCGGGGCGTGGGTCGTTACCGGCAGCACCGGGAAACGTCCGTGGGGCGGGTAGTCCACCACGACGAGGTCGCCCTCCCGGGACACGACCTGGCCGGAGCGCTCCCCGTCCCCGATCCACCAGCCCGGCTCGCTCACCAGCCGCCACACCCGCTCCAGGGGAGCGTCGATCAGGATCTCGCGCTCGATCCGGTCCGCGACCTCGCCTGCGCCGCTCATCACGACCACCCTCCTCAACTCGACAACGTGCTACCAGAGGATTGCACGTCCTCTCGCGAGGCGCAACTGTCGGGTAGCACCCGGTGGGGGTTGTCCACCGTCGCCGGTCGGGCGGACAACCCGGGCGGCTGGGATCCCCGGGCCAACCGCCAGCCCGCGGCCTGCCGCCGCCCGGTCCAGAACCGGGCGTAGCGGCCACCGCGCGCGAGCAGCTCGTCGTGGGTGCCCCGTTCCACCAGCCTGCCGCCGTCGACCGCGATGATCTGGTCGGCACGGCGGATCGTCGAGAGGCGGTGCGCGACGACGATCAGGGTCTTGTCCGCGACGAGCGCGGCCAGCGCCTGCTGGACCAGCTTCTCGTTGCTCGGGTCGAGCGCCGCGGTCGCCTCGTCGAGCAGGACGATCGGGGCGTCCTTGAGGATCGCCCTGGCCAGGGTGACCCGTTGACGTTCGCCGGTCGACAGGGACCGGCCACCTTCGCCCACCGGCGTGTCGTAGCCCGCGGGCAGTGCCCCGGCGAACGCGTCGCAGCCGGCCGTGGCCCCGGCCGCGAGCACGGCGGACCGCCCGGCGTCGGGTCGGCCGGCCGCGATGTTGTCGGCGATGCTGCCCTGGAACAGGTAGGGCTCCTGGAACACCACGCTGATCACCCGGTGGAGCTCGTCGATACCGCTCGGCCAGCGCGTCTACCTAGGCCGGCTCCGGTGGCTCCTCGCTGCCGATCGACAGCTCGACACCATGGGGAACCAGCGGGAACTGCGCCCGGAGTGCGCGCACGGCCTCCCGGCGGTGCGGGGTGAACAGGAAGTCCTCGGTGATGAGCTCGAGCCAGTCGATCGTGGCGGCGGAAGCGGCGATCTGCGGGCCGATCTCACTGCGCAGGGCGACGCCGACACCGAGGTCCGGCAGCGACGCGAGGTCGGACGGAATCGGCATGTGCACCTCCGGGTCTCCACGACGGAGAGTCGACCGTAACTTTGATGCGGTTTTGTTGCAATAGCCATATAGTTCCGTCTATTCTTTGATCATTTATGTTGGGCCGAATCGCGAGGGCCGGCTTGTCGCCGGCAGGAGGTGGATCTGGTGCACGAGAAGCGGTCCGTCGAGCTCAGCGGCGCGCAGGAGACCCTGCTCTTCACGCTCTACGGGCGGGCGGTCGAGACCGGGAGACCGCGCCGGTTGCTGTCCGATCCGAAGGCCGTGGAAATGATCGACGCGATCGACTACGAGTTCTCGCGGTTCGACGGGACCTACAGCCTGCGCGGATGTGTCGTGCGCACCGCCATTCTCGATCATTGGGTGCAGGCTTTCCTCGATCGGCACCCGGCCGGCACCGTGATCGAGATCGGCACCGGCCTGAACACCCGATTCGAGCGCCTGGACAACGGTCAGGTGTCGTGGGTCGATCTCGACCTGCCCGACGTGATCGCCCTGCGACGGCACTTCTTCACCGACACGGCGCGGCGGCGCATGATCGCCGCCTCCGTGGTGGACGAGGCGTGGCCGGACGTGGCCCGCGAGTTCCCCGGGCCGTACTTCCTCGTGGCCGAGGGGTCGCTGGTCTACCTCTCCCCGGCCGACGCCCACCGCGCGCTCCGCCTGATCGCCGAACGCTTCCCCGGCTCGCGGCTCGCGTTCGACACCAACGGGCGGTGGATCGTCGAGCAGCAGGCCAAGCACGACGTCCTCAAGAACTTCGTCCGGCTGTCGTGGGCGTGCGACGACCCGCGGCAGCTCGAGCAGGTCGCCCCCGGCCTGCGGCTGCGGGAGTCCAGGACGTTCGCGCGGATCCCGCGGGCGGTCGCGTCCCGGATCCCGTTCGCCTTTCGCCTGCGTGCACAGGGGGGCGCCCCGTTTCGGGCCCCCGGCCGGGCCTACCGGTTGAATCTCTTCGACGTCGGACCGGCCCCGGAACGCCCGCGGGGTTGAGGTGTCGCGCGCAGGAGAAAGGCCGCGGTCGCCGTGCGCGTCCCCGCTGATCGACTGCCGGCAGCGTCAGTGAGCACCACGCACATCCGCGCCAGGTACCGCCTCCGCGAGCCGGCCGGGCGGGGGGTGCTGCAATCGCGGGACTTCTCGATGTCGAGGACATGCGGCGGTGCTGCGCAGCCCACGACCGGTGGATGGCGGCCCACCCCGAAGCCGTTGCGTTTGCCGAAGCCTGGGCTGATCGCAACCTCCACGAGCTGGTGGAGCGCTGAGCGACCTCCCGCGGCGGGGCGAGATCAGGACCACCGACGCCGGTGTCAGCGTGCTCGTGATCTCCTCGACCGTATAGAGGTCACCGCGCGGTATGCGGCATTACAAGATGCTGGGACCAGGTCAGGGCTGCGATCGCCGGATCGGCTCATCGCAGCTCGTTGATGAAGATCAGGTTGCCCGCGGGATCGCGGAAGGCGCAGTCGCGAACCCCGTACGGCTGCTCGGTCGGCTCCTGGACGACCTCGGCGCCGCTGACCTGCAGGCGCTCGAAGGTGCCGTCGAGGCCGGCGGTGGCCAGGATGAGGTGGGCGTGGCTGCCCTTGGCCATCATTTCGGCATGGTGCGGCGCTCGTCGTCGGTGACGCCGGGTCGGCGGCCGGCGGCTCGCCAGCGGCTCCAGGACGATGGACGAGGCGAAACAGATGAGAGAACTCGTCTCACGGTGTCCGCGAGGGTCTCGCCTCAGGTGCCGACGTAGGCCGCGAGGTGCTCGCCGGTGAGGGTGGAGCGGGCGGCGATGAGGTCGGCGGGTGTGCCCTCGAAGACGATCCGGCCGC
>JBOHEO010000342.1:0-3564 GCA_050701055.1 Pseudonocardia sp. | reverse complement strand
GGGCCGAGAAGTGCTGTACTCGGCCCACCCGGACCCCCTGGACGCTTCCGCCCGGTGGCTCGCCGACCTCTCGGCCGCGTGGGACCGCAGGCTCAATGCGCTCAAGCGCGCGGCCGAGGTCGCCAGCAGCGACTGAGGTGTCCGTAATAGGGTCAAGGCTGGGTTCCCGCCCATCGGCCAGAAACGCCACGATCCGATAGGACGTCATCGTGTCCCCTGTACTTGCGCAGCGGAGTCTCCTCGACAGGTACCTGGCGGGCATCGAGGGCCGGACGCCGGACTCCGGTGCTCTCGCGTTCTTCGCATCCCTGGACCAGGTGCGCACGGTCGACCCGGCCGTGGCCGCACGGGTGGCGCAGGAGCTCGTCGACCAGCGTGACAACCTCAAGCTCATCGCGAGCGAGAACTACTCGTCTCTCGCCGTGCAGCTCGCACATGGCAACCTCTTGACGGACAAGTATGCCGAGGGCGTGTCCGGGCGGCGGTTCTACGCCGGCTGCGACAACGTCGACGCGATCGAGAACAGGGCTGCGGACCTGGCCCGGCGGCTGTTCGGAGCGGAACACGCATACGTCCAGCCCCACTCCGGCGCGGATGCGAACCTGGTCGCCTTCTCCGCGATCCTCGCGCAACGTGTGGAGGCGAGCGCAGTGGAGACGCTCGGGCAGAAGAGCGTCGCGACCCTGGGTGACCAGGAGTGGGCGTCCCTCCGGGAGCGGCTCAACAACCAGCGGCTGTTGGCCATGGACTACTACTCGGGCGGTCACCTCACCCACGGGTACCGGTTCAACCTCTCGGCCCGACTCTTCGAGGCCCACCACTACTCGGTCGACCGGGATACCGGGCTCCTGGACCTGGACGCGCTCCACCGTCAGATCCAGGAGGTGCGCCCGTTGATCCTGCTCGCGGGGTACAGCGCCTACCCACGGGCGATCGACTTTGCACGGCTGCGCCAGATGGCCGACGACGCCGGTGCGGTGCTCATGGTCGACATGGCACACTTCTCCGGCCTTGTCGCCGGCAAGGTGTTCCAGGGTGACTACGATCCGGTGCCGTTCGCGCAGGTGGTCACCAGCACCACACACAAGACCCTGCGCGGCCCGCGCGGCGGTTTCGTCCTGTCCGACGGCGAGTTCGCGGACGCCGTGGACAAGGGCTGCCCCGCGGTGCTCGGTGGGCCGCTGCCGCATGTCATGGCCGCGAAGGCCGTGGCCTTCGGCGAGGCGTTGAGGCCGGAGTTTCCGGTGTACGCGGCCGAGATCGTCGCGAACGCCCGCGTGCTGGCGGAGCAGTTTCAGGGGAAGGGGATGACCGTACTGACCGGCGGGACGGACAACCACATCGTCCTCGTCGACGTCGCGCGAACGTGGGGCCTCACCGGCCGGCAGGCGGAGTCCGCGCTGCGGTCCATCGGGCTCACCCTCAATCGGAACTCGCTCCCCTTCGACGTCAACGGCCCCTGGTACACCAGCGGCCTGAGGTTCGGGACCGCGGCGGTCACGACCCTGGGCATGGGCCGAGCCGAGATGGCGGAGGTCGCCTCGATCGTCCGCGACGTGCTCGGCGCCGTGCGGCAGGTCCGTGACGCACGCGGTGCCAGCAAGGCCAGGTACGACCTCGACGCCGACGTCGTGACCTCCGCACGGTCTCGGGTCTCCGAGCTCGCGGCCGGGTTTCCGCTGTATCCCGAGATCGACCACGAGCTCCTCCTCCAGGCGGCCGCGGGGCCGCGCGACGAATGAACGAGCCGGTGCCGACGCTCAGGTCGATCCCGATCCCGCCGACCGTCTGCTCCAGCGGCTGGCGCGATCTTGTTGGTCGGCGACGGAGAGAGATCCTCGCGGGGTGTTCCGAGTGACCATCGGTGGCCGAAGGGGTCGCCGACCTCGGGCTGGTCCAGCTCACGGGAAGCGACCTGCTCCTCCCCTCGGACCTGGTTGACGAGTTCACGGACTTTACCGCCCCGAGCGAACCCACCTACGCGCTGGTGAGCTGGATCGACGGTATCCATCTGCTGCAGCGCGACCTGGGCCGACTGCTCGATCCCGCCTGTCCGGGCCGCAACGGACGTCGGCGCCGGCTGGTCCTGCGGCATCGCCTGTTCCCATTCGTTCAATGCAGCAACATCTCGAGCGTCGTAGGCTGCGCGCAGTCGAGCGCTGAACTGTGTGGAGGGAACGATTCCGTGGCGGGCGAACTCAGCTTCTTCTCGATCGGCGTCGGCGACGTCGACAAGGCCCGCGCGTTCTACGGCGCCCTCTTCGGCTGGGGCTTCGGGGAGCCGCCGGCGGGCAAGGGCGCGGTGATCGAGACCAGCAACGTCCCCGGCGGTATCCACGGCGGTGATCCCGGCGCAAGTCCGTACCTCTTTTTCGTTGTCGACGACATCGATGCTGCGGCCACGCAGGTGCGCGAGCTCGGAGGCACGATCGAGACCCTCGAGGGCGAGGAGGATCACGAGGACCGGACATCGACTGCGAAGTTCGGGCGCTTCAGACTCTGCCGCGACGACCAGGGATCGTCCTTCGGTCTGCACCAGCCGCCAAGCGTGACCTCGCCCCCGCCGTGACGATGCCCGGCATGTTCGTCGCGACGATGATCCGCGCGAACACAACCTCACGCAGGTACGCCTACGGCCCGCCCATCCCCCGATATGCCGGCCGGAGCAATTCGACCAGCTCATGGCCGCGGACCGTCATACCAGTGGCAGGCAGCTGGTCGAGCAACGCATCAGCAGCGGTGGCCGCGGGCGGGGGGCAGGGGGGCAGGGGGGCGGCGAGGAAGAAGGTGTCGAGACAGTCGGCCAGCGCCACCGCTCCCGCGGCCGGCCCGTGCTGGTCGGCCGCGGGGGGCGCGCCGCCGCGGCGGGCTCGCAGGTTGTCCAGCAACTCCTCGCGGGACCGGCCGCGCAGGGCGAGGATCGCGAACGGATCGACATCGAAGGACTCGGCGAGCAGGAACAGCGTGGCGGCGAGGTGCTTGCACGGCACCTCGTAGTCGGGGCAGCTGCAGTCCATCGCGAGCTCGCGCACCCCCGCGGGGAACAGGTGCAGCCCCGCGGCGGTGAACACGTCCTCGATGTCGGGGGGCATCTCGCCGGCGAGCAGCTTCGCGGTGTACCAGGCGTCGTCGGCCAGCGCCTGCTCGACGCGGGCCCACTCGGCCTTCCCGAACGCGGCGAGCCCGACCCGCACCCGATAGGGCCGGGAGCGGCTGCCCTGCACGAGCGCGACGGCGGACCCGGCGTCGACGGTGAGGTCGAGCACCTGCCCGGCCCGGGCATAGCTTCGGCCGCGCGCCAGGCGACCACCCACGCCGGCTGACTCGAGCCCCTGGATGAACCGGGCCGACCACCAGCTCTGCGCGATCTCGCCCCGCTTGCTGCGCGCCCGGATGCCCCCCTCGACGCGGCGTGGCCGGGACGGCGGGTAGTGCCAGTCATTCATAGACGGCCTCCGCGCCCAGGGTGAACAGGTCGCGCAGCTCGGCGGTGGAGAGCTCGGTCAGCCAGCCCTCGCCGTCGCTGATCACCATCTCGGCCAGCGCCTTCTTCCGCTCGATCAT
>JBOHEO010000341.1:0-3594 GCA_050701055.1 Pseudonocardia sp. | reverse complement strand
CCGGCGGCCAGCCGGGCGACCTCGGCGTCGGACTCCCGGGTGCGGGCCAACAGCTCCTCCATGCGCCGCGCCTCGTCCGGGACGACGTCGGGCAAGAACGCCAGCGAGGGGGTGTGCCGGATGCCCGTGCCGGCACCGACCAGCGAACGCAACACACCGGTGGCGCTGGCCAGCGCCGCGGCTGCCCCGGCGGTATCCGGCTCGGCGTCCACGGTCTCGCCGATCACCGTGTAGTACACGGTCGCCTCGCGCAGGTCGCCGGTGACCCGGGTGTCGGTGATCGTGACCATGGTCAGCCGCGGGTCCTTCACCTCGTGCTCCAGCGCCCCAGCGACGATCTGGGAGATCCGCTTGGCCAGCCGTCGTGCTCGAGCCTCGTCCACCATGACGCCTCCATTCTCCGTACCTGTCGTTCTGGAACGACGACTGGCACCTGTCGTTCGAACCTGACCCGACGATTCGGGCGGCGGCGCGCGCTCAGCGGGGACACTCGTCGCGGTTGCGCCGCTCGCAGGCTCACCCGTCCTCAGGGCCGAGCATCCGGTGCCGGGCCGACAGCAGCTCCAGCTCCGGGCGCGCGGCCATCCACCGCTCGCAACCGTGCAGCACGGTGGTCACATGATCGGAGTCGGCCGCGACGCAGCTGATCCCGATGAGTGCGCGCCGGTGCAGGTCGAGATGACCGGCCTCGGCCACCGCGACCTCGAAACGGCGCCGGATCTCGGCCACGACGGGCCGGACCAGCGACCGCTTTTCCTTCAACGAGTGCACGTCTCCGAACAGGACGTCCAACTCCAGCACTCCCACATACATCGTTCAGTCCCGTCGATCAAGGGCAGACCGTCGCCGTCACAGATCGACCAGCAACGACCTGCCCTTGATCACCGCACGGGTGGCGGATCAGGCGCGAGGCTTCTCGCGCATCTCGAAGGTCTCGACGACATCGCCTACCTTGATGTCGCTGTAGTTGCCGAGGGTGAAACCGCACTCGAAGCCCTCACGGACCTCGACCACGTCGTCCTTGAACCGCCGCAGCGAGCTGACCGGCAGGTTCTCGGCGATCACCACGCTGTCGCGCAGCAGGCGGCCACGCGCGTTGCGGCGGATCTCGCCGGACATCACCAGGCAACCGGCGATCGTGCCGACCCGGGAGGACTTGAAGACCTCGCGAACCTCGGCCCGACCCAGCTCGATCTCCTCGAACTCCGGCTTGAGCATGCCCTTGAGGGCCTGCTCGATCTCGTCGATGGCCTGGTAGATCACCGAGTAGTAGCGGATCTCCACGCCCTCGCGGTTGGCCAGCTCAGTGGCCTTGCCCTCGGCCCGGACATTGAAGCCCAGGACGATGACGTTGTCCGCGATGCCGAGGTTGATGTCGCTCTCGGTGATGCCGCCGACGCCTCGGTGGATGACCCGCAGCTCGACATCGTCGCCGACCTCGATCTTCAGGAGCGCGTCCTCGAGCGCCTCGACGGTGCCCGAGTTGTCGCCCTTGATGATCAGGTTTAGCTGGTTGGTCTCCTTGAGGGCGGCGTCCAGATCCTCCAGGCTGACCCGCTTGCGACGCGACGCCAGTTCGGCGTTGCGCTCGCGGGCCCGGCGCCGATCGGCGATCTGGCGGGCCACCCGGTCCTCGTCGACGACGAGGAACGTGTCGCCCGCGCCGGGCACCGAGGTGAACCCGATGACCTGTACCGGACGCGACGGGTAGGCCTCGACGATGTCGTCGCCGTGCTCGTCGAACATCCTCCGGACGCGTCCGGAGGCGTCGCCCGCGACGATCGAGTCGCCGACGCGCAGCGTGCCGCGCTGCACCAGCACCGTGGCCACCGGCCCGCGGCCGCGGTCCAGGTGCGCCTCGATCGCGACGCCCTGGGCCTCCATGTTCGGGTTGGCCCGCAGGTCGAGCGCGGCGTCCGCGGTAAGCAGGACGGCCTCCAGCAGGGCGTCGATATTGGTGCCCAGCTTCGCGGAGATGTCGACGAACATCGTGTCGCCGCCGTACTCCTCGGCGACCAGCCCGTACTCGGTGAGCTGCTGACGGATCTTGGCGGGGTTGGCCCCCTCCTTGTCGATCTTGTTGACCGCGACCACGACCGGCACGCCGGCGGCCTGGGCGTGGTTGATCGCCTCCACCGTCTGCGGCATCACACCGTCGTCGGCGGCGACCACGATCACCGCGATGTCGGTGGACTTCGCACCACGGGCCCGCATGGCGGTGAACGCCTCGTGACCCGGGGTGTCGATGAAGGTGATCGGCCGCTCGTAGCCCTCGAGCTCGGCGATGACCTGGTAGGCGCCGATGTGCTGGGTGATGCCGCCGGCCTCGCCCTCCATCACGTTCGCCTTGCGGATGGTGTCGAGCAGGCGCGTCTTGCCGTGGTCGACGTGACCCATGACGGTGACGACTGGCGGCCGGATGACCAGATCCTCCTCGCCGCCCGCGTCCTCACCGTAGGAGATGGAGAAGCTGTCGAGCAGCTCGCGGTCCTCCTCCTCCGGGCTGACGACCTGCACCTGGTAGTTCATCTCGCTGCCGAGCAGCTCGAGGATCTCATCCGACACCGACTGGGTGGAGGTGACCATCTCGTTGAGGTGGAACAGCACCTGCACCAGCGCCGCCGGGTTGGCGCCGATCTTGTCGGCGAAGTCGGTGAGCGAGGCACCGCGCGGGAGCCGGACGATCTCGCCGCGGCCCTTCGGCAGCCGGACGCCGCCGACCGAGGGGGCCTGCATCGAGTCGAACTCCTGGCGCTTCTGCCGCTTCGATTTGCGGCCCTTGCGAGCCGGACCGCCGGGCCGGCCGAACGCACCCGCGGCACCGCCGCGACCGCGACCACCGGCACCGGGACGACCACCGCCGCCACCGGGACCGCCCTGCCCGCCTCGGAACCCACCACCGGCCGGAGCACCACCGCCACCGGGACCACCGGGACCGCCCTGCCCGCCTCGGAAGCCCCCACCACCACCGGAACCACCGGGACGGCCGCCCGGACCACCGGGACGGGTGCCGCCGGCGCCGCCACCGGGACCACCACGACCACCACCGGGACCACCGCCGGATCGGGGAGCCGGACGCGCCGGCATCATCCCCGGGTTCGGCCGTGGAGGCATGTTGCCAGGGGTCGGCGGGCGGGGACCGGCGCGGCCGGGCTCACTCGTCCGGGGGCCACCAGGACGCGGACCGGCCTGACCTGAACCACCCTGACCACCTTGACCGCCCGGCGCTGCGCGCGGCTCGGGTGCGGACGGGCCGGGACGCGGTGCGGCCGGGCGCGGCGGGGAGCCGGAGCCGACACCGAACGGGTTGTTGCCGACCCTCGGAGTGCGCGGGCCGGGCCGGGGCACAGCCGTGCGGGGCGGTACCACAGCACTGCCGGCGTCGGCGGCAGCGACTGCGTCCTGCCCCGCCTGCCCATGCTGCGGTGTGGACGCCGCGGGCCGCCGGGGAGCCGGAGCCACCGGTGGGACGGCCTCGCCCTGCTCCACCCGCTCACCCTGCGCAGCGGGAACGGCAGACGGACCGGGGACGGCCGCGGGACCGGGACGTTGCCCCGGGCGCGGGCCGGTCGGTCGCGGGCCGCCGGGCCGCTC
>JBOHEO010000340.1:0-3680 GCA_050701055.1 Pseudonocardia sp. | reverse complement strand
CTGCAGGTGGGTGAGCCCCACGGCGAGCTGCGCGAGGCCGCGCCACAGCTCGCGCTGCTCGTCCGGCGCCGCCTTCCACGCCGCCTCGAGTACCTCGTGGGCCGAAAAGGGAAGGCCCTCGTCGAGAAGACGCTGAGCCTGCGCGATGGACTCCGTCGGGGTCAGGTGGAGGTCGTCAGGGAGCTGCTCCGCGCCCGCCGTGGCGCGCGCCAACGGGCGGCCGGTGGCGTCGCGGGGGCGGGCGTTTCGGGCCCGGCCCTGTGGGTCACGGTCGCGGCCTGGCACCGAGCCAGCGTCTCACGTGCAGCGGATCACCAGACCGTGAGGAGCAGGTGGTTGACCAGCAGGGCGAACGTCGCCTGGACGGCCAGCCAGGCGCGGGGCCGGGGGAGCAGCGCGCACGGCACCACCATCCAGACCGCGAAGGGCAACCAGATCCGCTCGACCTCGGCCTTGCTCAGCCCGGAGATGTCCGCGACGAGCACCGCGAGCACGGCCGCCCCGACGAGTAGTGCCGCGGCGAGTGGCAGCGCTCGGGGCTGCGCGGCGAACCGGCGCAGGCCCGCCAACACCGCCGGGCCGATCGCGAAGGCGAGTGCGGCGAGGTTGGCCCACACGAAGTACCAGTACGGCCTACTCTGAGCGGCGCTCAGGGCGTAGATCACGGTGACACGCCCGAACCCGGTGAACCACCAGAACCCGGCGACGCTGAACGCCACCACCACCAGCCCCATCCCGACCGAGCCGAGCACGAGGGCGCGCCAGGCCCGGGTCGCCGCGAGCACTGCGATGGGTAGCAGCCCACCGAGCACCAGACCGTAGGACAGGTACAGCGTCCACCCAAGCAGGAGCCCCCCGCCGAGCGCGGTGAGGTCCGCGCGCCGTCCCGCGCCGGTGGTTCCGAGCGCGAGCAGCGCGACGCCCCACGCCAGCACCCCGGCGAACATCCCGTCGGCGGACACCCCGATCCAGACGGTCCCGGGCAGCAGGACGCCGTAGGGCAACACCTTCCGGGCCAGGCCCTCGCTCGCCAGCGCGCGCAGCGTGACGGCGACCGCGACGCACGCCGACGCCCCCACCAGGATGACGAACAGCCCAGCCGGTCCGCCGCCACCGAGCCCGAGCCGGTCCAGCCAGACGAACGTCAACAGTGCGCCCGGCGGGTGCGCGCCGACGTGGGTGACCCAGAACCCGGGCCGGTCGGTGAGGATGTGGTCGGCGAACGTGGCCAGCGCGGCCGGGATGTCGGTCACCCGGGGCACGTCGTAGAGGTACTCCTGGTCGCTGGTCAGCCGGGCGATCACACCGTCGCGCCACCCGTCCACCAGGGCGAGCGAGAGCGTCCATCCCGCAGCCGTGCCCCACGCGGTGACCAGCAACGACCGCCAGTGCATCCGGGCCGCCAGGGCTGGGCCGGCCAGGATGACGGTGACGGCGGTGAGGATCGCCGGTGCCGTGCCGGGCCCGACGTGCGGCGCCCAGGAGGCGAGCAGCGGTGGCCAACCGAGAAAGATGTTGGTACCACCGGCGACCAACCAGCGCCCGACCAGCGCCGCCGCCACCACCAGCAGCAGCCCACCGAGCACGGCGAGCGCATCAGCGCGCAGGCCACCCGACGGGGGGCGGGTCAACGGTCGCTCGATCTCGGAGGTGGCGGTCGGCACGACGGTCACCGTAGGCGGCTGCGCGGTCCGCCGCGCGATTGGGACGGACCGCGGTCGGGCCTGTCCGGGACTACTATTAGTGAGAATTTCCAGTCGGACCTGGTCCACCCAATTCACGCAATGCGGCGGCAAGACCCTCCAGATGGTCGATGGAGTCCATCAACTGTGGAAGGACCGGGTTGAGGCCTGCCGGGCCGCCGACCTCCGCGTCCGTGACCGCCCGCCCCGCGACGGCGGTCAGCTGCCAGTAGCCCTCCACCCCCGCATGGAGCGCGTGAGAAAGTCGGTGCACCTCGACGATCAGTTGATCACGGGCCAGCGGTGGCGCGTCATCGCGGGCGTCCTCGATCGCGACGAGCCGGACTGCAGCCCTGCGAAGAAGCCGAGCGGAGTCCTCGGTGGCCGGCCGCACCTGGTCTTCCACCGCGCTCGCGCCGTCTCCGACCTGTTGACGCAGCTCCCGCAGAAGGACATCGAGCCGCTCCTCGCCGGCACGGAGCCGCTCGATGAGTGGGCGCGCGAGGGACCTCCGCGGGGGAAGCATCTCGGCCGCTGCGGGTGGCACCGGATCGGGCCGCTCGTTGAGCTCCCGCAACTGCCTTCCGGCCATCGCGGCCCCCAACGCCACTGCAGCGGTGAGGCATCCGAGTGCGACCTCGCCGAACTCGATCGCGGACTCCGCTCCGACGGTCACCATGCCGTATCCCGCAAGGACGGCAACGATCGACCGGATGACGACCTGTCGCCGTGCACGGCGTCGCCGGAGCCGGAGGAGCTTGAGGGCGCCGTGCGACTTGAGTCTGGCGAATCGGTCGGTTCGTGCCATGATCGATCACCCGCTACCTGGTCGGCCCGGTGCGCACCGCAGTGCCGTTGCCAGAAATCGACGGATCTGTGCGGCCTGGGGACGCTGTGGGCGGTAGGCCGCTGTCTTCCGTGGATCGTTCGAGGTCGGGTGGCATGTGATCCCCTTCGGAATGTCGATCAAGGGCATGATATCGGGAGTGGTTGCGGCCGGCGCCGCCGCGTCGGCTGAGGTCAGGCGAACCGGTGCTGCGTCGGTACCGGTGACCAGCCGCACCCGCGGCCAGGGTCGGTATCGAGCTCGCGGATCGGCCTCGACTGACCCACCGGGTCGGCCCGCTGGCCACCACCGCCCAGTACCGGGCACGCCCACCGTGACGGTCAGGCGGTGGCGAGCCGACCCCATCGAGCCACGCGACGAGCGCCGCCGCCCTGATCCAGGCATCGCCGAACCACAGTGGTGCATCGGGGTCCGCCAAGGCGGTGGAGACTCGCAGTCCGGCCCGCAGCGCGGTGCTGGAGCTGAGCAACTCCAGCAGTTCGTGGTGCTCTTCAGCGCGTACCCGCTGCAGAATCTGCCCATCCGTACTGCCGATCTTGGGGTGCAGTGCGACCTGCGGTGTTAGTCAATGCAGTGCGGCCTGCCGGAGCAGCCATTTGGGCTGACCCCCGTACATCTGGGGAAGCAGCGCGTTGCGGCGCAGCGCCAGCGCGGAGGACGGTCGGCTCACCCACCTCCCCGCAGGGTCCTTCGGAATCTTTCCACCCCTGCATCCCACCGCCGGTCCGGCGGAGCCGACCTGAGGTCTGCACTCTCCTGATAACCTCGCTCGAAATGCAGTGGGATCTCGAAATACAGTGGGATTACGCCAAGCTCTCCCTATGCCGCCACGCCAACGCCAGGCAGGCCGCGCTCGTGCCGCCAAGCGGTTCTTGGTAGCCAAGCAGTGCGGGTGGGGGGTGCACGAGGTGGTGGGCCTGTTGTCACGTGGTGGTCACGGCCGGGAATAGGGTGATCTGGTGGGTGTGTTGGGTGCGGGTGATGTGGCGGGTGAGCGGGAGAAGCTGGCTGGGATGTGGCGTGGTCTGGGTCGGCAGCTGTCGGTGTGGCGCAGGGCTGCGGAGGTGACGCAGCGGCAGCTTGGCCAGGTGGTGGGGTATGAGCGGACGGCTGTGGCGCATGTGGAGGCGGGGCGTCGTCGTGGCGATGAG
>JBOHEO010000339.1:0-3690 GCA_050701055.1 Pseudonocardia sp. | reverse complement strand
CACCTAGCGTGCGAAAGTGCCGTTCGCACGGTGGGCGGAGGCGTCATCCGCGGCCCAGGCGAAGCGCCGCGGCCACACCACCGCCGATCAGGATGACCGCGGCGACGATCCACGGCCACACCGGCGCGCTGCCCCCGGATTCGAGGGTGGCGGGTGGACTGGATGGCACGGGGTCGGCGACCGACGTCGGGGCGGTTGCGGCCGCGCCGGGCCCGGGGCTGGTGAGGGTGAACGAGAGGTTGCCCGACACCGGGTGTCCGTCGTCGGAGACGACGCGGTACCCGATCTCGTAGCGGCCCGCCGGTCCGAGCGGACGGAGCCCGACGCTGACCCTGGGCCCGTCCACGGCGACGTCTCCGGCCTGCCAGGTCGCACCGTCCGGTCCGACGACGGTGATGGTGCTGAAGCCTGACTGCATGGCCTCGTTGAAGGTGAGCGACACCTGTTCGGGAGCGGCGGCGAGGCTGGTGCCGTCGGCGGGATCGCTGCTCAGCAGCCGGGTGTGGGCAACCGCCTGGCCTGCCCCGAACAGCAGGATCAGGCCGCACAGCACGGTGATTGCCGCGGCGCGGAGAACGGGTTGGCGATGTTGAGTGGAACGGGCCATCAGCGGGCCCATCCGATGCGGGCGGGGATGATGAGGCCGGTACTGGCGCGCGGCGAGCACCATCGGAACTGTGCAGGCATGAGGTCTCCAGGGGGCAGATCCGCGCGGCTCCGGGCGCGGCATGTGTGGGCGGGCTCGGGTTCAGCCGGCGACCGGAGGCCCGCGGCGGAGGGCCGAGGCGGCGAGCGCTCGCGCGCGACGCGCCGGAACCGCTGGGCCGGGCACAGGCAACGCGGGGAGCGGGACGTCGACAGCCGCGACGGCGAGCCGGCGGGGTACCACCCGGCGCAGTGCCGCGGCCAGCGCGCCCAGCGCCCGGTCGGCGCGGCGGACCAGTACGGCCGTGACCAGGGTGGTCGCCGCGTGCATGGCGAGCATCCCCGTTCCGCCGAGGGTGGCCGGCCCGGTCCCGTGGTGGCTCGGATGCAGCAACACCAGGAGGTGATGCAGGCCGAACTGACCGGCGGTGAGCGTCATCACCGTGCCCGTGACGCTCGCACACCGCTGCGCCCGTGCCGCCAGCATGCCGGTGAGCAGGGGGAACAGCACCACCAAGACCGCGATGTCCGGGATGGAACCTCCGCCGGCCACGTGCCCCATCGCTGTGAGCAGCGTGCACAGCGCGGCCAGCGCCGCGCCGCGCAGCAGGCCGAAGCCGCTACTCGGATTGCTGCGCATGACAGCAGAAGGTAGCCGTTGACCAGCCGGTGGACCAGAACGGCCATACTGATCAGGTTGTGATGCCGAGACATGGTGCGGAGGTTGTCCTCGATCCCGGCCCAGCTCGTCCCCGATCGCGCGAACGGCGGTGCGCCGGCGAGCAGTCGGCGTCTGCCCGGCAGTGCGGACCGCGATCGCCAGACCCAGGCTGGCCAGCCTGGGTCTGGTGTTCGCCGCGAACCCCCGGCGGCTCCGGTCGCGTGCGCCTCGCCGCCCGACCCGAGCTCGGCGACCCGTGACAACCGTGCGGGCAGCCAAACCACCGCGCCCTGAGCAGGTCGACAGTTGGTCGAGCCCCACCCCCAGCTAGACGGTGCGGGTGGGCATCCCGGCGGGCGCGTGCCACGCCGGCCGACGCGGTGGTCGGGCGCAGCCTAGAACCCGGACGTGTGACGGCGGGCGCAGCCGTTTGTCGGGGGTCGTCATTACGCTCGGCCGTGTGACGGCGATTGCGAACCTGGCTGAGCCCAACCGTGCCGACGGGGCACGGCCTTCCCCCGGTGTGCCCGGGGTGTTCCTCGACGCCGCCGCTGCCACCCGCTGCCGGCGACGGGTCCATCTCGATCACGATCCGTCGGCCGCGGCAGCGCCGCCCACCCTGCCCGACCCGTCTCTGGAGCAGCGCCGGGCCGACGCATTTCGGCACCGGGACCGGATCGGCGCGACGGTGGCCGCGGCCACCGGCGCCCAATGGCACATGGTGGCCACCCATGGTCCGATCGGTGAGCGTGCCGTCGCCACAGTGGCGGCGATCGCGGCCGGCGCACCGTTGATCTGGGGCGCTGTGCTTCCCGGCGACAGCACCGGGCACCGCGACGGCACGGTGCTTGGTGAGAGCCCGGTCAGGGTGGGTCGCCGCGGCGGCGCGGAGCTGCTCGTGCGGCTACCCGAGGGGGGTTACGTACCGGTGATCGTCGTGCGCCACCGCGTCACCGATCCGGGAGCTGGGGCGCTCACCTCGGCGCTGGGGGTGCCGTGGCCGCGGTGCGCGGTGCTCGATCCGGCCCGCAAGGTTCGATCCCAGCCACGCGACCTGCTGCGCCTGGCCCACCTGCACCGCATGTTGTGCGCCACCGGTTGGACGGCTGCTCCCGACGCACCGCACGGTCGGTACGGCGGGGTGATCGGGATGGACGCCGACGTCGTCGTCTGGCACGACCTGGCCGCGGGGCACTGGCCGGGTGGGCGCGGCACCCTCACCGAGTACGACCTTCGCTTCGCCGACCGCGTGCGGGTGGCGGTCGCGGCCGCCACCGGGGCACCGGCGCTCGCCGGGCCGTCGCGGATCACCGAGTGCCGGCACTGCCCCTGGTGGCCCACGTGCGAGGCCGAGCTGGTCGGCACGGGCGACGTCAGTCTCGTGGTTCGCGGGGAGATGGCTGTCGCCCTTCGTGAGGTCGGTGTGCGCACCGTGGCCCAGCTCGCCGCGCTCGACCCCACCGAGCCGCCGATCCCGGTTCCCGGCCTGCCGTTCCCGGACATGGTCGCATTGGCGCGAGCGTGGCAGCGCGGGCTGGCCGTGGTGCGTCGTGTGCCGCGGGTGCCGGTGCGCCGTGCCGATGTCGAGGTCGACATCGACATGGAGAGCTTCGGAGAGTCCGGTGCCTATCTGTGGGGGGTGCTGCTGTGCCATCCGGGGGGGTGCCGCCCCGGCGACGAACCTGACGGCTATCGCGCGTTCGCCACCTGGGAGCCGGTGCCCACCGTCGACGAGGCTCGTTCCTTCGCCGAGTTCTGGGGGTGGCTCGCGGGTGTGCGAGAGCGGGCCGCCGCGACGGGCCGCACGTTCGCTGCCTACTGCTACAACGAGCAGGCGGAGAACCGCTGGCTGCTCGGTTCGGCGCGCCGCTTCGCCGGCCTGCCTGGTGTTCCCACGGTGGCGCAGGTCGAGGAGTTCATCGCCGCCCCGTCATGGGTCGACCTGTTCGCACTCGTCAGTGACTGGTTCCTGTGCGCGCAGGGCAAGGGCCTCAAGCGCATCGCCCCCGTCGCAGGGTTCGCCTGGCGCGATCCCGAGGCCGGCGGCGAGAACTCCATGCGCTGGTACCGCAACGCCGTCGGCATGGACGGTGCCCCGCCCGACCCGGCACAGCGCCGGCGGCTGCTGGAGTACAACGCCGACGACGTGATGGCCACCCAGACGCTGCGCGAATGGATGTGCTCCCCAATGATCGACGGGGTCCCGCTGGCCACCGACCTCTGAGCTCCTCGGTGGCGGGGAATGATGGTGGCGTGAGGCAGATCTTTCGACCCGGTGACGAACCGCCGGACGCGAGCGTCGCGCGTAACCTGGAGTCATGGGTCTGTTCGGACGGGACAAGTCACAGATGATCACCGCGGACCGGGCGCTGCGGGGCCGCACG
>JBOHEO010000338.1:0-3746 GCA_050701055.1 Pseudonocardia sp. | reverse complement strand
CCTGGGATCAGGGCAAGGAAATGGCCCGCCACGCCGAGTTCACCGTCCGCACGGGTCTGCCCATCTACTTCTGCGACCCGCACTCACCGTGGCAACGCGGCACCAACGAGAACACCAACGGGCTGCTTCGGCAGTACTTCCCGAAAGGTACCGACCTGTCCTTGCACACCCAGGAAGAACTTGATAGAGTAGCGGCAGAACTGAATCGCAGACCACGCAAGACGTTAGACTGGCAGAAGCCGATCGAGGTATTCGATAAGCTGATTGCGGAGCACTGTGTCGCCATGACCGATTGAAACCGCCCCTCATCTCCCTGGCATTGCGGATCTCCCCCGCGGTCGGCACGGTGAGCCGGGCCAGCATCTGGGCGATCGTCGACTTGCCGCTGCCGCTCTTCCCACATACAAACGCGTCAGGGCTGGCCGGAAACCATTGTTCGGCCTGAGTTCCCTTGCGGCGCAACCGAATCAGCTGGTCACCCCAGTCCAGATCGCACCCCCGGATTCCGAGGATCTCGGCCGCTCGCGGCGCGCGGCCGGGCCGCGCGGTCGCCGCCGGTCTGGTGGCTGTCCTGCTGGTGATCCCGGGAACTACGGCAGCAGCGGGGCAGCGCGGCACGGCCGAACTGCTGGGCCGTGAAGGCCAGGTGTTCCGCGCCGGCGGCCCGGACGCCGCCGCGATCGCCACTGCGACGCGGGCGCCGGCCCACACCGCGATCGCCGCTGTCACCAGGCCGCCCGGTCACGGCCACCGTTTCGGGCCCGAGTTCGTCCACGCGTGTGCGCCGCCGGTGTCGGTGCCACGACGTAGGCTCGGCGACCGTGAGAGTCACGGTGCTGGTCGGTGGGGTCGGCGGCGCCCGCTTCCTGCTCGGGGTCAAGGCGGCGCTCGGGCTGGGGGTGGGCGGGGTGGGCGAGGCCGTGGCTGATGTCGTGGCCGCCGACCCGAAGAACGCCGAGCACGAGATCACCGCCGTGGTTAACGTCGGCGACGACATCTGGCTGCATGGCCTGCGCATCTGCCCCGACCTCGACACCTGCCTCTACACCCTCGGCGGCGGTATCGACCCGCAGCGCGGCTGGGGTCGCGCCGGGGAGACGTGGGCGGTCACCGACGAGCTGGCCGCCTACGGCGCCGATCCCACCTGGTTCGGCCTGGGCGACCGGGACCTGGCCACCCACCTCGTCCGCACCCGGATGCTGCGCGCCGGCTACCCGCTGTCCGACGTCACCACTGCGCTGGCCCACCGCTGGCGGCCCGGCGTGCGGCTGCTGCCGGTCACCGATGACCGGGTCGAGACCCATGTGGTGGTCGACGACCCGGAGACCGGGGACACGGCCCGCAAGGCGATCCACTTCCAGGAGTGGTGGGTCCGGCACCAGGCGAAACCCACGCCCCACCGGTTCGCCTCGGTCGGCGCGGCGCAGGCCCAGGTGCTGCCCGCGGTGCGCGAGGCTCTGGCGGCCACCGACGCGGTGCTGGTCGCGCCGTCCAACCCGGTCGTCAGTATCGGCACGCTGCTCGAGGTCCCTGGGATGCGCGACGCGATGCGCGCCGCACCGGCGAAGGTGGTCGGGCTGTCCCCGATCGTGAACGGGCGGCCGCTGCGCGGCATGGCCGATGCGTGCCTCACCGCGATCGGCGTGGCGACCACCGCCGAGGCCGTCGGGCGCCATTACGGCGCGCGCGGCGACGGCGGCCTGCTGGACGGCTGGCTGGTGCACCTCGGCGACACCGCGGAAGTTCCCGGGGTGGCGGTGCGGTCGGTCCCGCTGCTGATGACCGATGTGGACGCGACGGCCGAGATGGCCCGGCGGGCGTTGGAGCTGTGCGGTGTCCCCGTTGGTTGACCGGGCGATCGATCACGCGTCCCCCGGCGCCATCACGGTCCGGCCCGTTCACGGCCTCCCGGAGTTCCGCCCGGGCGACGACCTCGCCGCCGCCCTGATCGGCGCGGCCCCCTGGCTGGCCGACGGTGACGTCGTCGTCGTCACCAGCAAGGTCATCTCCAAGGTCGAGGGCCGGCTCGTGGCCGCGCCTGCCGATCCGGAGGCGCGGGACGGGTTGCGTCGCGAGCTGGTGGACGCCGAGACCGATCGGGTGCTGGCCAGGCGGGGCCGCACCCTGATCGTGGCCAACAAGCTCGGCATCGTGCAGGCCGCCGCCGGTATCGACGGGTCCAACGTGCGCCGCACCGAGCTGGCGTTGCTGCCGGCCGATCCGGACGCCAGCGCGGCCCGGCTCCGCCGGGCACTCCAGGCCCGGCTCGGGGTGGACGTCGCCGTCGTCGTCACCGACACGATGGGCCGCTGCTGGCGCGTCGGCCAGACCGACGTGGCGATCGGCTCGGCCGGGCTCACGGTGCTGCACCGGTACGCCGGCGTCGTCGACGCCGAGGGCAACGAGCTGCTGGTCACCGAGGTGGCGGTGGCCGACGAGGTGGCCGCCGCCGCCGACCTCGTCAAGGGCAAGCTGGGTGGGGTCCCGGTCGCGGTAATCCGCGGGATGGTGCCGGTCGACGACGGTTCGGCCGCGCGCGAGCTCGTCCGGCCGCTGGACGAGGACCTGTTCTGGCTCGGCACCGAGGAGGCGATCACGCGGGGCCGCGGCGAGGCGGTGCTGCTGCGTCGCAGCACCAGGGAGTTCGCCGACGCGCCGGTCGACGCCGGCGCGCTTCGCCGGGCGGTGGGGGTGGCGCTCACCGCGCCGGCGCCGCATCACAGCACGCCGTTCCGGTTCGGCTGGGTGCGTGATCCGGTCCGGCGGACGGCGCTGCTCGACGCGCTGACCGCACGGTGGCGCGTGCATCTCGAGGCGGACGGGCGGCCGGCCGACGAGGTCGAACGTCGGCTGCGCCGTGGCGATCTGCTCCGCCGCGCCCCCGAGCTGCTGCTGGCGTTCCGCACCGGCGCCGGGATGCACGCCTACCCCGACCAGGCCCGGCGGATCGGCGAACGGACGATGTTCACCGTGGCGGGTGGGGCGGCGGTGCAATCGCTGCTGGTGGCGCTGGCCGCGGAGGGCCTGGCGTCGTGCTGGGTCGGGTCCACGATCTTCGCCCCGGACGTCGTGCGTCGCGTGCTGGGCCTGCCGGCCGACTGGCAGCCGCTGGGGGCGGTCACGGTCGGCGTACCGGTGGACGGGCTCGGGCCGCGCGCGCCCCGCGACCCGGCCGAGGGGTTGGTCGAATGGTGAACCCGGCCGTCGCGGTCGCCGAGCTGGCGGCCTGGCGCGCTGCCGATGACGGGCAGGAGGCATTGCGCCACGCGTTCCTCGCGTTCCTCGACGCCCGCCCGGATGACGCCTGCGCCCGATCCTGCGTGCCGGGCCATCTCACCGCGTCAGCGCTGATGCTCGACCACGCAAGGGCGCGCGTGCTCCTCACCCTGCACCCCCGAGTCGGGCGGTGGTGCCAGCTCGGGGGCCACTGCGAGCCCGGTGACGAGACGCTGCGCGACGCCGCACTGCGGGAGGCCACCGAGGAGTCGGGCATCGACGGCCTGGAGATCGACCCCGAGCCGCTGCACCTCGACGTGCACCCGATCACCTGCTCGCTCGGGCTGCCCACCCGCCACCTCGACGTCCGCTTCCTGGTGCGGGCGCCGGCCGGCGCGATCGAGCGGATCAGCGCGGAGTCGACGGATCTGCGCTGGTGGCCGCTGGACGGTCTGCCCGCTGGCTGCGACACCGTGCCGGCGATGGTCGCGGCGGCGGGGGCGCGCGGCCTGCGCTGAGCGTGCTGCTGT
>JBOHEO010000337.1:0-3824 GCA_050701055.1 Pseudonocardia sp. | reverse complement strand
GGGTCGCGCACCGTGCGCGACCCCACCCTCCCGTGGAAGGGAGAGAGCCATCGTGTCGATTCTGCGGATGCTCATCGGCGTGCTCACGCTCCTCACCGTCGGCTGCACGGCGCAACCACTGACGGCGGACCAGAAGAACGCTCCCGAGGTCGGTGAGGAGGTTCGCGCCCTGCACGTTCCTCTCGATGAGTACATGTTTTCCAGGCTCGACCTCCAGACAGTCGAGTACGCCGAGGACCTGCTCACCCGCGACTGCATGCGTTGGCTCGACCTGGACTGGAAGGTGCTGCCACCCCCCTCAAGTCAGGACCCCGACCCGCTGAATCGCCGGCGGTACGGCTTGATCGAGCCGGAGATCGCCGCCCGCTTCGGATACCACCTGCCGCCTCCATCACCGGAGTTGACGGCGCGCGAATCGGTGTGGGCGCAACGGGACCGACTCCCACCTGCACAGCACCGCGCCGCCTACGGTGACGATGGCAAGGGTGGGTGCCGGGCCGAAGCGCGTGACCGGCTGCGCAAGGACATCCCGGATCTCGATCAATCACGGTTGTATGATTTCTCCGCTGAGGCGTTCAGGGCATCGCTGGAGAATCCGGAGGTCGTGCAGGTCTTCGGGAGCTGGAGCGCATGCATGAAGGCGAAGGGCTCCCGGTACTCCGACCCGCTCGAGCCGTTCGCTGACGCCGCCCGGGCGGAGTCCAGGCGCCCATCAGAGCAGGAGATCGTCGTCGCTGAGGCCGATGTGCGCTGCAAGCAGGAGACCGACCTGGTCTCCGTCTGGTCTGGTGTGGAGGAAAGAATTCAGCTCGATGCCATCCGTTCCCATCGCGAGGATTTCGAGGGCTTCATGCGCGCGAAGAACGCTGAGCTCGACGCCGCCCGCCGGACGCTGCAGGAATTCGGCTGATCGCCCGAACCTCTTGCGCGCAGGGCTTATTGGCCCGATGAGGCGGTCGATGATCCGGCATGCGCCGTGCATCCAGCGCTGCGCGAAATGCATTTCGCCCGGGGCTTCGGTAGCGGGCAATCGTGGTACGTGGTCGGCGGGGTGGCCGCGTCGGGAAACCTCACCTTCAACCGGCACGCCCGTGCACGATCGTCGCAAGCGCCATCCCGAGACCGTGCCGCCCGGTGTCGAGGCCGACCCACAGCGGCCCGCCGAACGGCGATCGTTCGATCACCTCGAGCACGATGCCGGGTCGGATCCCGAGCTCGCCCAGGTAACGCAGCGCGGCGCTGTCCCGGTCAGAGATCCGCTCCACCCGGAAACGGTCGCCGGGGTGCGCCTGGGCGAGCGATCCCGTCCAGCTCTCCTCGTGGCGGCGGTCCGGAGCGGGGATCGGGTCGCCGTGCGGGTCGTGGGTCGGATGGCCCAGATACGCGTCGATCCGCTCGACGAGCCGGTCGCTGAGCGCGTGCTCCAGAACTTCCGCCTCCCCGTGGACCTCGTCCCAGGGGACGTCGAGAACCGCGGCGAGGAACTGCTCGATGAGCCGGTGTCGCCGCACGATCGCGAGCGCGTGTGCGGTGCCGTGCTCGGTGAGCTCCGCGTGGTACCGGTCCGGACGGTGGACGAGGTCGTCATCGGCGAGCCGCTTGAGCATCGCCGACACGGTGGGCGGTGACACCCCCAGGTGCTCCGCGAGGTGCGTGGTCGTCGTCGGCTCGTCGCGGGTGACCAGACCGAAGATCGCTTTGAGGTAGTCCTCCACGGTCTCGGTGTGCACGATGCCGCAGCACCGATGCCGCCCCCGTGGTGGCGCGTCGGGGTTCATGAACCAGCAGATTAGTCCGGGCTCACGATGTCGGGTGCGGACGCCTACAGTCGGGTTCGTGTTGCCGCCGACGATCGCCTGGGTGGACGGCCGGATCGAGTTGGTCGACCAGACCGCGCTGCCGGCCGTGCGGACCGTCACGATCGGCAGCGTCGACGGGCTCATCGACGCCATCGGGCGGCTCGTGGTGCGTGGCGCGCCGGCGCTCGGCACCGCCGGTGCGCTCGGGGTGGCACTGGCCGCGCGCGTCGCCTCGGGCTCCGAACTGGAGGCGGTGGCAGCCCGGCTCGCCGCCGCTCGACCCACGGCGGTCAACCTCGCCGTGGGGGTGCGTCGGGCGATGGCGGTGGCAGCGCAGGGCCCGGGTGCGGTCCTGGACGCGGCCCTCGCGGTCCTCACCGAGAACGTGGCCGCGTGTCGGGCGATCGGCGCCCGTGGGGCGGATCTGCTCGCCGAGCTCTGCGGACCGCGTGCCCTGCGCGTGCACACCCATTGCAATGCGGGCGCGCTGGCGTGCGTGGAGTACGGCACCGCGCTCGGCGTGGTGCGGGCGCTGCACGAAGCCGGTCGGGTGGACTACGTGGTGGTCGGTGAGACCCGGCCGCTGTTGCAGGGCGCGCGGATCACCACCGTCGAGCTCGCCGAGATGGGTATCGCCCATCGTGTGGTGGTCGACGGTGCCGGTCCGTCGATCATCGCCCGTGGTCTGGTGGACGCCATCGTGGTCGGCGCCGACCGGATCGCGGCCAACGGCGAGGTGGCCAACAAGATCGGCACCTATCCGCTGGCGTTGGCCGCCGCGCGGGCGGGCATCCCGTTCCTGGTGGCCGCGCCCGAGTCGACCGTGGACCTTGCGACGTCGGATGGCTCGATGATCGAGATCGAGGAGCGGGCGGCCGAGGAGGTGCTCGCGATTCATGGAGTGCGGTCCGCACCGGCGGAGAGTGGCGCGTGGAACCCGGCGTTCGACGTGACTCCGGCTGATCTCGTGACCGCGGTGGTCACTGAGTACCGGGTCTGGCGACCGGATGCTGCACGTCAGGCAGGCGCCGCGGTCGGGATCCCGTGAGCGTTCGCGGCGTCGAGCAGACGCATGTCGTAGGTGATCAGCACGTCGAGGTCGTTCTGAATGAGTAGTGCGGTAGCGAGGTGGATGGCGTCGAGGGTCCGCAGGTACCGGTGGGACAAGCGGCTCGCGGACTCAAGGATGGGACTCGTCAGCTCGACCTGGGTCACTTCACCGAGCAGGAGTTCGGTGCGGGGCAGCATCTCGGCGGCGACGCGGAGTGTGCTCCGCCGCGCCTCAACCGCCAACAAGGCGCTGGAGATCGTCGCTTGATTGTCGATCGCCCGCGACAGAGCGGCGGACTCGACCTCATCCCAGAGGGTCTTGAGGAACGCCGACGTGTCGAGATAGATCAATAGCGTTCCTCATCCCGCATCTCCAGCAGTACCTCACTCAGCGGCCGCGTGCCTGGTGGCGCCGGAGGCGGGGGGAGGAAGTCCGAGAGGTTGCCACGGCCCCGCCGGAGCTGGCCGGCTGCCTCCAGCCGGTCGAGGATCGAGCCGGGTTCTTCAGCCGGGACGAGGTAGGCGACGAGTTTCCCGCGTTCGGTCACCGGCACACGCTTGCCTGCCTTCGCCATGGCCACATATCGAGAGGCGTGCTGGCGCAGCTCGCGGATGCCGATGCTGTCGGGTTGTTCCACGGCCTCAAGGTAGCACACAGGTGCTACCTTGAGGTCTCGAGTCTCAGGATCACCTGGCGATCCACTCATCCAGGTGCGGCAGCTCGGCGCCGATCGTCGTGGAGCCGTCATGGCCGGCGCGCACCGTGGTGTCACCGGGCAGGGCGAGCAGCTTCTCCCGGATGGACTCGATGATCGTGTCGAAGCTGGAGTACGACCGCCCGGTCGCCCCCCGGCCCACCCGTGAACAGCGGCGGCCCGCAGCTGGCGACATTCGCGATCACAGCGGCTTGACCAGGCCTGCGACGAGGGTGAACACGCCTCGGATGGTTACACTTCAAGCGCGCACAGCAACCGC
>JBOHEO010000336.1:0-3834 GCA_050701055.1 Pseudonocardia sp. | reverse complement strand
GCCTAGCCGCCAGACGTCTTTGGCGAGCCGGTAGTAGCCGACGATGCCCCGGTATTCGGCCCCGAACGTGGCGACGATGTCGTAGTCGTCGAGGTTCTGCAGGACCGGCCGGTGCCAGGGTTTGCCGTGGCGCCGGTAGGGGGCACATTTGGCTTTGATCACGTCCAGTGGCACCCGCAACGCGACGACCCCGTTGACCATGCGGCGGCCATTGGTGATCCTGCTGTCGGAGTGTTGGACGATGATCTCGTAGCCGAGGTAGCGGGCCGCCCGGGTGCGGGCGTGGGTGATCAGCGTCTTGTCCGGGTGGAGTTCGAGCGTGAGGTCGTCGCGCAGGAACCGCTCCAGCTGATCTTTGATGGCCTCGGCTTCGGCCTTCGGTCCGATGAACCCCAACAGGTGGTCGTCGGCGTAGCGGGTGTACCGCAGCCGCCGGAACCCGGGATCCTGGGGGTCGCCCGAGGGTAGTCGGCGCAGTCGGCGGCGCAGGTCCCGGGCTTGGGCCCGGTCCCCACGCGCACGTGCCCGCCGCATCCGGGAATGTATCCTTTCATACTCGGGGTTGCGTCTCCGGTGCGTCCCTCGGGTGTACTGCGGGATCAGAACCGTCTCGACGTAGACGTCCAACTTGTGCAGGTAGATATTCGAGAGGACGGGTGACACCACCAATGCCAGGGAGATGCGGTAGTTCGCGGAGCGGCGGACGCTTGTGGTGATCTTCAGGTGATGCACAGAGAGTGATAACGGGCGGGGTGCATGGCGGCGGCCCGGCTGTCTGGCCGGGTGCGCCGGGTTCCAGGCCCGGGTGGTGATGTTCTGGTCGAGGGACGGTGTGGGGTCAGGGCCATGAGGCCGTTAGGCCGCGGTGGTGCCGCAGACGTGTAGGTGGGCGGGTGCGGTGCGGGTGGTGATGCAGTGGGGGGCGTGGGGGAACGGCTGCCTGGTCTTGATTTTGTGGTCGCGGTGGCGGTGGCGGTCGGTGGTGACGCGGGCGGTGGCGATCACGGCCAGGGCGTGGTGGTGGGCGGCGGCCCGGGCGGGTTCGGGGAGCGAGGCGGTGGCGCTGCCGGCGCGGACGGTGGTGATTAGGGAGCGGCGGGTGGTGGTGAACGACAGGTGCCGCGCCGCGACGGGCTGACCGGTGCGGGGGCCTTTGCGGAAGGGTGTGGCGGTGGCGGCGGCGGCGCGGGTGGCGGCGTGGACGAGTTCGGTGGCGACGATCCAGGCGGCGTGCTCTTGGCGGATCAGCTCCGGGGTGGCCGAGCGCAGGATCGCCCCGGTGGCGGGTCCGGCGTCGTGGATGGTCGATTTGGCCTCGCGCAGGGCGGTCTCGGAACCGTCCCAGCGCCACCGGTAGGCCTCGGCCAACAGGTGGGCCGGGTGGGTGTGGTGGTCGAGCAGGTCGGTGAGCAGGCAGAACAACTCGGGCGTGGTCGCCCCGTCGATGTCGACGTGGTATTCGACCACCCGGACGGTCAGGGTGGCCCCGCCGCCGGACAGGCGGGCCAGGTAGGACCCGTCGGAGGCGAAACCGCCGATGCGGGGTAGTCGGATGTCGGACTTGACGCGGATCAGCACGTGGGTGCCGGTGGCGAGCATCGCCTTGATCCGGGCAACGCCGGGGAAGTTGCGGTCCATGACCCACAACCGGTCGGGGGTGAACACGTCGGGATGCTCGGCCAGGGCCCGGTCCAGCAGCGCCTGTTCGGCCTCGGCCTTGTCCCCACCGGCCGGGCCACACACCACGCCCAGGGTGGCGCGGGTGAACGCGTCGCAGACGTGCAGGTGCCGGATCTGCGGGTAGCCGGTGTCGGCCGCGCCGGCGGTACCGAACGCGGCCCGGTTCGCCATCGTGTCGGGCATCCGGGTCACGGTGCCATCGATGGAGCCCAGCCGCAGCCCGCCCCCCACCTCGATCCGGACCCCAGCGGTGTCACGATGCTCGGCGTCGTCCTCGGCGTCGTCACGATGCTCGGCCACGACCGCGGCCAGCACCTCCCGCTGCAGCTCTTGCAGCGGTGCCTCGCCGATCGCGGCCCGCCAGGTCGACAGCACCGTGCCCGAGGGCACGGTGTGCGCCCGCCGCCACGGCACCTCGACCAGGCCCCCCAGCAGCGTGGTGAGCACCTCGCGCTGGTCGGCGTCGGGCATCAAGGTCATCAACAGCACTGCCCGGATCGTGGCTGCCACGCTCATCTCCCGCCGCGCCACGGCCTTCACCTTCCCGCTGGGGTGCACCCCGGCGGCGATCCGCTCGATCGCCCCCGGCCCACAGTGGCGGTCCAGTTCCTGCTCCGCGACCCCGAGCCGGGCATGATCACACGGCCGGCCCTGTGCTTGGACCCGCCCGTCCCGGCGCACCACCGCGGGCGCCACCACCACGACCTTGCACCAGGCCACCAGGCCACCGGCCGTGACCGGCTCGGCCCCCGCGACCATCAGCGCCGACCGGCCGTCCCCGCCCGATCCCGCCCGCACCGGCCAGGCCAGCGCCGACACCGGGATGGCCACCATCACCGCCTGAGCAGCTACCTGATCCCCACCGGGGACCTCCACACCGGGGATCGTGGGTCGGGACGAGATCGGGTAGAAAGACACGCGGAGGCTCCAGGGGAGAAGATCGGCTTTAGACACCGGGTCTTCTACCGGGAGCCTCCACCCAACCCCGCCACGCCGAGCACGCCCGATCACAGCGGGCCGCCCACCAGCCCGATCTCACTCAACGTGACCGCCAGCGAGCAGCCCCAGACAACGCCGAAACCACTCATCTCCCTGGCATTGCACCACGGGGACACGAGCCGAACGACCGCCTGCCGTACAGGCCGAAATGTTCCCGCACACACGCCGCATGTGTGCGGGAACCAGTGAGTGCCCGCGGGGACCATTGGGGGTGTGCGCGTCCGGCGCCGGAGGGAGAGCCGCGCAGTGGCGGAGGCCATCGGGGCGGGCGAACCAGCTCGGCTCCCATGGGTCAACGACCGGACCCAGCTCCCGGTGGCCGGCTCGGCGGACGTGCACGTCCGCGCTCTCGCGCTGGTGATCAGAATCAGATGACGTGGTCACATATGCCGCAGGTGTGAAAGTGAGCGCCTAGTGTGCATGCTCGAGGGCGAGGGCCTCGTGTGCATGCTCGAGGGCGAGCGCCGAGATGTCGAACGGGTACTCGGTCACAGTCCCGTGATCGGGAGTTCGGAACCTCCGGCCGTTCTGGGCGCGGTCTCGCGTTCACAAGTGCCGATCAGTGACAGCCGGGCACGGTCCCACGTTCCCGAATGCCGATCAACGAAGGCCGGGCACGGTCCCACGTTCCCGAATGCCGATCAACGAAGGCCGGGCACGGTCCCACGTTCCCGAGTGCGATCAACAAAGGGCCGGGCACGGTCCCACGTTCCCGAGTGCGATCAACGAAGGCCGGGCACGGTCCCACGTTCCCGAGTGCCGATCACCCCGACCCGGGCGGCCGCGGCCACCACAACCCCTCGCGGCCACCACAACCCCTCGCGGCCACCACAACCCCTCGCGGCCACCACAACCCCTCGCGGCCACGACCCGGCCTCGATCAGCCGACCTCGGCCATGACCTCGTCGGACACATCGAAGTTGGCGTAGATGTTCTGCACCTCGTCGCTGTCCTCGAGCGCGTCGATCAGCCGGAACACCTTCTTCGCACCCTCGGCATCCAGCGGCACCGACATCGACGGCAGGAACGTCGGGTCGGCCGAGTCGTAGTCGATACCGGCTTTCTGCAGGGCCTTGCGCACCGTGATGAGATCGGTGGCCTCGGAGACCACCTCGAAGCTCTCCCCGAGGTCGTTGACCTCCTCCGCACCGGCAT
>JBOHEO010000335.1:0-3893 GCA_050701055.1 Pseudonocardia sp. | reverse complement strand
CCGACCAGGCTCACTCGCCGGATTCCGCACCTGTGGTCCCAGGACGAGGTGTGCGCGCTGCTAGGCGCGGCGGCCCAGCTCCGCCCGCCGTTGCGGGCGGCGACCTACGAGGCCCTGTTCGGTCTGATCGCGGTGTCAGGTATGCGGATCGGGGAAGCCATCGCCCTGGCCCGAGACGACGTCGACCTCACCGCCGGGGTCCTCACGATCCGGGACGCGAAGTTCGGCCTCACGAGGTTGGTTCCGCTGCACCCCAGCGCCACCGACGCGCTGGGCTCCTACACAGTCCGCCGTGACCGGCTATGCCCCACACCGAGATCGAACACGTTGTTCCTGTCGAGCGTCGGGACCGCGCTGAGCATCGGGGGTGTTCACCACACATTCAACCAGCTCACCACGGCCATCGGCCTGCGCACCGCGACGGCGCGGCCCCGGATCCACGATCTACGCCACCGCTTCGCCGTCACCACCCTGATCGACTGGCACCGATCCGGTGTCGACGTCGCGGGCCGCATGGCGGTCCTGTCGACCTACCTCGGCCACGTCAACCCAGCAGGCACCTACTGGTATCTGTCCGCGACGCCCGAGCTGATGGGGCTGGCCGCGGCGCGTCTGGACCGTCGCTACGGGGAACAGCGATGCGGGGAACAGCGATGACCGCGCTCGCGCCCACCCTGCAGGCGTTCTTCACCGATCGGCTCATGGGCCAACGCCAGGCCAGCCCGCACACGATCACCGGCTACCGCGACACGTTCCGGCTGCTGCTGAGATTCGCCGCCGAGCAGACCCACACCCAACCCTGCGACCTTGACATCGGTGATCTCGACGCCACCATCGTGGCCGCGTTCCTGGACCATCTCGAACTCGGCCGTCGCAACGGGGTCCGCACCCGCAACCACCGTCTCGCCGCGATCCACTCGCTATTCGGCTACGCAGCCCTGCGCCACCCCGAACATGCGGCATCGATCCAACGTGTGCTCGCCATCGCTCCGAAACGGTTCGAACGCAACCTGGTCACCTTCCTCACCGACCACGAGGTCGACGCCGTGGTGGCCGCTTGCGACCGGACCACCTGGACCGGACGACGTGACCACGCCATGATCGTGCTCGCCATCCAGACCGGGCTGCGCATCTCCGAGCTCGCCGGGCTCACCGGCGCCGATATCGTCCTCGGCGCCGGATCCCACGTCCACTGCGTCGGGAAGGGCCGCAAGGAACGGCGAACACCCCTGGTCCCCCTCACCAGCGCCGTGCTGCGCGTCTGGCTGGCCGAACGACGAGGCTCCTTACCCGAACCCCTGTTCCCGACCGCCACCGGCAAACCGCTCAGCCGCGACGCCATCGAGCACCGCATCGCCCTCTACGTCCGCAGAGCCCGCGAGGTGTGCCCCTCGATCCGAACCAAGAAGGTCACCGCGCACACCCTGCGACACACCGCCGCCATGCGGCTCCTGCTCTCCGGAGTCGATGTCACCGTGATCGCCTTGTGGCTCGGCCACGAGCAGGTGTCCACAACGAACATCTACCTGCACGCCGACATGTCCCAGAAGGAACGGGCGATCGCGCGCACCAACCCGCCGAACACCACACCAGGTCGCTACCGCCCCCCCGACACAATGATGGCCTTCCTCGAGGCGCTCTGATTATGCCGACCACATCGGCCCGTCCACCCCCGCCGAGCAGCGGCTCCTCACCGAGGTCGGCATAACGCGAGGGTCGGCATAATCCACGTACACCTGCGCGGGGCAGCCACGGGAGGCCAACCCCGTCCCGCAGCGTCTGGCGCAGCGCGACGGCGTTCTCGGCGTACCCCCAGCGCGCCGCGACGACCGCCCGCGAATGATCGTCGAGGAACGCGATGAGGATCGTCTTGCGGCCGGCCACCACGGGCCCGTGCAGCGCGTCACCGACCCAGCCGACGTTCGGCGCCTCGGCTTCGAACCGGCCGAAGACCGTCGGCACGGCCCCGTCGGGCCGGGACCGGGTCAACCCGCGGGCGGCGAAGTGGCGCTGCAGCGTGCGTTCCGACGGCGCGACGCCGCCGTGCGCGGCGAGCACGACCGCGACCTGCGCGGCGGTCCGCCCGGGCGCCTCCCGCTTCAGCGCCACCGCGAGCTCGAGCACCTCCGGCGGGGTCTGGGCGGTGAGCCGGCGCGGGGCGGGCACCAGCGCGGTGAACCCGCCGGTCCGATAGCCGCGGATCCACCGGTCCAGGCTCGCCCGGGACACCCGCACCGGGAACCCCGACGGCCCGGGATGGACCCCGGCGGCGATCGCCCGGACCAGCCGGCCGCGCTGCTTGGCCGACAGCGCCGGATCCAGCGCGTCGATGATCAGGCCGTAACGAAACAGCCCCACCTCCCGAGCCCGGACCCGGCGGGCTGCTTCCTGGTCGTGTTCTGCGCTCACGTCGCACTCCTTGAGGTGTCCCGGCCCACCCAATGCGAGCCGTCCGGGCCACCTCACCCGCTCACCCACCAGCCCCCCAGAGGCATCTGGTGTTGCTACCCACTGGCGGACCCCGAACAAGATCAGGGCCGTGCGGGGACAGCAGCCGGCCACCGCAGAGGACGGTGGCCAGCCGCCACGGGGAACACGAACCGCCCAACACCCGGGCGGCCGCCCGGGCCAACGCCCCGACCAACTCCACCACCGCGGCGACCGGTGTCGTCGTCGGCGCGGGCGCGATGAACTCAACCCCCAACTCGGCGGCGAGCACCCCGAGCGCGGCCAGCACCGCCTCGGCGACCGCCACGATCCGGCGCAGCCAACCCCGCACCGTCGCATCGGGCCGACCCAGGGCGGCCGCGATCTTCCGGTGCCCCGTACCACTGACCTTGGCCAGCAACGCTGCCCCGATCACCGTGACCACGTCCGCCCGGCGCAACAGCACGCTCGCAGGCAACAGCACGTGGGTGCGCTGGCAACCGCCGCACCGCGACCGGCGCGGTCGCAGCCGCACCTGACCAGTCTCGCCCCGCAGCGCCCGTTCTCGTGCCCAGCCCCATGGGCCCAGCTGTCCCGGACACCCCAGCGCCGGACATCCCAACTCGCCAGCCAGCAGCGCTGTCTCGACTGCCGCGCGGTCCACGCCTACCGTCATCACCGGGTGCACTCCTATGCACCAAGACGGCCCTTCCGCGTCCGCCAAGACATGCGGAAGGGCCGTCGCCTCCTACCCCTCGGTCGTACTCACCTTGGCGTCGCACACGACCACCAGCAAGAGCCAGCCGATCACACTTCCCCTACCCACCACCATGATCATCTCATGTTGACGCGGTTCTCCTCACGCAACGTGGCGGTCAACAGCGGGACGTCCCCGCTCGGCTGAACGGGTGGTGTTTTCCGTAGTTCGCTCCAGCGGGGTATCTGTGCGTCGTCGCATGGCTCTGATCCTCCGATGGCGGTCGGCGAAGAGAGCCGGGGAAGCCGGCGCCTCACTCGACCTGGAGGCGAACATGGAAGGTCCTGGCTTCTCCACCGCGCAACCCGTGGAAACGCTCCCACCGGTCCAATACCTGCCGGGCGAGAAGGCGACGGAGTTCGATCCGGGGGACTTCATCCTCGTCAAGGGAAAGGGCTTCCAGGGATGGCTGATCAAACTCGGTCAGAAGATGCGAATCCACGGGGCCGACCGAAAATATGTGGACTGGTCGCACGCCGCGCTGATCGTGGACTGTGCCGGCACCCTGATCGAGGCGGTGGGTCGCGGCGTCAGGGAGGAGTCACTTGACTACTACACAGGGCGGTCCTATGAGATCTTCCGCATCAAGGCCTCGGACGAGGACCGCGCGCAGGTGGTCGCGTTCGCCAGATCGGTGCTGGATGGTCACGCCCCGTACGGACCGCTGACGATCATGAGCATCGCCCTGTCGATGCTCACCGGCAGCAAG
>JBOHEO010000334.1:0-3902 GCA_050701055.1 Pseudonocardia sp. | reverse complement strand
CGGCCGCGTCACCGGCACCGATCTGCTTCCCGGCCTGGCCGCCGCGGCGCCGCTGCACGTGTTCGGGATGGGCACCGACGGGCTGGGTGACGCGCTCGGCGAGCCCGAGCGGATCCTCGGATGCGGCGACCTGCCCCAGGACCGGATGCACGACGAGATGGCCCGTCGTCGGGTGTACCTGCACCCGATCCGCTGGACGTCACTGGGTCTCTCGCTCATCGAGGCCATGCACCTGGGGATGCCGGTGGTGGCGCTGGCCGCTACCGAGGCGGTGGAGGCGGTGCCGCCCGATGTCGGGTACTGCGGCACCGACCCCGCCCGGCTCGCGGCCGCGGTCCGCGAGCTCGTCACGGATCTTGACCTCGCTCGCCTGCGGGGGGTCGCGGCCCGCTCACATGCCCTGCGCCGGTACGGGACGGCGCGGTTCCTGGCCGATTGGGAAGTGGTGCTCGACCGCACGGTCACCGAGCACCACGCACGACGACGGGCCGTCCGGTCCGGATCGAATGGGAAGTCGAACGGGAGGAGGTGACGCCGTGCGTATCGCGATGGTGTCCGAACACGCCAGCCCCCTGGCGGTCCTGGGTGGGCCGGACTCCGGGGGGCAGAACGTGCACGTGGCCGAGCTGAGCCGGGCGCTCGCCGCGGCCGGCCACGAGGTGGACGTCTGGACCCGGCGGGAAGCCCCGGACCTCCCGGAGGCCGTGCCGTACGCCCCCGGTGTGACGGTGCGACATATCGCCGCCGGCCCCCCGCGTCGGATCCCGAAGGACCGGCTCGTGCCGCACGTACCCCGGATGGCGGCCGCGCTGCAGAACGCCTGGGCGACCGAGCTGCCCGACATCGTGCACGCCCACTTCTGGATGTCGGGCCTGGCGTCGGTGACCGCCGCCGGGCGGCTCGGGATCCCCGTCGTGCAGACCTTCCACGCGCTGGGCGCGGTCAAGCGGCGCCACCAGGGCCGGGACGACACCAGCCCGCCGGGTCGGGTGGCGGCCGAGCGAGCGGTGGCCGGCCAGACGGACCGGGTGATCGCCACCTGCAATGACGAGGCGTTCGAGCTGTCACGCCTCGGGGTGGCGTCCGGGAAGATCGCCGTCGTCCCGTGCGGTGTGGACCTCGCGATGTTCTCCCCGGGTGGACCTGCGCTGGAGCGCCGCGCCGATGTGCCGCGGCTGGTGTCGATCGGGCGGCTGGTCCGGCGCAAGGGCGTCGACGAGTTGATCCACGCGATGCGGCGGGTGCCGCGAGCCGAGCTGCTCGTGGCGGGTGGGCCTGATCCGGACGCCCTCGACGACGACGCGGACGTGCAACGGTTGCGCGCGGTCGCGGACTCGGCAGGGGTGCGCAGCCGGGTCCGGTTCCTGGGGGCGGTGCCCCGGGACCGGGTCCCCGCACTCCTGCGATCGGCGGACGCGGCGGTGTGCGTGCCGTGGTACGAGCCGTTCGGCATGGTCGCGCTGGAGGCAATGGCCTGCGCCACCGCGGTCGTGGCCGCCCCCGTTGGGGGCATGACGGACACGGTGGTCGACCAGGTCACCGGGGTGCACGTGCTCCCGCGCCGTCCCGCCCGGCTGGCCGTGGCGTTGCGCGGCCTGCTCTCCCAATCGACGATGGTGCAGGCGTTCGGGATCGCGGGCCGGGACCGGGCGACGGCGTGCTTCGGGTGGGAGCGGATCGCGGGTGCCACCGCCGGGATCTACGAGCAGGTCATCGACGAGCGTCGGGAACGCCTGGGTGTGCCGCTCGCCTTCGAGGCCGCTCGGTGACGGCCGCGGTGAGATTGCAGGTCGTCCGGGCGCTCAATGACCACGTGGACCGCCTCGCGGCCGCGCTGCCCCCGCTCCGCGCGGCCGGTGCCACGTTGGCCGGCTGGGGCACCGAGCTGGCCCAGCGGTTGGGAGCCGGCTCGCGGCTGCTGGTCGCGGGGAACGGCGGCAGCGCCGCGGAGGCTCAGCACCTCACCGCCGAGCTGGTCGGACGGTTCGACCGCGACCGGGCGCCGCTGTCGGCGATCGCGCTGCATGCGGAGACGTCCAGCCTGACCGCGATCGGCAACGACTACGGCTACGCCCAGACCTACGCCCGCCAGGTCCGCGCCCACGCCCGCCCCGGCGACGTCGTGCTGCTCCTGTCGACCACCGGCCGGAGCGAGAACCTCATCGCCGCGGCCGGGGCCGCCCGCGAGTGCGGGGCCGACCCGTGGGCGCTCACCGGCCCGGGCCCCAATCCGCTGTCCTTGCGGTGCGCGCGCTCGGTGTGCCTGCCGGGCGACGCGGCCACGGTGCAGGAGGCCCACCTCGTTGCCGTGCACATGGTCTGCCGGGCTGTCGAGGCGACGCTCGCGGCCCCCGCCCCCGCCACCGCGTGCGCCGCGTCCTGACCCCATCTGAGAGGACAGTCGATGACATCCACATCCACGACGTTGCCCCGGCCGGACCCGGTCGAGAGCGTCGTCCGCCAGCCCGGCACCGTCCTGGTCACCGGAGCGGCTTCCGGGCTGGGTCGCGCGGTGGCCCGGGCCGTCGCCGCGGCCGGCGGGCGGCCCCTGCTGCTGGACCGCGTCGATCCCACCGATCCTTCGGACCCCTACCTCGGCGATGCTCCGGCGGTGCTCGCCGACCTGGCCGACGCCCGCGAGGCCGAGCTGGCCGTCGCCGAACTGACCGCCCGGGCCGGCACCGTCGACGCCGTCGTCACCGCGGCCGGCACCGACATCTGCGGCCGGATCGACGAGGTGCCCGGCGACGACTGGGATCGCGTCGTCCGGGTCAACCTGCTCGGCACCGCCGCGGTGATCCGCGGTGCGCTCCCGCGGCTGCGGGAGAGCCGAGGCCGGATCGTCACCGTTGCCTCGACGCTGGGGTTGCGGGCGCTGTCGGACGCCAGTGCCTACTGCGCGTCGAAGTTCGGGGTCATCGGGCTGAGCCGGGCGCTGGCCACCGAGCTGGCCGGTGAGGTCGGCCTGACGACGCTGATTCCGGGCGGGATGGACACCGCGTTCTTCGACGGGCGCCCTGAGCAGTACCGGCCGGGCCCCGACGCGCAGCTGCTCGATCCGCGCCAGATGGCCGAAGCCGTGCTGTTCGCGCTGACCCGCCCGGCCGGGTGCGAGGTGCGGGAGCTCGTGGTGTGCGCCTCCACCGAGCCGTCGTGGCCCTGATCGTCTCCGTGGCCCTGATCGTCTCGTGGCACGGGGCGTCCCCGTGACCGTGAGTGCGTGTCGGCCCGTTCCCGAGGTTCCCGGGCATCATCCCGGCGCCGACCGGGGCGCGCCGCTGGATCCGGGCACGCTGCGGCGAGTGCTCATGGTGCGGGCCGACAACCTGGGTGATGTCGTCATGGCGAGCCCGGCGATCCGGGCGCTGCGGGCGTTCGCACCCGGGGCCGGCATCGATCTGCTGGCCTCGCCCGCGGGTGCTGCCGTCGCGCCGATGGTTCCCGGGCTGGACGACGTCCTGACCGTCTCGGCGAGCTGGCAACAGCTGCCCCGCCGGAATGAGGACCCCGCGGATCGGGAGTGGAAGCTCGTCGAGCACATCCGGGCCCGGGGCTACGACACGATGCTGGTGCTGACCTCGTTCTCGCAGTCGCCGTGGCCCGCGGCGCACGTCGGACTGCTGGCCCGGATCGGGACCCGCGTCGTGCACTCGCGCGAGTTCGGTGGAGCGGTCGCCACGCACTGGGTGACCCCGCCACCGGACACCGCTCATCAGGTCGACCGCGGGTTGCACCTGCTCGCCGCCGTCGGCGTTCCGGCCCAGGGTGCCCTGCCGGGGCTGCGCGTGCCCGAGGTCGACGACTCCGCCGCGGCCGAGCTGCTCGGGGCGCGCACCCGGTTCGCGGTGCTCGTGCCCGGCGCGTCCTGCCCGTCACGGCGGTACCCGACCGCGCGCTTCGGC
>JBOHEO010000333.1:0-3912 GCA_050701055.1 Pseudonocardia sp. | reverse complement strand
GGCCTGCACCGCCGCCTCCCGGACATCCGGGTGGTCGTCGGTGGTGGCGCGTTCGTGCAGCAGGGTGCGGGTCTGGTCGTCGGGCCAGCCGGTGGCCAGGGCCTGCACCGCCACCCGCCGGACATACGGGTCCTCGTCGGTGGTGGCGCGTTCGTGCAGCAGGGTGCGGGTCTGGTCGTCGGGCCAGCCGGTGGCCAGGGCCTGCACCGCCACCCGCCGGACATCCGGGTCCTCGTCGGTGGTGGCGCGGTGGCGAAGTAGGCGCTCGACGCCGTCGTTGGTGGACAGTAGAGCCGTTGCTGTCCGTACGGCCAGGGCCTGAAAGCCACTTGTCCCAAGTTGCGGAGAGGTGGGTCGGGGGATCCGTTGGTACCAGTCCAGGTACCGCTCGCGACCGGCGACCGGAATCACAACACCGCGGAGGACTGCACTCGACTCGTCGAGGATGACGAACTCCGGCGGCGACTCGAATCTATCGGCATGGAGTCGCTGCGCCGCGGTGGTGAACAAGCTGATCAGGCGGTCAATCACCGCGCTGGCTTGCGCGGCAAGGGTGCCAGGGGCACGGGCCTCGGCCAGACAGCGCAGCGCCAACAGCCAGTGCCGCCCGACCTGCCCGGTTTGCAGCCGCGCGGCCGGGGTGTCGGCCAGCACCAGCAGGTGATCGATCACCGTGGCCAGGGAGCGGTCATGGATCATCCCGGCGATCAGAAGCAGAACTTCCCGCCAGACGGGGTCGGCGGCGTGGGCACCGAACACCTCGACCGCGAGCCGGTCGGTGGTGATCTCCTGAGATTCTTTGAGCCGATAGACGATCTCGTCAGCGCAGCAGTACTCCAGCAGGGCTCGGTGCACGAACCCGTAGAGCTCGGGCCCGAACCGCGCCAGGATGAAGTTCCGATCCCGGAACTGCTCCAGCATCGCCTTGCTCGCGGTTTTGGCCACCTCCGGGGCCAGCTGGTAGCGCTCGACGAGGTAGGTACGGAACTCGGCGAGCAGGTCGTCGCGGTGGATGTGGTTGCCGCCGATCCCGCCGCGCCCGTCCTGCATCCGCCGCGCCACCCGCCGTAGCAGCTCCCGCTTATCCTCCTCGTCCACCGCGGCCAGCACGCCGGCGGGGATGCGGGTGTCGCGGATGGCGCGGGTGGCGTCCCAGTGCTGCACCAGCACCTCCACCGCGTGCTGATACACCCGGTGCCGCTCCCGAGGCAGCTCCCGGCGCCGACCCAGCACGGCCAGGATCGTGAGCAACATGGGGTTCCCGGCCAGGTCCCGCGCCGAGGAGGACCGCTCCAGCGCCACGAGCAACTGGGTGGCGCGGCGACCGGCCTCTCCGGGTTTGCCCTGATAGGCGATGGCGTACCAGCGGTGCACGAACTGCTCGATCTGGGCGTTGTCGAGGTCTTGCAGGGTGTGCAGCGCGAACCCGGCCCCGTCCAGCACTGCGCGGTGGTAGCCGATGATCCGCGAGGTCACGATCACCCGCACCTGCGGATAGGTGACGGCGAAGGTGGCGATCTTGCGGCCCACCGCGTCCCGGTCGTGGGTGTTGAACAGCTCGTCGAGGCCGTCGAACATCACCACCGCCCGACCCCCGCGCCTCAGGTGGAACTCCAGGTCGTCGCGGGGTAACCCCAGCCCTTCGTGCGCGCGGTGGTCGATGAAGTCCAGCAGGGTCGCATCGGCCCAGCGCCCGCGGCGCCAGGCCGGGTCGGCGTAGGAGCGCAGCTCCACCAGCACCGGTAGCCATCCCGCCCAGCCGGCGAGTTCCGGGGCGGGGTCGAGGGCGGCGAGGTTGACCGCCAGATACCGCAACAGTGACGACTTTCCCGCGCCGGGATCCCCCAGCACCGCCACCAACCTGCGCGCCGGATCGAGCACCGCCTCCCACACCGGGCGGGCCGGCTGATCACGGTGGGCCTGACGGGCCGCGACCAGCTTCTCCAGATCCAAGTCAGGCGGTAGCTCGTCAGGACCGAGATCACCCTCCTCGAGCAGCCGGCGACGCAGATCCCGGGGTAGCTCCACCGGCGGCGGGTCGGCCCGCACCTGTTGGGCCACGAACACCTGCCGCAGCAACACCGGCACCTGCTCGTCCTGAGCCTCCGGGCTCAACGCCGCCAAATCCAGCACCCGGTAGCACGCCACCACCGCCTGCAGGTAAGCCTGAAGCAACCCCGCGTCGAGCACCGGGGGGGAGAACACGAGGTTTCTGCTCGTCGAGTGAGGCACGATGCAGCTGCAGGGCCTCGTCGCGCTCGCGCTGGGGCGCATTCATACCGTCCAGCAGCGACTCCAATGTCGTACGGTCGCGGCGACGCACCGACTCCCCGACGTAGTTCGCCACGGTGCTGCGCGACACGTGAGCGGTCTCGGCGAGCTCGTCCCACGTGACCCCACTCGTGGCCTGAACCCGTTTCAGCAACGCCGACAGCTCGCGGGTCGCGGCCTCGCGAGCCGCGCGCCGACCCGCCTGATCGTCTTCTTCAGGTCGACCTTCTCCGGGTCGGTGCCGCGCCGACATCGCACCAGCCTGCCAGAACCGTCTCGAGCGCACCCACCTCGCCAGGGCGGGTCCCGCACACCCGTCCACGGTGCACGACCCGACAGTGCACTGTGGATCCACTGACTCCGTGTCCAACGATCGCCACGCTCATCGGCATGAGCACCCCGAACCCCGCCACCAACGTTGCGTCGACCGTCGTCGCGGCCGTCGTGGCGATCGTCCTCAGCGCCGGCATCATCGCCTTGGCCTTCATCAACCCCTACGCGCTAATCGGTCTGGCCCCCGTCCTGCTGGCCGTCGCCGCGATCGTGCGCGCGGTCACCGGCACCCGACCCAACCCCGCCGATCGACGATGAGACCACTACCGGGCTGTCCGGATGCGATCGTTCACGAGACACTCCGACCCGACCACGTTCCCGCAGGTCGATGGTGTAACAAGACTCGTGTCCGCGCCAACGTTACGCACACCTACGTTCGCGCTACAGTCGCCGGTGTGCGGATCGGCTACGCGCTGGGTGTCGGCCCGCGACCAACACCCCGAAGCCCAGGCCGACGCCCTCACCGGCGCCGGCAGCGAACGCATCTACACTGACAAGGCGTCGGGGAAGCTCGCCCGGCGGCCCGAGCTCGACGAGGCCCTGCGCGGACTGCGGGCGGGGGATCAGCTGGTGGTGACCAAGCTCGACCGGCCCGGCCGCTCACTTGAGCACCTCATCGACCTGTCCAACCAGAGGCAGGCCGACGGGGTGGACCTGGTGGTGCTCGATCAGGGCATCGAGACCTCCACCGCTCCGGTGAGGGTGATCTGTTGGCTGAGGGTGGCGGCCAGCTCTTCGGCGAGGTCGGCTCGTTGTGGCTCGCGTTGGTGCAGTGCGGTTCTGATCTCGACGCGGCGTGCTGGAGACCGCGCCGTGGGGCGGGGGCGGGCAGGTCATCTACCTGATCATGGACGGGCAAAGGCGATCGATGTCCTGATGATGCGGTAGATCGCCTCAACTGTACAGCAGCTGCTCAGGGAGTCGCCCGACGCCGTCCCCGTTGGAAGTTCTGCGCCGGTACTGGTCGGGTCAACGTTGTCGTGCTTCGCTGCGCTGCGGGCGCTCCACGCTGCACCCCCGCGTTGATCTGCCTCGGCGCCCCCGGGAGCTCGGAGGGGTGAGCTACTCGGTGGACTTTCCGCGGCCGCGGCGGCTCGGGGTTGGTGTGCTGCTGGTGTCGCTCTGTTCGGTGGTGGCGAAGCGGGTGAGCACGGCGTCGAGTTGCTCGCGGGCCTCCGCCCGCAGTGCGGCGCGTTCCTCGGCGGCCTCGTGGCGGACCTGGGCCAGCTCGGCGCGCAGCTGCTCCGCGGCGCCGCGGTCGTCCCCGGTGCGGCGTTCGGCGGCCGCGGCGTCGGCCTCGGCCCGGGG
>JBOHEO010000332.1:0-3967 GCA_050701055.1 Pseudonocardia sp. | reverse complement strand
TGCCGGTACGCCGAGTCGTCGGTCGCACCTTGGGCCCGGAGCACCGCCAGGTCCTGCCACGCGGGGCCGACGCGGGCGTTGCCCCAGTCGATGAGCACGGCACCGGACAGGGTCATCAGGATGTTGCCGCGATGCGGATCGCCGTGCACCAGGGTGGCGGGCAGGACCGCGAGCGCGGCGAGCACCCGGGCGTCGGTCGCCCAGCCCCGCAGCGCCGTCGCGGCATCGGCGAAGACCTGGTCACCGGTGCGTTTCCCGGCGGCGTGCACGTGCGGGAGGATCCGGTCCAGGCACAGCGCGCGCCACCATGTTGGGTCGACAACGGGCAGCCCGCGGGGGCGCTTGCCGAGCCAGTGCACATGTACCCGAGCCAGCGTCATCCACAGATCGTGCGGAACGTACGGACCCTCGACCAGTGGCGGTCCGTCGTAGTACGGGACGACGAGCCAGTCGGGTCCGGCCGCGAGCAGGCGCGGCCGCTCGACACCAGGGACGACGGCCAGCGCGCGCATCGCCGCCACCTCCCCGGCCTTCGCTTGCTTCACCACGACGGCAGGCGCGCCGGCCAGGTCGACCCGGGTGACCGCGTCGGCCACATACCCACCGGTCAGGGTCTCCCGCCCGGTGACGACCGCAGGCCGGTCCAGCCACCGGGTGACCGCGGGCAGCCAGGCGGCGTCCGGCGGTGCCGTCACCGAAGCATGAAGAACACGAGCAGCCCGGCCGTCACCCCGATGACCAGGCACAGCATCCCCCACGCCGCCGGGCGCCGGTGCCAGGTGCGGCCGTTGTCCAGCGCGATCCGGCCGGGACCGATGAGCACGATCGCCGCGGCCGCCAGGCCCAGCACCACGTCGAACTCGACGGCGCCCGCCCCCGCCGGGCCAGCGATGAAGAACCCGTTGGACGCCTTGAGCAACACCGTGTTGACCATGATGGCGAGAAGGCCCGCCGCGGCCAGCGGCGTCGCCACGCCGAGCACGACGAACGCGCCGGCGACGAGCTCGGTGATCCCGGTGACCCAGGACAGGGTTGTCGTGTTCGTGAACCCGAAGCCGTCGAGGGTGCGGGCGAACCCGGCGACCCTCGAACCACCCCACAGCCCGAAGATCTTCTGCGCACCGTGCGCGAAGAACACCCCGCCGACCGCGAACCGGAGCAGGACCAGCCCGAAGTCGGTGCCGCCGTTCCAGACGAGGGGACGCCGCGTCGGGCGGGTAGTGGGGGGCACCGCACCGCCGGCGGTCGGGAAGATGGACGTGGCCTGATCGCTCACCGCGCTCCCTCGCTGCACTCGGTCGATGCGCCGCGCGGGCGCCGGACCAACGGCTCGCTCATGACCCCGCAGAGTAGCCCGAAGCGGGCATTCAGTAGCCGTTCTCCACCAGGTTGGGGGGACGCTCACCGCGGACGAACGCGGCGATCTGCTCGGCGGCCACCCTGAATGCCCGCCCCATCGCCAGCGGGACACTGCCGCCGACGTGCGGGGTGAGCAGCAACCCGGGAGCGTCCCAGAGCGGGTGGTCGGCGGGCAACGGCTCGGGATCGGTGACGTCCACCGCGGCGCGCAGCCGCCCGCTGATGAGTTCGGCGGTCAGCGCGGCCGTGTCGACGACCGGGCCGCGCGCGCCGTTGACCAGCACGGCGCCGTCCGGCATCGCGGCGAGGAAGCGGGCGTCGACCAGGCCGCGGGTGTCGTCGGTCAGCGGCACGATCACCACGCAGGCGTCATGGCGCGGGAGCAGGTGGGATACCTCGTCGATGCCGTGCACCCCGTCGCGGGCCCGGCGGCCGACCAGCGTGGTCGTCACACCGAAGGGCATGAGCCTGCGCACGGTGTTCTCCGCGACGTCTCCCGCCCCCACGATCAGCACGCGTTTGCCGGCGAGCTCCTCGGTCTGGTGGTAGTCCCAGCGACTCTGAGCCTGCGCCCGGACGAACCTCGGCAGGTGCCGATACGTCGCCAGCAGCACCGAGACGACCCACTCCGCGGTGGCGCCGCCGTGCGCACCGCGGCAGTCGGACAGGGCGACACCGTCGGGCAACCGTCCGACCCAGCTCTCCGCACCGGCGGTGAGCAGCTGCACCAGCCGCAGCTCGGGCAGGCGCGCCGCGATCGCGACGACCTCACCCGCGGCCAGGAACGGCGGCACCAGCACCTGCGCGATCCCGGCGAGCTCGGGCAGTTCGCCCTCCGGGTCGTACTGGGCGACGACAACGCCGTGGACGCCCGCGAGCGCGGCCAGCCCCTCCGCATACGGGACCAGCACACCGACGTCGACCATGGCTGGGAGGCTACTCGCGGACCGGCCCACGGCCCGGAGGCTGCTCACGACCGCTCCCCCGGACCGGCCCACGGCCCGGGAGGCTGCTCGCGACCGCTCCCGGCCCGGCCCACGGCGCGTCCATGTACCACCGCCAGGCGGGGATCTCACAAGGACCGCTCTAGCCTGGCCGGATGGCCGGACGGGTGCGACGGGCAGTGGCAGCGGCGCTGCTCGGCGTCGTGCTGGCCGGGTGCGCGACCTTCCCCGACGACGGTCCTCGTGACTGGCGGGAGAAGCTGGAGGGCGCCGACGAGCTCGGCAGGCCGCCCACCATCCCCGAATCCCGCGAACCGGACGTACCAGGCCCCCCGACCGAGCCCGGGACGCGGCCGGAGCCGTCGGGATGTGTGGACCCCGACCCGCAGGTCGTGGCCACCTGCCTGGATCCGGTCGGGGCGATCGCGGTGCTCCCCGACGGGCGTTCGGCACTGGTGGCCGAGCGCACCACCGGCCGCGTGCTCCGGGTGCAGCGCGGGATGGAACCCCAGCTCGTCACGACCGTGCCGGTGGATCCTTCCGGTGGGGGCGGGCTGACCGGCCTCGTGCTCTCCCCCGGCTACGGCGAGGACCAGCTCGTCTACGCCTACGCGACCACCGACGCCGACAACCGGGTGCTGCGGATCGCGCCCGGCGAACCGCCCGAGCCGGTGTTCACCGGCATCCCGCGCGGGCCGGAGAACAACGGCGGAGCGCTGGGCGTGGACGGGGCGGGCGCGCTGCTGGTCGCCACCGGGGACGCCGGCGCCGCCCCGGACCCGGGATCCCTGGCGGGCAAGCTCCTGCGGATCGACACCCTCGGCCGCCCGGCGACGGGGAACCCCGACCCGGCGTCGCCGATCCACAGCTCCGGGCTGCGCGCCCCGGCCGGGATGTGTATCGACCCGATCGGCGCGACGACCTGGGTGACGGACCGGGCGGGTGCCCAGGACGTGCTGCATCGGGTCGTCGCGGGCCCGCTGCCGGCGCCCGCGTGGACCTGGCCGGAACGTCCAGGGGTGGCCGGGTGCGTGGCGCTGCCCGACGTCGTGGCGATCGCCCAGACCGGGGCGGCGGCGGTGTTCGTGCTGCGGCCCACGGACAGCGGCGCGTTCACCGGAGCACCCGAGACGCTGCTGGCCGGAACCTACGGTCGGTTCTCCGCGGTCGCCCCCGCTCCCGACGGCCTGCTCTGGCTGGGCACGGTGAACAAGTCCGGTGGTACGCCGGTGTCCAGCGACGACCGGGTGATCCGGATTCAGCCTCCCGCGGGCGGCGCGGGGAGCGCCGTGTAGCGCGGCCGGGTCGCCTGTGGACAACCCCGGATGCTGTCGGGGCACCGTGCCACACTGACGAGCATGACCGCACGTCCCCTGCAACACCCACGCCTGCTGACTGCACACCCATCCCGGGCCCACCACGACGCTGCTCACCCATCCCCGCGGCCCACCACGAAGCTGATCGCGGTGGTGGCGCTGCCACCGATGTTCACCGTCGCGACCGTGCCCGCCCCCGCGACCTGCGTCGCCCCGGCCCGGCCGGTCACCTGCCGGGCCGCGTCGTTCAGCATCCGCACACCGGTGGCGCCGACCGGATGGCCGAGGCCGATGAGCCCACCCGACGGGTTCACCGGCAGCGCGCCGCCGCGCTCGATGCGCCCGTCC
>JBOHEO010000331.1:0-3994 GCA_050701055.1 Pseudonocardia sp. | reverse complement strand
CAACCCGAGGCCGTTCTCGTGGACAGCGACCACTGACGAGATTCTCGCCAAGGTCAAGATCGTCGAGGCCAATGTGCGGAAGCTGGTCGACAACAATTCCAAGTAAATGGCGATTCGTTACGCGACAGTAGCTGCCCCTGCCGGGACTTGGTCATCGCCGCCGGGTCCAGCCATGTGGAGAGGTGATCGCGCACGGCGGCAGCCGCCGTGCCCAGGCTGTGGCCGTAGGGGGTGTAGTGGACGGCGTAGGCCCCGTAGTACCGGTTGACGACAGTGACCGCCTGGATCTGCTACTGCTCCTCCTCGTCGTCCTCCGGGTCCAAAGCGTCGACCGCAGCCTCGAAGCTCTCCGGCTCCCACACGAAGGCGTTGATCGGGCTGTCCGGGTGGATGCACAGCAGTCCAGCCAGCAGGACTTCGGCGACACAGGACGAGGATTGGCCGGTGCGCGGATGCAGCGGGTCCACCCACTGGCGAATCGGTCCGAGCGGAGCGGGCTCGGGCGCGTAGGACAGCAGCGCCAAGGTGATCACTTCTTCCCGCACGGACGCCGCCGGTATCGGCGTGTCCGGCAGCATTCGGATCGCGTACCGCTCGTGGAGAATCGCGTCTTGCTCGTCTCGGCGGAGTTGGCGGAGGTGCTGCGTGCGTTGCTGCTGGCCAGCCTGGCTTCGTACCTTGCTCGACGGATCAAGGATTCGGGAGGCGTGATCGCGCAACGTCGTGTCGCATTCCACGCACTTCGTCGGTGGCTGACCAGCGATGATCTTTTCCAGTGCGGCGCGCGAGGTCAGCGACGGCGGCCCCTGGCAGCCTGGACAGGCCAGGTCCGGCAGCACCGCACGTACCGCGGCTGCGGCTACGACGTAGGGCCGTCCGTCACAGATCGTGCTGGCCGCTTCTGCCCAGATCGGGAACCCAGTCTCCGCATCGAACCCGGCGAGAGTCCAGTACGACGGCCGATCTCCACCAAAGCGGAGTCGACACCGTCGACTTCGTTCACCACCGGGGTCAGCTGTGCCGGCGTGAAATTCTCGGTCATGGCCACCAAACTTGAGGACTCGGAGCCCGCGCAGCGTCATCGCCCCAGTCGGCACGGCAGGCCTCGACCACCTACACACGATCTTGCCCACGCTGGAGCAACACCGAATCGACCCCGCTCTTCTCGGCTCGACAACTTCGACGCGCGAAGTCATTCGGCCAGCGTAGAGCGATTCGTTTCCGGGTCGCCACCCGTTGCCGATCATGCGGCTCCCCGCAATCAGGGGCCGGAGAGCGGCTGTAAATTGGGCGGTGTGATGGAAAAGTTGACGGTGGCAGTGGGACGACGTGCGGCACGGGCAATTCTTATCGACGACCTTGGCCGACTGGTGTTGATCAAACGGATCAAGCCGGGGCAGGCGCCGTACTGGACCGCGCCGGGCAGTGGCGTTGAGGACAGCGACGCTTCGGTGGAGGCGGCGCTGTACCGCGAACTGGCGGAGGAACTGGGTGGTGTCAAGAGCAAGGACGCCTCGCAGGTGTTCCTGTTCAGCTCGCCGTCGGACGCGGGGGTCGCGGTCCAGCACTTCTTCGTGGTGCGGTTGACCAGCCTGGACGAGTCGGCTCGCAGCGGACCGGAGTTCCATGACCCGTCACGCGGAGGGTACGAGCTGGACCGCGTTGACCTGCGCGGAGACGATCTCGCCGCGATCGACTTGAAGCCGGCCGCGTTGAAGGAGTTCATCCTGGCCAACCGAGAAGCGCTCTTGGTCGAGGCGCGTACCAACCGAATCCCATGAGCTCACGGCGGAACGTTGATGATCATCCGATGGGAGGGCTGAAACTGCGAGGGAGACCAGCGCCGAGATCGGTGAGATGCGCGAGCATGGCAGCGAGAACGCCGATGTCGTGCGTCCCGCGAGGTGGTTACTCGTGGATCGCCGTCACGAGGTAGTAGTCGACGAGGCCGTTGTTGTATGCCTTCAGCCAGTTGCGGCACCAACGGTCTTTGAACTCGGTCTGTTCCATCCAGGCGTCGTAGCCGTGCCAGACGTGATCGCCGATGCTCTCGACGTGCACGTCGGCAAAGCCCGCCTTGTAAAGGTCATCTCGGAAGGAATCGATCGGGAAGACGACGTCGATGCCACTGTCGATGGTTTCGATCAGGCGTCGCAGATCCTGGATGGCGGTCACGTGCGGCGTGAAGAAGGTCGTGACGGCAAGTCTGCCGCCGGGCTTGAGCACTCGATGGGCTTCGGTCGCGAACGTGGCGAGGTCTTCGAAGTGCTGGGCGGCTTCCACCGAGTAGCACTTGCTGAACTTGCTGTCGTCGTAGGGGAGCGCGAGCGCAGAACCTTGGCCAAGGACAAGCCGGTCGGGCTGTTCTGCTAGCAGTTCGGCGTGGACGCGCCTGGCGCGGTCGAGCTGGTCTTGTGAGTAGTCAAGGCCCCACACGGCGCCTGGGCCGAATTCTCGGAGCGCGAGGGCTGCTCCGACACCGATGCCGCACCCGACCTCCAGCATCACATCGGTCGGGTCGATCTCTAGACGACGGAGAATGGCGCGGTACAGGTTGGCCTGGCTCTCGGTGCGTTCTTCCACGCTGATGTGCCTCCCCGGCGTGAAGTCCTGCCAGTACCCGAAGTTGATGAAGTGGCCGGAGAAGAGTTCCTTTGAACTTAGATCGTTCTCGCCGTACATGGCGGCTCGCCGTGATGAACCGCTGTTGCCTGACACGATTGGCCTCCTTCGGACCTAAAGATCAACTTTGGTACGCGTTTCCGTGCGACCGGACGGACTCGGACACGGCGGAGGCCGCGCCCGCGCGGTGCGGTCACGGCCTCCGGTTGGCGTTCTGACTGGCTATGTGAGGTCGTCGAACTCGCCAGCCTTGACGCCTTTGAACCAGGCGTCCATCTCGGCGCGGGTGAACAGGACCGCGCCCTTCTCGGGGTGGTTGCTGTTGCGCACGGCGAGCCAGCCATCCTCCAGGGCAGCGACCTCGACACAGGTGCCGCCTCCGGAGCCGCCGCCTCCGGAGAAGCTGCTCTTGCACCACACGGCGAGACAGCTTCGGACGAGACCACTTGCCTTGCCCTTTGCGCCGCTCAGCGACGACCTGATCATGGGTGAGATGGGCTTGTTCGCGGAGCTGACGCAGCGTCTCGGTGAGCTGCCATCGTCGGACGGTTGCGCTGACAAGCTGTTGTCCTGGGTCACGGTCAACCTCCGCAGTGGCGAGCAGTGGCGCACGTCAGGTACGCCATTCGAGAGAATAACTGGACGTCCACTTTTGGACTTGGACGTCCAGGTCCACTGTAAAATCCTACAGGCAGTACCAGCGCAAGCACGGTATGTAGGAGGCAACGATGCTAGTCCGGGCAGATCAAGCGTCTTCGCTTGAGGCCGACCACGGTCGGCACGACTCCGAACCGGCGGAAGAAGTCGATCCGTCGGTGCTTGTTCCGTTCTGCGGCGAGACCAACGCGGAGCACAGCTACCCCAACCCTGGCAACGCCTGACCTCGCCCGCCTGCTCGGCGTCACCTTGGAACGGCTGGACGTTCTGCTCCGGCCACAGTCTGCCGCGCACGAGGTGGCCTGAGCGAGATCTCTGGCGCGGAATTCGCTTCACCCAGTAGAACAGAATGAGTACTCTGGGTTACTTGGCCATGAATGAGCAGATGTGGCGCGGCGAGGTTCTCGCCGTCTCCGAGACAGCGGCACCACCTCTCGACGGTGCCGCTGAACTCTGCGCTGACCATGCCTCGTGACCGTCGCGAGGAAGGAAGGAGCGTGTGCCCCTATGTCCGTTGCCGGAACCGTGAGTCCAGCCCTACTTCAACAGGTTGCGCGTCTTGACCGGCTTGATCCCGGCCTGTTAGAGCTTGGTATCAAGTGGTGAGTGCACCACGGCTTGACCTGGGACCCTCGTGAGGGCTCACATCGAGCTATACGGGCAGGCCAAAGGGCTGCCCGATGCGCGGAGCCAGCTTACGAGCCCTCACCCCAGG
>JBOHEO010000330.1:0-4034 GCA_050701055.1 Pseudonocardia sp. | reverse complement strand
TCGGGAAGGACTCGCGAGCACTGCAACGACCTACCGAGTCCGCTTCCGGCCCGCTCTTCGAGACGTTCGTGGTGAACGAGCTGCGCAAGCAGCTGAGCTGGAGTGAGACCAGGGCCCGCATCTACTATTTCCGCGACCGGGATGGCGCAGAGGTCGACGTGGTGCTGGAGTCCGCGGACGGCCGGGTGGTCGCGATCGAGATCAAGTCGACGTCCACACCGCGACCGGAGGACTTCCGCTGGCTGGCGTTCCTGCGCGACCGCGTCGACCGGGCGGGCGGAGCGTTCGTCACCGGCGTCGTGCTGCACACGGGAGAGCGGCGGCTGCCGTTCGGTGACCGGCTGGTGGCGCTGCCCGCCGCCGATCTCTGGACGTGATGCCACGCCGTCAGCCCCGGTCGGGGTGACCTCGAAGCCTCCTCGGCCCGGGCTGCCTGGGCTGACGGCGGGGCGTCACCGCCGGTTCGGCGCGCCGCCGGCGTCGGGTGTGTAACGAACCTCGCCGTGCCGTCGAGCTAGTACCCGTCGAACCTGGAAGGGGAAAAAGGATGGCGTTTCAGGGCACTTTCGCCGTCGGTGGAGCGATCTACACCGTCGCTCCCGACGGCGCACTGCGGTGGTACCAGTACGACGGCACCGGGGTACAGGACCCGACCGGAGGCACCGGCTGGGCGCCGAACTCGGGCAACCAGATCGGGCAGGGCTGGTCAGCGGGTTTCCGCACCTTCTTCGGCACCCAGGGCGTGATCTATGCCGTGGGGGACAACGGTTCGCTGCGGTGGTACCGGTACGACGGCAAGGGGGAGCACGATCCGTCCGGAAGCACCGGGTGGGCGCCGAACTCCGGCAACCAGATCGGGCAGGGCTGGTCGGCGGGCTTCCGCACCTTCGTCGCCGTCGAGCGGGCGATCTACGCGGTTGCCGATGACGGCGCGCTGCGGTGGTATCGGTATGACGGCAAGGGGGAGCAGAACCCGTCCGGAAGCACCGGGTGGGCGCCGAACTCCGGTAACCGGATCGGGCGAGGGTGGTCGGCGGGGTTCCGCACCTTCGTCGGTACCGGCAGGGTGATCTTCGCCGTGGCCGATGACGGCGCGCTGCGGTGGTATCGGTATGACGGCACCGGGGTACAGGATCCGACCGGAGGCACCGGCTGGGCGCCGAACTCCGGCAACCAGATCGGGCGAGGGTGGTCGGCGGGGTTCCGCAACCACTTCGGTACCCGCGGGGCGATCTTCGCCGTGGCCGACGACGGCGCGCTGCGGTGGTACCAGTACGACGGCACCGGGGTACAGGATCCGACCGGAGGCACCGGCTGGGCGCCGAACTCCGGCAACCGGATCGGGCGAGGCTGGACCTGAGGTCAGCCGGAGCCGTCCTCGCGGACGCGCACGTTGGGGTCGAGGCCGGCGCAGAACAGGTGGCGCGGACGGTCCTCCGGTGAACCCTGGCCACCGCCGCGGGCACTGATCTCACCGGGCGGGCCGGTACTCGCTGATCCGGGCGGCTCGGGTGCGGGCGCAGGGCTTCCGGACGTCCGGGTCGGCGGCGGCGCACAGCCGGTCGGTGATGCTGTCGCCGATGCCGTGCCGCACGATCGCGTCGACCGCGCCGAGCAGGCACTCGGTGCGCGCCGTCGGATCCGGCCCGAGGCCGCACATCCCGGCGACGGCGGCGGCCTTGTCCTGCTCGGTGATCAGCAGCTTCTCGCTGCGGACCACCGCGCGGTCACCCAGGCCGCGGTAGCAGGCCGGCCGGAACGCGACGTCCGGCGCGGCGGCGCACAGCGCGAACACCGGGGAGAGGTCGCCGTCGTGCCAGGTGCCGGATCCCCCGGAAGTCCTCGCCGCGGACGGTGTCGGCGGCCTTCACCTCGATGGCGACGACGTCGCCCGAGGCATGCTCGAGAACCGCGTCGACCTCGTAGCCGTCGCGGTCGCGATAGTAGTAGAGCCGGACGGGCTCGGCGGCCCCCCTCACGACGGCGAAGATGTCGTCGCGATCCCCGCTACGCCACGTGCGAGCGCGCCGCGACCTGCACCGTCAGATCCGCATCCAACGCCCGCGCGATCCGCCCTAACACCGGCAACGTCGGCACCGTTCCCCCAGCCTCGAACCGCGCCACCGCCGACTGCGTCATCCCCGCCGCCGACGCCAGCTCCGCCTGACTCCACCCCCGCGCCAACCGCAGCTCCCGCACCGCCGCCCCCAGCTCGAACGCCAGGCGTGTTGCCTCGTATGCCTCCGCCGCACCCGGCTCGGACATCCGTCGGTCCCGCAGCTTCGACCACGACTCCCGCTCAGCGGCCGTCGACTCAGCCATCGCCGTCCTCCACCGTGTGCTCATCCGCCATGCACCGCGCCATCGCCCGCCGGGCCCGCTCCACCACGCCCACCTCCCGCCGCACGGACTGCTCAGCGTTGGTCGCTCGACGGCCTCCCGTTCCACGGGATATCGGTGTTCTGCGCTCTCCAACCCGAGGGCGCCGGCTCCCTGCCGGCTCCCTGCCGGACCTGCTGGCGGGCCAGCTCGGCACGTACCGGCTCGTCCACCGAGCACCCGCGCGGAAGCTCGTCGACGCCGGGTTCCGTCTGCTGCCCACCGCGAGCCGACCACATTTCACGATTGTCATGCCGGGCGCCGATCCGTTCGTCGCAGCCCGGCTCCTTGCGTTGTTAGGGCCACCCCGGGAAAATCCACACCATCCGAGTCGGGGCACACCTGGAGAGGGCAACCAATGATCACCGTCGACATCGTCGCCGACCTCAACGACGAGGACGAGACGGGCCACATCTGGACCTACCTCTCCGGAGCGCGTCAGCAGAGCCTGATCCACCTCGGCAACGTCGTGCTCGCCGGAGACGCCGACGCGCCAGCCGTGTGCGAGGTCGTCGATCTCGTCGAGGAGCCGACCGGCACCATCGTGCATCTGCGCCTGTTGCCCGGCGCCTTCCAGGACTACCGCGACCTGATCCGCCGCGCCGGCACCCCTGCCTGAGCCGGCCGATCCTCCTCACGTCGGCGCGCCGTGGGGAGCGGCGTGGCCCGCGTGGCCGGCTTGTCGCGCTGGGCGGCGAGCGGCAGCGGTAGATCACGCGCACAGGCTGCGGCAGATCACGCGTGACAGATGCGTCGAAATCGGCACACAAGATCCCGTTCGATGGCATGCTGAGGGCGTGGACCCGCTTCCCGAGTCGCCCTTGGGTCGGCTCTTGCCCCGCCGTGCCTCGTCCATCGTGTCGGAGGCTCTCGGGGATACGCGAGTCGTACTGGTCAACGGCGCCCGGCAGTCCGGAAAGAGCACCTTGGTTCGGTTGCTCGCGCTGGAGATGGGTGCGGCATACCGATCTCTGGACCGGGCTGCGATCCGCCGCGCGGCGCAGGAGGACCCGGAGGGCTTCGTCGACGTACCGGGGCCGTTGGTCATCGATGAGGTGCAGCGGGCACCCGAGCTGCTTCTGGCGATCAAGGCGGAGGTGGACGAGCGACCTCGGCCGGGCCGCTTCCTGCTGACGGGGTCGGCGCGGGTACTCGGTCTGCGTGGGGTGCCGGACGCGCTTCCCGGCCGCATCGAGACCGTCGAACTCTGGCCGTTCTCCCAAGGTGAGATCGATGCCCGGCCGGACGGATTCGTCGATGCCGTGTTCGCGCACGGACCGGCTCTGCGCCACGATTCGGCGACCACCCGCGCAGAGTACGCCGACCGCGTGGTTCGAGGTGGCTTTCCGGAGGCGGTCGCCCGAGCCGAGGGCCGCCGGCGCAGCCGCTTTCTCGGGTCCTACGTTCGTGATCTTGTCATCCGCGAGGTCACCGAGCTGTCGGAGATCGAGCGAACCGGTGAGATGCGCACATTGATCCAGCTGCTGGCTGCTCGATCGGGACAACTGCTGGTCACCAGTGCGCTCGGCAGCGCGGTCCGCTTGCCTGATCGGACGGCGCGTCGTTACGTCGACCTGCTGGAGGAGGTCTTCCTGATCAAGCGCGTCCCTGCGTGGTCGCGAAACCTCAGCACGCGGGCCACCGGGACACCGAAG
>JBOHEO010000329.1:0-4163 GCA_050701055.1 Pseudonocardia sp. | reverse complement strand
CCCCCCGACGCGCCCCCGGTACCCGTCCCAGCCCCGCCGCAGACGACCAACGGTGGCGCCCGCCCCGCGCCGGCCCCGCCCACCCCGGCTCCCGAGGTCCCGGCCTCCCTCGCCCCGGCTCCCGAGACGCCGGCCCCGCCTCCTCCCACCCCCTCGCCCGCACCTGTTCGCCTGGCTCCACCCGCTCCCACCTTCGTCGAGACGATCCAGCCCACCGAAGGTCGCCTGGAGCGGCTGCGCGGCCGGCTGGCGAGATCCCGGTCGGGCTTCGGACAGGGCCTGCTCGGCCTGCTCGGCGCCGGCGAGCTGGACGAGGAGTCCTGGGAGGACATCGAGGTCACCCTGCTCCAGGCGGACCTCGGCCCCGAGATGACCGCCGAGCTGGTGGCGACGCTGCGCACGGAGCTGGCCAGCCGGGGCGTCCGCACCGCGGAGCAGGTCCGCCACCTGCTCCGCGAGGTGCTCACCGTGTCGCTGCGCGTCGACCTGGATCGGTCGGTGCGCGCGCTCCCGCACGATGGTCGGCCGGCGGTGTTGCTGATCGTCGGAGTGAACGGCACCGGCAAGACCACCACCACCGGCAAGCTGGCCCGGGTGCTGGTGGCCGATGGCCGGCACGTGGTGCTGGGCGCGGCCGACACCTTCCGCGCCGCGGCGGCCGAGCAGCTCACCACGTGGGGTGAGCGGGCCGGCGCCACTGTGGTGCGCGGTCCCGAGGGGGCCGACCCGGCCAGCGTCGCATTCGACGCGGTCAAGCAGGGCGCGGCCGAGGGTGCCGACGCCGTGCTGCTGGACACCGCTGGACGCCTGCACACCAAGACCGGCCTGATGGACGAGCTGGAGAAGGTCAAGCGCGTGGTCTCCCGGCAGGCCGAGGTGGACGAGGTGCTGCTCGTGATTGACGCCACCACCGGCCAGAACGGCCTGACCCAGGCCCGGGTGTTCGGAGAGGCCGTCAAGGTCACCGGGATCGTGCTGACCAAGCTGGATGGTACCGCGAAGGGCGGCATCGTCTTCCGGGTACAGCGCGAGCTGGGCGTACCGGTGAAGCTGGTGGGGCTCGGCGAGGGCGCCGACGACCTCGCCCCCTTCGTGCCCGCCGCGTTCGTCGACGCACTGCTGAACTAGATGATCTTGTTGAACCAGATGGCCGGTCCGTGAGCCGGACCCCTGGTGCCGGCGACGTTTGTCGATGCGCCGCCCGGTCGAACATTGCCCACCGTTCGCAGGAGCCGTAACGCCCCCGTAACTCAGGTGGCCGAGCCGTTCATGCATGCGAAACAACTGCGGATGGTTTCGGAAACATGTCACCCTGAGTATTCCCCCAGCCTGGCCGACAGCAGGAGGGAACCGTGCTCAATTCCGGCAGTACAACGTGGGTGCTGGTAAGTGCCGCACTCGTGATGCTCATGACACCCGGTCTGGCGTTCTTCTACGGCGGGATGGTCCGTAGCAAGAGCGTCCTCAACATGCTCATGATGAACTTCATCGCGCTTGCGGTGGTGGGCTTGCTGTGGGTCTTCTACGGCTTCAGCCTGGCGTTCGGCAACGACATCGGGAGTGGCCTGCTCGGCAACCTCGACTACGCCGGACTCGCGAACACCGTCGGCCAGGTGGTCGGCTTCGCCGGCACCGGTGCGGGTGCGGTTCCGTGGCCGGGTCCGGACGGCATTCCACTGCTGGCCTTCGCGATGTTCCAGCTGATGTTCGCGGTCCTCACCCCCGCGCTGATCTCCGGCGCCATCGCCGACCGCGTGAAGTTCTGGAGCTGGACGATCTTCGTCGCGCTCTGGGCCACCGTCGTCTACTTCCCGGTCGCGCACTGGGTGTTCTCCTTCGACGGCTTCGTCGCGGCCGACGCGGTCGGGGGGTGGATCGCCAATGCGTCCAAGCTCGGCGCCCTCGACTTCGCCGGCGGCACCGCGGTACACATCAACGCCGGCGCGGCCGGCCTTGCGCTCGTCCTCGTGCTGGGCAAGCGCCGCGGTTGGGGCAGGGATCCGATGCGGCCGCACAACCTGCCGTTCGTGCTGCTCGGTGCCGCGCTGCTGTGGTTCGGATGGTTCGGGTTCAATGCCGGTTCGGCGCTGGCCGCGGGTGATCTCGCCGCCGTCGCCTTCACCAACACCATGGTGGCCACCTCGGCCGCGGTGCTCGGCTGGCTGATCGTCGAGCAGATCCGCGACGGCAAGCCGACCACTCTCGGTGCCGCATCCGGCGCCGTGACCGGCCTGGTCGCCGTCACCCCCGCAGCCGGGTACGTCGGCCCGCTCGGTGCCATCGCGATCGGCTTCATCGCGGGCATCCTGTGCGCGCTGGCTGTGGCGCTGAAGTACCGGTTCGGTTACGATGACTCGCTTGACGTCGTCGGCGTCCACCTCGTCGGTGGTCTCGTCGGCACTCTGTTGATCGGCTTCTTCGGCACCACGAGCGTCAACTCGCTCAGCGTTGACGGGCTCCTCTACGGTGGCGGCCTCACCCAGCTGGGCAAGCAGGCCATCGCGGCGTTCGCGGTGATGGGCTACTCGTTCGTCGTCACCGCAGTCCTGGCACTGATCATCAAGTACACGATCGGGTTCCGGGTCACCGACGAAGCCGAGATGACCGGCATCGACGAGACCGAGCACGCGGAGACTGGCTACGACTTCTCCACCCTCGGCGGTGGCAGCGGTCTGGGATCGTCCCGGCCCCCGGCGCACGCCGCGCCCGTCCCGGCAACCGCAGGCAAGGAGAGCTGACGCGATGAAACTGGTCACGGCGATCGTCAAGCCGTTCGTCCTCGAGGACGTCAAGGGGGCGCTCGAGCAGATCGGCGTCCTCGGTATGACGGTCAGCGAGGTACAGGGCTACGGTCGGCAGAAGGGGCACACGGAGGTCTACCGCGGGGCGGAGTACTCCGTGGACTTCGTGCCCAAGGTGCGCGTGGAGGTCGTCGCCGACGACCTGCTCGCGGAGAAGGTGGTCGACGCGGTCGTGGAGGCTGCTCGCACCGGCAAGATCGGTGACGGGAAGGTGTGGGTCACCCCGGTCGAGAACGTGGTCCGGGTCCGCACCGGTGAGCGAGGCACGGATGCTATCTGACCAGGTGATGATCAAGCCCTGATCGGGACCGGGACCTGCATTCCGCCGGCCGCGACATGAACACCTGTCGCGGCCGGCGTCGGTGACGCACCGCCGGGACATGACGCGGTATGGGAGGGGACGACGTGGCGGTCGTCGAGTCGGGAGCCGCGGGGGACCTGGCCCAAGCGAAGGCGGTACTGCTCACCCGCGGTGTGGGCAAGCGCAGGCTGGGTGCGGAGGCGCTGCGCATCGCACTGGTCGACCTGCACGACTTCTGGTTGGCCTCGCGCGCCGCCACGATCGGGCTGACCGACCGGACGGCCCTGATCGCGGTGGGCGCCCTGGGCCGGCGCGAGCTGGCCCCGTACTCCGACCTCGATCTCGTGTTGTTGCACGAGGGCCGCCGCGACATCGAGCGCATCGCCGAGCAGCTCTGGTACCCGCTGTGGGATGCGGGCATCGGGCTCGACCACTCCGTGCGCACGCCGGGCCAGGCCGTGCAGGTCGCGACGACCGACCTACGGGCCGCGTTCGGGTTGCTGGAGGCCCGGCACATCGCCGGTGATCCGGCGCTGTCCGACAAGGTGGGGACGGCGATCCGGCAGGCCTGGCGGGCCGGGATCCGTGGGCGTCTCGATGAGATCGTGAGCTCGGCGGCCACCCGATGGGAGAAGGTCGGCGACGTCGCACACCGCATCGAACCGAACCTGAAGAACGGCCACGGCGGGTTGCGCGACGTGCAGCTGCTCGATGCGCTGGCGCTGGCACAGCTGCTGGAGCGGCCGGGCCGGGAGGTCCTGGCGGCAAGGGACCTCATCCTTGACGTCCGCACCGAGCTGCACCGGCTGGCCGGGCGCGCCCGGGACGTGCTGCGGGCCCAGGACGCCGACGAGGTGGCCGCCGTCCTCGACATCGGTGATCGCTTCGAGCTGGCCAGGGCCCTGTCCGGGGCCGCCCGGGTGGTGGCGTTCGCCGTCGAGGTCGGGTTGCGTTCCGCCCGGTCGGCGTTGCCCCGACGGGGGTTGGGGGTGCTGCGCCGGCCTCCGGTGCGCCGGCCGCTGGACAGCGGCGTCGTCGAGCACGGGGGCGAGGTCGTGCTG
>JBOHEO010000328.1:0-4213 GCA_050701055.1 Pseudonocardia sp. | reverse complement strand
GGCCCTCGACGTCGCGATGGGCGGCTCCACCAACACCGTGCTGCACATCCTGGCCGCGGCACAGGAGGGTGAGATCGACTTCGACCTCACCGCGATCGACGAGGTGTCACGGCGTGTGCCGTGCCTGGCCAAGGTCTCGCCGAACTCCGACTACCACATGGAGGACGTGCACCGGGCGGGCGGAGTCCCGGCCATCCTCGGCGCCCTGCACCGCGCCGGGCTGCTGCGTACCGACGTGCACTCCGTCCACTCGCCGTCGCTGGAGCAGTGGCTGGGCGAGTGGGACATCCGGTCGGGCCGCGCATCGGAGACCGCGGTCGAACTGTTCCACGCCGCACCGGGTGGGGTGCGCACCACGGAGGCGTTCTCGACGTCGAACCGCTGGTCCTCCCTCGATACCGATGCCAAAGCCGGCTGTATCAGAGACCGCTCGCACGCCTACACCCTCGACGGCGGGTTGGCCGTGCTGCGCGGCAACATCGCCCCCGACGGCGCCGTGATCAAGACCGCCGGCATCCCCGAGGACCTCTGGCGGTTCGAGGGGCCCGCGCGGGTCGTCGAGAGCCAGGAGGAGGCCGTGTCGGTCATCCTCACCAAGCAGATCCAGCCCGGGGACGTCCTGGTGGTGCGTTACGAGGGCCCGGCCGGTGGTCCCGGGATGCAGGAGATGCTGCACCCCACCGCGTTCCTCAAGGGCGCCGGGCTCGGTGCGAAGTGCGCGCTGATCACCGACGGCCGGTTCTCCGGCGGGTCGTCCGGGATCTCGGTCGGCCACATCTCCCCCGAGGCCGCCCACGGCGGGATGATCGGGCTGATCGAGGACGGCGACCGGCTGCTGATCGACGTCCGGTCCCGGGCTCTCGAACTGCTCGTCGACGACGCGGTGCTGGCTGAGCGCCGGGCCAAGTTGGAGGCCTCCGAGCGGCCGTGGCAGCCGCGCGACCGCGACCGCCCGGTCTCGAAGGCGCTCCGCGCCTACGCCGCGCTTGCCACGTCGGCGCACACCGGAGCCGTCCGCCGGGTGCCGTAGAAGTCTGCGTAGAAGTCTGATTGACGGACTGGAGATCCCGAACCCGCCCCGCGTCCCGGAGCACGTGATCGTCATCTGCGGCGCAGAAGCTGCACCTTCGCGGCTCCTGCACCGCACAGACTGATCATGAGCCAAACCCTGCGACGTATGCAGGGCCACTGATACGTATCCGTGCTCAAGCATTGAACCGCCGTGACCATGGCCAAGGCGCACTCGTTCTGCTACTATCGAACATATGTTCGACACACGATCCGACAGCACTCCCCTGCTGGCTCCTCAACGCCAGCCGTATCCTGACTTCGTGCCCCTGTCAGCGCACGACGTAGCCTCGGTTCTCCGTGACCGACTTCCCGGACTGCCGACGAAGAAGCTGCACAAGCTCCTGTACTACTGCCAGGGACACCATCTGACTGCCTTCGACGAGCGGCTGTTCGGCGAGTCCATCTCCGCTTGGGATATGGGCCCTGTCGTGGGCGCCCTGTGGCATGCCGAAAAGCAGGGCGACACAGCGAGGGTTCTGCGTGAGCTGAACGAGGCTCAATTTAACACTGTCGGCTACGTGGTCAGCCGCTATGGCGCACTCACCGGTCAGGATCTTGAGAACCTGACGCACAGCGAAGAGCCCTGGCGGCTGGCCGACCGCGAGCGTCGGCCGGGCGAAAGCGCCCGCATCAGAACCGAATGGATCAAGCAGTACTTTCTGGCCAGAGGTAGCGTTGACGGCAAAGAGGACGAAGTGGTGCTCGACTCGGCAGTTGTCACACAATGGTTGCAGGATGCAGAGAAGCGGCGGAAGGACATTCTCCATCCGGACAGTCCCGAGGAACTTACAGCTACGTTTAGTCACCGTTCTGAACGTTTAGTCACTGTTCTGATTGCGTTGACACTCCCGGTAACGTTCGCCGGTCTGGCGCTTCGAAAGTCGGTCGGGTATGGAGGGCGACTAGCCGTTGGATGAGTCTACAATCCTAAGACAACCCAATCACATACACCCGCCCAAAGAACGTCCCAATCTCCGCCCGGTGCAGATGTCCCGAAACCGCCCGGTCGCCAGCTACCGCCATAACCGCGTGAATGTGAACTGCCCCGTCGACAATCTCTCCGGTTCCGCTCATCTCGGCCGGTACGTGGTAGTCGGTGATGATGTCCTTGCTGGCGTCATCTTCCGGCATGGTCGAGATGGTGAAGCTGTCGACCGCCCCGATCAGACCGACAATGGCGCCGTTGGTGATGCCCAACCGCTCAGCTTCCTTGGCCACGGTCTCCATCAGCGCGGCATTCAGAACCTCAATGAGATACATCGTCTTCTACCTTCCGATCATCGGACTGAGCGCTTGCAACATTGCCGCTGAGCACCAACGCGCACCAGCGTCTCGATCATTGATGGCCTCATGGGCGAACCGCTGAGCTGCCAGGACGGGCTGCGGAAAGGCTGTGGGTTGTTGGGCCAACCGTGCCGCTGTCGACCATGCCACGCCGCAAACCCGTGCCACGACGGCTGTCATGTAGCGGCTGCGAACTTCAGCGTCGCGGCCAAGTGCCGCTGCTACTCGTGACGCCTCGGACTGGCCGGACAGCTTGGCCAGGATGCCGGCGGCGTTCACCCGCAACACCGGGTCGTCGCCGTCGTCGAGCCAGCGTTGCAGGTTGGCCACCGTGCCGCGATCAGCCAGCGTGGCGATCGCCAGGTCAGTGCCGTGCGTCGTCTGCACGGTGGTCAGTGGGCCGGAGTCGTTGCCAGCCAGGCTGGCGGCCAGCTCACCAGCCACTTTGGCGTTGGCGGCCACCAGCGCCGTCACTTTGATGAACTCCCTGCGATCCACGTCCCCGCCCACTCCGACTACGCCCAGTACTCGCTCGTAGGCGTCCACTACATCAGCCGTGGCGGCCCTTCGGCCAGTCTCAACCATGCTGAGGTGGAGTGTTCCCGATTTTGTTGACACCGATTTAGGCTGCCAGGTCAGTGAGTTTCCTATATCCTAGCTCGAATTCGGTGGGTGTCAAGTAGCAAAGCGTGGAGTGTCGGCGGTGGCGGTTGTAGTAGCCTTCGATCCACAGGAATGTGTGCTGCTTGACCTCGGCGAGGTTGTTCCACGGTCGGGTGTGGATGAGTTCTTTCTTGTAGGTGGCGAAGAACGACTCGGAGACGGCGTTGTCGAAACAGGTGGCGCGTCTGCCCATTGATCGGACGACGCCGTTTGTGGTGCAGAAGTCGGCGAATTCCTTCGAGGTGTACTGGCAGCCGCGGTCGCTGTGGAAGATCACTCCTTTCGGGGGTTTGCGGGTGACCAGGGCGGCGGCGAGGGCCTCGATGATCAGGGTGGTGCGCATGTGGTCGGCCACGGCGTAGCCCACGACCTTGCGGGAGTGCAGGTCGATCACGGTCGCGGTGTAGACCCAGCCGTCGACGGTCTGCACGTAGGTGATGTCCCCGCACCAGCGGGTGTTGGGCTCATCGGCGGTGAAGTCCTGCCCGATCAGGTCTGGGGCGTCGATGGGCCGCAGGCCGGCGACGGTGGTCTTCTTCCAGGCTCGGGGGTGGCGTCCGCGCAGGCCGGCGGCGTTCATCAGCCGCCAGACCCGCTTCTTCGCGGTCCGTACGCCGCGCACGACGAGCTCGGCCCAGACCCGGCGCACGCCGGGGTGGCCGTGCAGCTCGGCGTGGATCTGCTCGATCTGCTCGGTGAGCTCGGCGTCGGCGCGCTCGCGCTCGCGCTCGCCGTCGGCCAGCCACCGGTAGTAGCCCTGGCGGACCACGTCGAGCTGGGTGCACATGAACGTGACCGGGTACTCCTTGTTGGCGGCCCAGTCCGCGATCGCCGCGTACTTCACGGCTGTTCCTTCGCGAACCAGGCTGCCACTTTTTTTGCGAAGTCACGCTCCATCCGCAGGACTGCGATGTCCTTGCGGAGCCGTTCCAGCTCGGCGCGTTCGGTCTCGGACAGGTCCTTGTCCTTGGTTTGCCCGGATTCTCTTGCTGCCTTCACCCATTTACCTAACGTCATCTCGTGGATGCCGATACTCCTCGCCACCTCGGCGATCGATCGGCCCGAATCGAGATGCAGGCTAACGGCCTGATCCTTGTACTCCTGGGTAAAGCCTCGGCGTGTCGCCACGCGATTCCCTCCGCTGGTGTGATCAGCGGCAGCTACGACCGGTGTCTACAGGATCGGGTACGGTCCA
>JBOHEO010000327.1:0-4219 GCA_050701055.1 Pseudonocardia sp. | reverse complement strand
GTGTTCGCGGTGGCGTGGTCTCCTGGCGGTGCCCGTCTGGCCACCGCTGGCTACGACGCGTCGGTGCGGTTGTGGGATCCGGTGGCTGGTGAGCATCTGAGCACCCTCCCCGGCCACACCGGCGGGGTGAACGCGGTGGCGTGGTCGCCCGACGGCACCCGCCTGGCCACCACCGGCAACGACAGATCGGTGCGGTTGTGGGACCCGGCGACCGGTGAGCACCTGAGCACCCTCCCCGGCCACACCGGCGCGGTGTTCGCGGTGGCGTGGTCGCCCGACGGCACCCGCCTGGCCACTGCCGGCGGCGACGACCAGACGGTGCGGTTGTGGGACCCGGCTGTGGACTTAACCTGGTGGCGCCGATTACGCCATCGTCGACTTTTTACCCTCACCGGCCACACCGGCTGGGTGCGCGCGGTGGCGTGGTCGCCCGACGGCACCCGCCTGGCCACCACCGGCGATGACCGGACGGTGCGGTTGTGGGACTCGGCGACCGGTGAGCACCTGAGCACTCTCACCGGCCACACCGCCGGGGTGAGCGCGGTGGCGTGGTCCCCTGACGGCACCCGCCTGGCCACGGTCGGCAACGATGGAGTGGTCATCGTCAGAGATCCTGTGCTGGAGGGCTGCCATGTGCAGCTGCGGCTCGATCCGTTGGCTGACATTTCTTGGACGACCACGGGAATCGCGGTCGCCGGAACCAACGGTGTCATCGTCCTCGACCTGCGATAGCCGAGCCCGTCCTACTTGACGGCCTCGGTCAGTCAGGGCGATCGACGAGCTCCCGGCAGCCGTTTGATGAAGACGCGGTCTGCTTCTTGTTCAACGCCCGGATGGCTTGGTAGCCCGACCACGGGCCGCCGCTGGTGGTGCGGTGGCCCCGGTCGTTGAGGACTTTGGCGATGGCGCGGGAGTCGAGCCGGTCCTTGGTGTAGAGGTCGAAGATCAACCGCACGATCATCGCCTCGTGTTCGTCGATGATCAGGGTCTGGGTGGTCTTGTCGACCTGGTAGCCGAAGGGACGCTTGCCGCCCTTCCATTTTTCCTTGGCGGCTTTGCGTTCCATCCCGGCGATGACGCGGTCGATGATGGTGTCGCGCTCGAACTGGGCGAACATGCCGAGCATCTGCACCAGCATCCGGCCCATCGGGGTGGAGGTGTCGAACGGCTCGGTGGCCGACCGGAACGCCACGCCTACGGAGTCCAGCTCGTCGAGCAGCATCACCATGTCGCGCAGGTTGCGGGAGAACCGATCCACCCGGTACACCAGCAGCACGTCGATCACCCCGGCTCGCGCGGCAGCCATCGCCTGGGCCAGTCCGGGTCGGGCGGTGCTGGCACCGGAGGCGTCGTCGGCGAACCGCGCGACGAGCCGCCACCCCGGCTGGGAGTCGATGTAGCTTTCCAGCCGCACGTCCTGGGCTTCGATGGAGTAGGGCTGGTGCTCGTCGTCGGTGGAGCGCCGCACGTAGATCCCTACCCGGACGTCGTCGCCGTGGTCATGGCGGCCTTCTTGGTGCGCTGCGCGGTGCTGGATCGCGCCATTGTCGACTCCCTCAGTTCGCTTCGCCCGGTGCCTGTAGTAGCCGTTTATCCGGCCACTACAGGGCGACTACGCGGCTACTGGATCGCTACTAATTTTCACTTAAAACCGCAGCTCGCGGGCGGTGTTGATACCGTTTCCATCCACGCCGGTTACAAAATCGTGTTCGAGTTGTTATTGGCTGGTTATTTGCGAGGCGCGGACGGTGAGAACCTGCCGGACCGAGCGCGTCGCACTGCGGTCGAGCACGGTGGGCAGATCCGCAAGTTCGTCAGCGTCGGCGACAAGGTGCGCGACCTGAGCGGCGTGGCTGCGCAGAAGGTCCAGGGCCAGAGTGAAGTCATGTGGCCGTCGGCGACAGTGGGAAAACGAGCCGATCAACCGGATCGATCGGCGAAACAGGTCACGCAGCGGCGTCGGAAGCTGGACGCTAGGGTGGTAGGCGTTCTGGACGACTACGGCGCCGCCGTCGCTCACGAGCCGCAGGGCGAGGTAGAGCGGCGCTGGATCGACTCCGGTGGCCGCGTCCACCACCACGTTGAACGCCTCGTCCGGGGGCAGCGCCGCAGGCGACCGGAGCACGGCTGGCACTGCCTGAGTCACGGTTTTGTGGGGAGCGCGGCCGTCGCGGTGAACGACGGTGACCTTCCAGCCTTGCCGGTGGGCGTAGAGCGCGGTGAGTAGGCCGACCGTGCCCGCGCCGATGACTGCCAAACGCCCTGGTGGGCCTACCGGGTTGCAGCGCAGGCCGTGGATGGCGACCGCGGCAGGATCGGCGAGGGCGGCGTGGAGGGGATCAACGCCGTCCGGCACCGGGTGCGCGTTCTCTGCCGGGACGATCACTTGCTCGGCGAGTCCGCCCGGCAGATCCCAGCCCAACCGCCGCAGGGCGGCGCACAGGTGGGTGTCCCCAGCGCCGCAGCGCGGACAGGTGCCGCACGGCACGAGCGGGTCGACGGCGACAATGCTGCCGGCCGGGTCCTTACCGACGATCTCGTGGCCGGGTCTCCAGGGCTCGGGGAGAGCGAACCCGTTGGGACACAACAACTTTGGCACGTCGCTGCCGCAGATCCCGATGTGGCTGACGCGGACTACGGTCTCGCCTTTGCGCGGATGGGCTGATTCGACCTCGTGCATACCCAAGACGCCGTCGCGGATTTCCCACGCCCTCATGTCCGCTCCGCGAGGTAGGCAGGGACGTGCTCTGCGGCGTCCAGGATGGGGCCGGACCAGTCGTTGTCGCCGAAGGCGAGCGTGTTGGTGGGACCTCTGCGACGGACGGCGACAGCGGCCATGCCCGCCGCGAGCGCCCCGCGTAGTTCGTCACCGCCACCGTCTCCCACGTACAACGTCCGGTCCGGCTGCACGTCTAGCTCGTCGCGGATGCGGCTGTAGAGTTGCTGGTTGGGTTTGACGGCTCTGGCCTGGCAACTGAACACCGCCGCGTCCACCAGCGCGGCCAGCGGGCTCCTCGTCCAGGCAGTGGCGATCCCGGCGCTGGCGTCGCTGAGGACGCCGAGCCGTAGTCCGTTGCTGTGTAACGATTTCAGCGCGTAGATGATCGACGGGGCGGGTACGAGACGGACCTTTCCCAGCGCGCGGAGTTCGTCCGCGACCAGCCCGACCGCCGCGTCCGGCCCGTGGACGTTGCGGACCAGATGCGCGGCGAGGTCGGTCAACGTGGGTAGGGTGCCGTCATGGCGTATCTGCCAGGTGTCGCGGAAATAGCGCTCGACCATTGCGCCCTCGCAGCCGACCGCCGACGCCAACCTTGAGGCCGCGTACGCGCGTTCATGCGGTGTGGGTGCGGTGACGAGGGTGCCGAACAGGTCGAACACCACAGCGTCCACGGCCAGGATCAAGTGGTGATGCGGGCGAGCTTGCGGCCGACCTTGAGGTAGAAGTCGCCGATCTGGCCGTCGAGCTTGTCCTTGACCAGGGTCGCCAGCGGTTCGCGGGTTTCGTCGGCGCTCAGCGTCACCTGCTCTTGGCCACCCTCGGACTCGACCACGAGGCGCAGACCGTTCTGCTGAGCGACGCGGCGGACATCGCCGTTGCTCTTGGCGAAGTCCAGTGCCTTGACGACCTCGGTCACGGGCTGGCTGAGGTCGGCGATCGTGGGCAGGTCTTCGACCTCACCGAAGGTGCGCTTGGAGAAGCGGGCGACGAACTCCTCGCGCGCCTTCATCGCCGCGTCGACGCCGTGGATGGCGGCGGTGACCTCCCCGGCGAGGATCTTCTTCAGGTCCATCGGGTGCAGCGTCCCGGCCTCCACACGCTCGCTGGTGATGGCGAGTTCGGGGTCCAGCCATTCCGACAGTGTCCGGAAGTAGGGCTCCACGAGCCGGTCGGGTACCGACATGATCTTGCCGAAGATCTCGCCGGGTGGGGCTGTCAGCGGTACGTAGTTGCCCTTGGACTTGCTCATCTTGGCCCCGGTGCCGTCCGTGCCCTCGATCAGCGAGGTGGCGACCACCAGTTCGGGGGTTTGACCGCAGACTTCCATGACCTTGCGGCACATCTGCGTGTTGAGGAACTGGTCGATCCCGCCGACCTCCAGGTCGCAGTTGGTCTCCACGGAGTCCAATGCCATCACGACCGAGTACATCAGCTCGGCCAGCGACAGGCCCTGCCCGGCGTCGAGGCGCTTGCGGAAGTCGTCACGTTGGAGCGGCA
>JBOHEO010000326.1:0-4245 GCA_050701055.1 Pseudonocardia sp. | reverse complement strand
CTCGAAACCGGCGCACGGCCGCCACCGTCAGTACGGCGGGGTCAGATAGTCGTTGGTGAACCACGTCGCGAAGTCCGGCCGGCCGGACAGTGGTGCGCCGTCGGTGTCGGTCAGGACCGCTGCGTCGACGAGGAACCCGGAGAACCCGGCCCATTTCTCCATGGTCTGCCGGCCGACGTGCCCGGACTCGTCGCGCAGGTATGCCGCGCTCAGGATGTCCTGGCTGCGCGTGACCAGCTCCTCGTCGGCGAACGCGCCCGGGTTGGCCGCGATGAGCAGCTCGGCGCCGCGGGCCGGGTCGTCGGCGGCGAGCTGGTAGCCGCGCTGCGCCGCCTGCACGAACGCCCGGGCCTGCGCGGGGTTGTCCTGCAGCCAGGACGAGTTGGCGACCAACAGCACGTTGTAGGCGTCGGGGAAGCCGTAGTCGGTGTAGGAGAACGTCTTGAGCGGCTGGCCCCGCAGCTCCGCCTCGATGCCCTCCCACGCCACGAACGGCTCGGTGAAGTCGACCTGCCCCGCGTAGAGGGCCTCGTAGGCAGCGGTACCGAGAACGACGGTGTCGAACGTCCCGGCGCCGCCGGCGCCGGTGATCACCGTGCGCATCTTGGGCTCCTCGTGGGGGGCGCCGAACCCGCCGTAGGTCTTGCCGTCGAGGTCGGCCGGCGTCTGGATGTCGGTGCGATCGGCGCGCACCGCGATCTCGGTGGCCCAGTGCTGCAGGACCGCCATCACCGAGGTGATCTCCGCGCCGGTCGCCTTCGAGAAGGTGAAGGAGTCCTGGAAGCTGATCCCGAACTCGGCGGCGCCCGCGTCGACGAGCGTGTCCGGCGCAGTACTGCCGTACGGCAGGAACTCGACGTCGAGGCCGGCGTCGGCGAAGTACCTCTCCTGCTGGGCGACGAAGAGACCGGTGTGGTTGGTGTTCGGGGTCCAGTCCAGCGCCACCCGGATCGGGGCGCCGTCGTCGCCTCCGCTGGAGCAGCCCGCGAGGACGAGGATGAGCACCGTACCGAGGCCGACGACCATGCGGGCAAAGCGCACGCGGTTCCTCCCTACGCCGGCATTAACCGGGTCAGGTACGAACGGTCGACGGCCGGTCCTGCCGCCCTCTCAGCACTCGGTACGTGGGTGCTCCCGCGGGGTGTGACCGAGCGTACGCGGCGGATCGGGGGCTCGGGGGATTTCCACAAGCCCAACCCGCCCGGGAGCCGCCTGCATATCGGGTCGATTGGAGCCGACGCGGTCGCCGTGACCCGCCAAGGTGGCCGGGGGCGACCAGCCGTCGGTGCGGCGGCTGCGGTCGATCCGCTGACGGTACGGTTGATCTCGAATCAGCCGAGCCCAGGGTCAGCCTCGAGGTACGGCGTCCCTTCGGCTGGCAGCTGCTCAGTCCCGCATGAAGGCGACGGGCCGCGGGATAACCGCGGAGCCGGAGCCCCCATCCTGAGGAGACCCGCCGTGCGAGTGCACCCCGGACCAGCCGTCACCATCCTGCTGCTCGCCGTCACGTCCATCTGCTCCGGGACGTCTTCGTCCTCGTCGACGTCCTCGTCGACGTCGTGCGCAGGCAACGTCTGCGAGGTCGACCTGAGCGGTGCGCAGACCCTCGATATCGAGCTCGGCTCGTTCGAGCGAGATCTTCGGATCGACCCGATCGAGCCGGACGCAGTGACGGTGTCCGCCCGCGGCGACCAGGCCCGGCTGGCCGCCGGCGAGGACGCGACGGTCGGCGGGCTGGCGGTGCGGATCATCTCGGTAGATGGGCGCGACGTGAGCCTTGAGGTCCGCCGCGGTTGATCGACCTTTGGGCACCGCACCAGCTGGTACAGCACCACGTATGTTCATCAGGTCCTGGATCACACCGCTAGCTTCATGATCGCCGAACGGGAACACAGAGCCGCATCCCCTGCGGCTCCCCGTACCGACACGCTGATCTTGACAGGGCACCGCGGCCCCGGCGGTACCGTGATCATCCATTGGGAACCCGGAACCGCACTCAGCACCGCTGACGGTTCCGCGACAGCGATCAAACACTCGGTACCTTCAGCCCACCAGATCCCCGCACCACCTCCACGCGTGCCCTCGACCCGTCCGAACCCCGAGTCGACATCACACGTAGTGGCCGTGCAGTACCGGGCGGCGTAGGGGTGCGTCCATGGCCGCCGCCCTCCGCGTTGCGACATGATTCCGACCCCCAGCGGCCATGGTTTCTGCTGTACCGCGCAGGGACGCTCGGCGTCAGGCCACCATGGCGACCGGTTTGGCGCGATTCCGGTCAGATCCGGCCGGAGAATGCGCCAAGCTGATGATCTTGAGCTTGGACCAGGCCGCTGACGTGCTCCCAACCCCCGAAGGACTTCTGCGGCGCTGTACCAGCCAGTCCGGGGCGACCACGGACCTCGTGATCTGGCCCGCGCGATCGGCCGGTCCGCCGTCGACGCCGTCACAGTCAGGAAGGCCAGCCGCCCGGTCCGCCGGTAGACTGACCACGACCTTGCCTCGGTCCGCGGCGAACGGGTCGTTCCGCGACCCCTGAACGCCCCCAGAGCACCCTGCCGTGACTATGGAGTGCGCCGGTTCGGCTCGATCGTCCCGGATGACGATCACCCAGAGGTACTGCCGGCACGTCACCGTCCCCCGATCGCAGAGCCACAGCGGCGATCACCAACACGATCCCCACCCCCTCCAGGACACCGGGGACCTGTCCCAGCACGATCAGCCCGAGCACGGTCGCCGTGGCGGGCAGCAGTGCGAGCAGGATCGCGAACCGGGCCTGTCCGACGCGTCGCAGGACCATCTGGTCGAGCACGTACGGCAACACACTCGACAGCAATCCGACGCCGACCGCCAATGCCAGCACGCGCGGGTCAGCCAGCGCGGAGAGTCCCAGACCACCGAGCAGGAGCAGCGGGGACAGTGCCACCGCAGCCACCGTGAACCCGACGGCCATCTCGTTCAGCCCAGAGCCGGCCCCTGCCACGCGCTTGCCGAGCACTACGTAGGCCGCCCACATCGCGGCGGCCGCGAGCGCCCATAACATCCCGGAAGAGCTGCCCGACCAGCGCACGTCCGCGATGAGCAACACTCCGACGGCGGCCAGCCCCACTGCTGCCCCGTCCCGCGCCCGGCGTGCGGCGACCGCCGCCACCACGACCGGACCGCAGAACTCCACCGCCACGGCAGTACCCAGCGGAAGCCGCGCGACGGCTTCGTAGAACGCGAGGTTCATCAGGCCGGTCGCGAACCCGAAGGCGACCGCTCGCCGCATCCGGCTCCCACTGCCCCACGTTGCCCGGCCCGGACGGCGCCAGCCGAGGAGCACCACCGCCGCCCCGGACAGCCGTAACATCGCGACGACCGAAGGTGACAGTTGATCGAACAGACCGACGGCAAGGGCCGCGCCGATGTACATCGATGTTCCCCCGAGCACGAACAGCGCGGGGGCCGGAACAGCCCGGTTGCCGATCTTGGGAGGCACAAAACGCACCGTAGTCACCATGCGGGAGTTGTTACCTGCGACACCTTGCGGAGCCACCTTTCCCGTCGCATCATTCACCCATAGTCAACTGAATCCGCGGTCGTCACCGACGTGACACCGCGCGGACGGCTCGCCAGCCGCTGAAGGTCGGGCGTGACGCTCCTCGCGACGCGTATCGGGAACACATGCGGGGGTGCTGTACGTCTGGCAGAGTGGGACGCACCGCGCACGCGGTCGTCACTGCAAGGGGCGCCGGGGTCTCCCGGCGTCTAGACGGAGGGAGACCGCCATGCAGCCAGGAACCCTGAGTCGACCCATGTTGACCGCCACTGACCGCTGTGATCGATGCGGGGCAGGGGCCAAGGTACGTGCTGTCCTGCCCTCCGGTGGAGAGCTGTTGTTCTGTGGTCACCACGCCCGCGCGCACGCCGACAAGCTGCGCGAGATGGACGTAGACGTGCAGAGCGGCGCTTGATCCAGGCCGGCAAGAGCCGGCACCCCACCTGCCCACCGACGGGGCGGAGATCCCACCGGGTTCCCCGCCCCGTCCTCGTTTCCGCACGTTCGCGATCCCCGCAGCACCGCGAGTTCACCATCCCGACACGGCGAGTTCGCGGATCCGGCACGGTGAGTTCGCCGATCAGACACGGCGAGTTTGCCATCCGGGCACGGCGAGTTCGCCATCAGCCAGCCCTGCACGAGTAGATCGGAAGCCGCTCGCCGCGCCAGATTGGCAGACTAGCCGTGTCCGATCGGCAGACTCACCG
>JBOHEO010000325.1:0-4264 GCA_050701055.1 Pseudonocardia sp. | reverse complement strand
GCCCGCAGCCGCAGCTCCGCCGCCGCGCCGGCCGGGGCGGGGGCAATCTCGGCGCGCAGCCGCAGCTTCGCCGCCGCGCCACCGGAGGAGCCGGCGACCGGAGCCAGCGCGAGGTCGACGACGACGCGATCGCGTGGCTCCCCGGCCAGGTTGGCGCCCTCGACAAGGGTCACGGCCGCCGGGTCGAGCAACACGACCTGCTCCCCGGTCAGCACCACGATCCCGGCCGCGGCCCGCGCCCACGGCACCCGCGCGAGCTCACCCCGGACCGTCCAGCCGGCACCGGACCGTCGCACATCCAGGGCGGCCGCCACAGCCGTCAACGGCCCGGCCGGCACGGCAAGACCGGCCGCGTGCAGCAGCCACCCCGCCAGCAGATCGGTCTCGACGAGCGGCACCCGCGCGGCGTGCGCCCCGGCCGCGACGAGCACCGCGGCAGCATCGATCAGCGTGCCCGCGCTGCCACCGGCCGGCTCGGGCAACGTGAGCCGGGTCAGCCCGGCCCGGTCGAGGGTCGCCAAGAGCTCGACATCCAAGCCCGTGTCCTCGACGCCCCCACCGGCGGTATCACCGTCCTTCGCGACGGAGGTGAAGATCGATTCCGCAAGGTCGGTCAGCTCGCTCGCGCCGGACCCGGTCACCGCAGCCCCATCCCACGCGCCACGATGCCGCGCAGCACCTCGTTGGTCCCGCCACGCAGGGTGAAGCCCGGCGCGTGCAGCACCGCGTCGGCGAGCAGTCGGGCGTAGCCGTGCTCGGCGTCGGGATCGGGCGGGATCGCGACGAGCCGGCGCGCGGTGTCGATGATCTCGTTCTCGAACCGCGTACCCAGATCCTTGACGACGGCGGCGGCCAGCTCGGGCGCCTCCCCGCAGGTCAGCGACCCGGCCACCGCGAGTGACATCCGCCGCAGCGTCCACAAGCGCGAGACCAACGCCCCGAGATCCCGCTCGACGCCGCCGTCCGAGCTTCCGGCCAACTCCCCCACCAAAGCCGTGAGCAGCGGGAACGTCGACAGGAACCGCTCCGGGCCGGACCGCTCGAACGCCAGCTCGCTGCTCACCTGACGCCATCCGGCACCGATCTCGCCCAGCACCATCGCATCCGGGACGAACACCGCGTCGAACACCACCTCGTTGAAGTGGTGCGCGCCGGTGAGCAGCGGGATCGGCCGGATCGCCACCCCGGGCGAATCGAGCTCGACGATGAACTGGCTGAGCCCGGCGTGCCGGTCGGCCTCATCTCGCGGGCCCGAACGGGCGAGAACGAAGAAGGCGTGTGCGCGGTGCGCCCCGGAGGTCCACACCTTGGTGCCGGTGAGCTCCCAGCCGCCATCAACCCGCTCCGCGCGCGTCCGTGCTGCCGCGAGGTCCGACCCGGCGTCGGGTTCACTCATCCCGATCCCGAAGTAGCACTCCCCCGCAGCGATCCGGGGCAGGTAACGACGACGCTGCTCCTCGGTGCCGAAGCGCATCAGCGTCGGACCGATCTGCCGGTCGGCCACCCAGTGCGCGGCGACGGGCGCACCGGCGGCGAGCAGCTCCTCGGTGACGACGTAGCGTTCCAGCGGCGAACCTCCCTGTCCGCCGTACTCGACCGGGATGGTGATCCCCAGCCAGCCGCGGCGGGCCAGCTCCCGGGTGAACCGTTCGTCCCAACCCGACAGCCAGACGTCGGCTCGGGGACGCCACGCCCCGGTGGCCTGCTCCTGGGCGAGGAACGCCCGTACCTGCGCGCGCAGGGTCGCCGCTGTGGGTGGCAGGTCGGTCGGGGGCGGTACCAGCACGGGTAGCCGGATCGGGGTGGAGATCACCTCCCCATCCTGCGCCAACCGCTGCCGTTCCACGGGGGCCACGTGCCACTGCGCCGGACCCGATGAGCCAGGACGGCCAGCCCACCGAACATCAGGCCGGCGAACATCAGCCCGATCAGGAAACTCATCGCGGCGAGGGCCACCAGCACCACGACCGCGGCTGCCAGCCACCGCGGCGCGGACGCTGAGCACGGGCGCCGGACCGGAACCGGGATCCGGGCCTCGAACTCCGCGACCAGATCGGGATCCTCGGCCCGCAGCCGCCGTTCGATGCCGGCCAGCCGCTGGCGGTCATCGCTGCTGAGCATCGAACCTCCCGCGGGTCGTGAGCCGTCCCGAAAGCGGGGTACCCCCTGCGCAGGCGGGTACTCGTCCGGGCGGACGGGCTCGTCCGGGCGGACGGGCGAGACGCCGAGCAGGCAACGACGAGGCAGGGAGCGTCATGGCGGTGGTGAGGGCGGCTCCCGGTCGGCATGACCGGGAGCCGCCCCTCGTGCCTGACGCGCGCGCCGTGACCGCTCAGCCGGCGCGTCTGCCCTCGGCCGCGTCGAGGCCGAGCATCGCCAGCATCTCGGCGCAATCCTCGGCATCGGCAGAACGGCCGGCGACAACCCGTGCCGCCCGCCGGTTCTGGCTGTCACAAACGGCCGAGTAAGCCACTTGGGCCGCGGCGAAATCGCCCTGACCACTGGTAGTTGCGGGACTTCCGGACCAGCTCATCGCTACGGTCTCCTCCGCTAGCCGGGCGGCAACCCGCCTCGTGACAGGTCTACCCCGGGGCAACCGCCACAAGGACCTCGGAAGCGTCCCGCGCGTGGTGCGCCCCATCCGGCTCTGTCAGCTTAGTCCCTTGACCAATGGACCTTCGCGGTACGTCGCGTCCAGCTCGGCCGTCTGGCGAAACACCGGCCGACTCACCGACGATCGCCGCCGCGCAAGGCACCGAGCAGTTCTTCCTCGATCGCGGCGAACCGCCCCGAGGTGATCATCTCCAGTTCCCGGGGGCGCGGCAGGTCCACCGCCACCTCCCGGCGCACCCGAGCCGGCCGTGCGGCCAGTACGACCACCCGGTCGGCGAGGAACACCGCCTCCCGGATGTCGTGGGTGATCATCAGCACCGTCCAGTCGAAGCGGGAGCGCACGCCCTCCAGCCAGCTCTGCATGTCGGTGCGCGTCAACGAGTCCAGTGCACCGAAGGGCTCGTCGAGCAGCAGCACCGGTCGGTCCTGCACCACGGTCCGCAGCAGGGCCGCACGCTGGCGCATCCCGCCGGACAGCTCGAACGGATGCGCGTCCTCGAAGCCGGCGAGTCCGAACGGGGCGAACAGGGTCCGAGCCCGCTCGCGGGCGACGCGGCGCTTGATGCCCCCCACCTCGAGGCCGAGCGCGGTGTTGTCCAGCACCGTCCGCCACGGGAAGAGCAGGTCCTGCTGGGGCATGTAGGCAAACGACTCTGTGCAGCCGGTGGCGTCGGCGCCGTCCACGACCACCCTCCCGGTGTCGGGAAGCTCCAGCCCGGCGATCACGTTGAACAGCGTCGACTTGCCGCAGCCGCTCGGTCCGATCACCGACACGAACTCTCCCGGCGCGACGTCCAGTGACACACCGGCCAGCACCGGCAGCGTCCCGGCCTCGGTGCGGAAGCCCTTGGTCAGGTCGTCGAGGACGAGCTTGGTCTCAGGCACGGCCCCTCCGCCGCTCCGCCCCGTGCCAGGGGATGACCAGCCGCTGCACGAGGTAGGTGAGCGTGAACAGCCCGACGCTGAGCACCGCTGTGACCACCACTGCGGCCAGCACGAGGTCGGTGCGGAAGGAATTCTTCTGCAGGTTCATGAAGATGCCCAGCCCCGCCGTCGCGCCCACGTACTCGGCGAAGATCGCGCCCGTCACCGCGTAGGTGATGCCGATGCGCAGGGCGGTGAAGAAGTACGGCAACGCACCCGGCAGCCGGACGTAGCGGAACTCCGCCAGCCGCGACGCCCCCATGCTCCGCAGCAGGTTCGACGCCTGCCGGTCGGTCGCGGCGAAACCCTCGATCAGCCCGACCGCAATCGGGAAGAACGTCACCAGCGCGATCACCACGACCTTGGGGAACAATCCGAACCCGAACCAGATGATGAGCAGCGGAGCGATCGCGATGATCGGCAGCGTCTGCGAGGCGACCAGCAACGGGGTGAGGGCCCGGCGCAGCCAGGGCGAGAAGTCCACCGCCACCGCAAGCGCCCAGCCGAGCACCAGCGACACCGCGAACCCCACCGCCGTGACCTGTAACGTCGGCACCGTGTTCGCCCAGATCTGCTCCCGGAACGCCCAGCCCTGAGCCGCTACCCGCAGTGGTGACGGTAGCGCCTGCGGGCGCACCTGGTACGCGGTGACGTACCACTGCCACGCCACCAACCCGGCCGCCACCAGGAGCAGCGGCGGCACTCCCGCGGCGGCCGTGCGCCGAAC